>JACPGF010000208.1 GCA_016182615.1 Ignavibacteriales bacterium
ATCATCATTTGCAGGGTTAACATTAACTCCTGATGTTTTTACCCACGCGCCGATTTTTATATCAACATTTGCATAATGGCGTTGTGACCAGTAGTCCACCATGTTTTCCGATTCCCATACCGCAGCTTCGCTGGTCGTGGCTTTGCTGATCTTCAGGGATTTTACCATAGAGCGTGCCTGATCCGTTGCCCATGTTAGTGTTGCTCCGGCTGGCTCTGCACCTTTTTTCCAGTAAGAAGGTAATTCAGCTTCAAATGAACCATGTGATGTAATCTGTGCACTTGCAGATATACATAGCATCGTCATAAACATGAGCAGGTTTACCTTAAACCATCGCGTAGTCCTTTTCATAATCATAATGTGACTCCAGTTGTTGTTTTTTGATGAGGTTTAATAATACTTTTTAATGTACTTACTTCTTGTTTACCCGCTAAAACTCTCTCAATTTCAGGTTGTCCGAGGAATAATTCATCAATGACAAATTGCCCTGTGCTAATTATGCCATCATGTAACAAATCAATCGCGCGCTGAAAAGTAAAGGGGTTTAAGAGGGACGAATATAAACGAAGCTCTTTGTGAAAGAACTCCTGCATTTTTACGTGTGCGGCTGCTTGCTGTGCGGCAAGCCCGAATAATAAAACTCTACTCCCCTTCGTTGCAACACGGAATAAGTTTTCTAACGACTCGGCTTTCCCGGCGCATTCAATCAGAACATCAGGCCCGCCGTTTTGCAAACTCATAACCGTATCTTGTAATTGGCAGTCTGTATAAGATAAAACCGCATCTGCTCCGTATTTTTTTGCAATTTCAGCCCGTATCGGGATTGATTCGATAACAATAACAGAAGATGCACCGGCAAGTTTTGCTAATTGCAGCATGTATAACCCAATAGCCCCAGCGCCCGAAATAATAACTTTATCCCCCGGTTTAACGGAAATAATATCCATACCGTGTAAACAGCAGGATAACGGCTCAATAAATACCGATTGATTAACATCCATTAGAGGAGGCAATTTGTACACTTGAGTTTCCGGAACGGCAACATATTCAGCAAATCCACCTTGGCGCGTAACACCAACAGCCTGCAGGTTTATACAAAGGTTAATCCTGCCTTCGCGGCAATAACTGCAATACCCGCAATGTATGTTGGGGTCAATAGCAACATTATCTCCAGTGTTAAAACGTTTAACTTTCTGGCCGCAAAAAATCACTTCCCCGCCGAATTCATGCCCGGGAATTAACGGCAGCAACGCGAGGGCTTCACCCTGAAAAATGTGCACATCCGTACCGCAAATACCACAGGCAGAAACTTTTATCAACACACTTGCATCATCCGGAACCGGTATTTCCGTTTGCACAATGGCCATTTGCCTTGTACTGTTTATTTGCAGGGCTTGCATCATTGTTTAACAGCCGTCGAATTGCGTTTAATTAATTCAATACCAACGGTAACGGAATGGCTTGTGACAGTTTTTGATTCCAGCAGTCTGTTCATCAGCCGCACTGCCTCACAGCCAAGCTCCTGCTTAGGCACGGCAATAGTTGTCAGCTCAGGATCTGAAGTCCGGGCAATCTCAACATCATCGAATCCGACGATGGAAATATCCTGTGGAACGGAGTATCCTTCGTCTTTAACACACTGCATAGCCCCAAAGGCCATTGCATCATTGCATGCAAAAATTGCAGTCACTCCGGGATTTATTTTCAACAGTTTTTCCGCGGCCTTGTATCCGCTTTCGCGTGAGGTATCAACTTCATCAACAATATAGTTATTGTTGTCAAAAGGAATAGCATGTGCATCCAATGCCCATTTAAAGCCATCAAAACGGTGTTTGATACTTGGATGTGTTATATCCCCGCCAAGGAATGCAATATTCCGGTGATGCAGTTGTATCAGGTGTTCAGTAGCTTCTTTGCCGCCGCCGAAATTGTCTATTAATACCGCGCTGCTTTCTTTTCCTTCAGGATAATAATCAACGTAAACAATCGGCAGCGAGTGTTCATCGAGCAATGATACCAATTTATGCGGTACGGTACCGGCAACAATAATGCCGTCGACATTTTTTTCAAGGACGAATCGGGGTAATTTAGTTTTTGATTTAGCAATCGCGGGAACGGTAGTAAGAAGTATGTAGAATTCATGATTATGGGCTTCAAATTCAGCGCCCAGAAATATCTGCGTGTAGAAAGGCTCCGAGCGCAGAAAGTGGTTTTCAGTAAGAATGAATCCGATGTTACCCGTTTTCTGCGAGACCAGGCCGCGCGCGGATCGTGAAGGATGATAATTTAATTCTTTAATTGCATTATTAACCTTCAACTTTGTTTCCTCGGATATCCTTTTATTGTTGTGGATAACCAACGAAACGGTCGCTATAGAGACCTGAGCCTTTTTTGCTACGTCTTTGATAGTCATATTATAATTTTTAGTTAATCGTTTAACCTAATCTACAAAATTTTAGAGCCCATGTCAAGAAAAAAGAAATATTTTTTAGTGCCGCTGTCTGAACTGTGATTTTTTTGATTTTTGTGATGGGTATGATTGAAAAACGAAGATTACTGTATTTCCGGTTTCTTCAAGAGATATGAAGAAGTGCAGAGAACACTATTTTAATTTTTACAGAACTTTGTAAGAGTTAAGTCACTGGAAACATCAGGCACAAGTCTAAAACCGGTGGTAAATATGGCAAATAGAAATTAATGGATATGCCCTAACCTCATATTTTAGTCTGAGGAAACACACACCATAAGCCTCAGGTTTTAGCCATATAAATTTGTTAACAATTTCGAATTTTAATGTAATGGCTAAAGCCTGATGTTTTTTCTATTTAAACCTCAGACTGCAGTCTGAGGTTAGGAGATTGGAATTCATTGTACTCCTTTTAGTAGTTCTTAAACACCCCTTTGCAAAACCACCACGGGGAACTTTGCTCTGTGGTGGTTTGAATGCTTAAGAATTGTTTAAAAAGCTATTTCAAGTATTTTTTGGCTTATCTCCAAATTAAGATCCTGCGTTTCGGATAGTGCAGTCAGGCCGTGGGCTTTTAACTGCTCTACGATTACCGGAATTTTGTCTTTAGTAACACCATATTCCGAAAGATGCGTTTTAATGCCAAGGCTCTCAAAAAATTCCCGGGTTTTCACAATTGCTAAATCGATTTTTTCATCTTCGGTACCTGACGTTATATGCCAAACACGTTCTGCGTACTGCAAGAGTTTAGCCCGTTTTTTCTCCCTGCGCACTTCAAGTACCGCGGGATAGATAATTGCCAATGTTTGCCCGTGGTCGATTCCAAAAAGTGCAGTCAGTTCATGCCCGATCATGTGTGTAGTCCAATCCTGCGGGACACCGGTGCCGATAATACCATTAAGAGCCATGGTCGAACTCCAGACAAGGTTTGCCCGTGCATCATAATTTTCCTGCTCGGCTATTGTTATCTCCCCGATTTCAATCAGCGTCTGCAAAATTCCCTCAGCCATGCGGTCCTGTATTCTTGCATCCACGGGGAACGTGATATATTGTTCCGTTGTATGGACGAATGTATCAATGACACCATTGGCAACCTGAATCTTCGGAAGCGTAAAAGTAATAGTAGGATCAAGAATAGAAAACTTCGGGAATGCCAATTCGCACATAACGGCAAATTTTCCATGCTCAAAACTAATGACGGCACCATGATTCATTTCAGACCCGGTTGCAGGCAGTGTTAACACCGTACCAAAAGGAACCACTTTGCTAACAACATCAAGCGGAATGGGCATGAAGCCAAATTTCAGCAAATCGCTGCAGTCTCCATTATAGAACGAAGCCAGTGATATAAACTTTGTACCGTCAATTACAGAGCCGCCGCCAACAGCAAGGATAAAGTCAATTTTTTCGCTTCTGACTACCTCCACTGCTTTCATAAGGGTTTCGTAGCGTGGGTTTGGCTCAATGCCGCCGAATTCGAATACCGTTCTGCTGCCAAGCACGGTTTTAACTTTATCAATCAGTCCGCTCTTTTTTGCACTGCCGCCGCCAAATGTTATTAATACTCTTGCATCTGCCGGAACAAATTTATCAATTTTTCCGAGCTGCTCCTTACCAAAAAAAATTCGTGTCGGGTTATAAAAGTTAAAGTTATACATTATCGTTTTGCCTTATAATTTAAGTTGTAAGATTTTTGCTTTTCCAAACTATTGCTAACCGTTCCTCAACTGTTCTGAACAGAGTTCTCAAAAAGCGTCTATGCAATTTGCAATCTATTTACTTCATAACAAATACCTATTAATAAACTCTTAACTAAGGTTTAGCAAATCGGTCCATCTGAATTTCTTGTGGTTACGTTTTGTACTGATCTGCTAAAATAATAGTGATCAAATCAATTATCGCTATTCTTCACCGTAATTTTGTGGTAGTTCGGAATTTTAAAAAAGCGTTTCATTTACTGTTAAATCACAAAAAGCAACATTCCGCCAGCCCGAACAAAAAAGGTTCCACCGTTTATTGAGATATTACATTTTTTATAGTTAACCCTTTTTAAGAGTAGAAAGTATTTACCTTATAATTTTACCATTTTTGGAACATTAACCTTTTTTTTCGTAATTTGTTTTTTACACAGCTTTGTAAACAAAATCTTATAAGGAATGCTTATGAACAGCAATGAATTCATTGCCATCGAAGAACAATATGGTGCCCATAATTATCATCCGCTTGATGTTGTTATTGAACGGGGTCAAGGCGTTTGGGTATGGGACGTTGATGGAAAAAAATATCTTGATTGCCTTGCCGCTTACTCTGCTGTTAATCAGGGGCACTGTCATCCGCGTATCATAAATGCGCTTAAGGCGCAAGCGGATAAAATCACCCTCACCTCCCGTGCTTTCAGGAATGATCAACTGCCGCTATTGTGCAAGGAGTTGTGCGAATTGACCGGTTACCAAATGATGCTGCCGATGAATTCGGGTGCTGAAGCTGTTGAAACCGCCCTGAAAGCGGCCCGGAAATGGGGCTATAAAGTTAAAGGTATTCGTGATGGGCAGGCAGAAATAATTGCCTGTGCAAATAATTTCGCGGGAAGGACAATCTCAATCGTCAGTTTTTCTACCGAAGAACAGTACAAGGATGGATTCGGGCCGTTCACACCGGGATTTACTATTATCCCTTATGGTGATGCCGAGGCGCTCGAAAAAGCTATTACCCCTGAGACTGCCGCGTTTTTTGTTGAGCCAATTCAGGGCGAGGGCGGTGTTGTTTCTCCTCCGGATGGTTATTTGAAAAGTGTTGAAGAAATTTGCCGGAAGAATAATGTTTTATTCGTAACTGACGAGATTCAGTCGGGTTTAGGGCGAAGCGGAAAACTATTTGCACATTATTATGATGCAGTGCGACCGGACATGGTTATTATCGGAAAGGCGCTTTCCGGGGGCTGCTATCCTGTTTCGGCTGTATTGGCGGATAAACCTGTACTTGGCGTGTTTAATCCGGGAGATCATGGTTCAACTTTTGGTGGAAATCCGTTAGGCGCGGCAATTGCACGAGAGAGCCTGCGTGTTTTAGTCGAGGAAAAGCTTGTAGAGAACTCGTTTGTTTTAGGAAACTACTTCCGTGAAAAACTTATTGAAGCTTCATCACAACATGTTAAAACCGTGCGAGGAAAAGGACTGTTTATTGGTGTGGAATTATATCCCGGAGCTGGCGGCGCAAGGCGATTTTGTGAAGCGCTGATGCAGCGGGGTATTTTATGCAAGGAAACACACACTCATGTCATCCGCTTTGCACCGCCGCTTGTTATCACCAAAGAAGAAGTTGACTGGGCGCTTGTTCATATCCGTGAAGTGCTGTCCATGGAATAACTCTTGCTAGTAATTTATCAGGTTAAACAGGTACAGCCCGTAGTTTACTGCCAATCAGCTCTTGTCCTTGACAGCAAAGTTGTAGAGTTCATCAACCTCAACACACCCGCTATCTAACTGGAATTGGAAGGCTCTGTTTAAAATTTTAGTAAACTCAGGGCCGGGTGTATGCCCGCGCTCAATAAGGTGCCGGCCCTGTAACAGGGGTTTTATCCGGTCAGTGCCGAATTCCTCTGAATACTGCAAACACGTGTCAAACTCGGGTACGGGCTTACTGCCTGTTTCTCCTGTTCTCCCGCGGGAGTCAGCTAAAGTTACACGTGCAAGGATTTGGAGCGGTACATGGTTATGCAGCCGTCTCCAAGCCCCCGGGGTAGATTGCGCTTTGTGCATTGCTGATGAGCGCATGTGCGTTTCAACTATGGCAAGTGTTTTATCGATTAAGTCAATTTCGTTAGTTAGCCGTGCCATAAACTGCTTTGCCAGTGGTACGCCGAGTGTATCATGGCCATTCGCGGAAAAGGTTTCGCGATCTGTTGTAACCGGTTTGCCTACATCATGCAACAACATACCAAACATATATGCCAACTTCCAGTCGTCGGGCAAGTATTGTCTTTCTTCTGCTGCCTTGTCAATGACAAGCAGCGTGTGTGTCCACACGTCACCTTCTGGGTGATATACCGGGTGCTGAGGGCAATACCTCATCGCATCAAGTTCCGGGAATTTTGTGATCCATCCGCAATCTGTTAAAAATTGTAAACCCATCGATGGTTTATCTGATTTCATCAAAAGCTTTCTGAACTCCTCGAATAAGCGTTCGCCAGGAAGCGTATCAAAATCATCCAGCATAGACCGGCAAAGTGCAATGGTTGCCGGATCAACATACTTTCCCTTCCGGGGCAATATTTGCATAATACGCAGAACGCGTAACGGATCCTCAATAAATGTTTCCGGGGAATCATCAATATTGGCTTCACGCTGAAATCTCGTACCTGCTCCAGGGACAGAACCGGTGCTGAAAGTCGTATTCCCTTGAAACTTCTCAAATTTCTCAACAACCCCAACTTCGACCCCCAGTTCATTTGCCGAAACGGGCAGCCTCCGCGGGGGTTAAGTCTGGCAGCAGGTCAACAGTAAAGGCCCGGTGACCTTTTCCAATCCGGTTATCTTTGCGGGGAATTGAAAAGTCAAACTCGATAAAATTAACGCGGAGTTTTATTACTCCGAACGATTTACCGACAAGGTTGGGAGTACCGAACAGCTCAAGTATTTCAGTAAGCCGTTGATACGAGAGATTATAAACCTCAATGTCCCAGTCTTTAATTTCCAGTCCAAGGGTGTGGTCTATAACACCACCGCCGGCAAGCAGGCATCTGCCGCCCGCGGCAAAAAGCGCGTCAACTATTATTTGTAAAGCTTCGGGTATTTCTGAATTCATGCTGCAAAGATAAGGAAAGTGCTATTGATGAAGAATATAACGGTGTATGAATAATTTTCACTTTCCTTCAAAGCCTGAATTGTAAAAAATTTGAAACTACTCCGCCGAGGAGTTTGTCATGAAAGTCCGGGACGAGATACGTTTTCTACTTCCATATATTTGCATTATAATTTCACCATTATGCGCGGTGAAATAAAAAAATCCCTTCCCTGTATATTCCAGAGAAGGGATTCCATTAAAATATCTACCCGGTATTACTTCATTAAAACCAATTTTTTAGTTTGGCTAAAGCTGCCGGCTTTCATCGTGTAGAAATAAACACCGCTTGAAAGTGCAAATTTATTGGCTGAAAGTGAGTATGCATGTACTCCTGCTTCCTGTACCTCGTTAACCAAATTGGCAACCTGCCTGCCCAAAATATCGTATAATGCAATACTGACATGCGATGTAACCGGCAGCTGCCATTGAATCCGTGTCTCGGGATTAAACGGATTTGGATTGTTCTGGTACAGGTTAAAAGATGCCGGTGATGTAACCGACATAACCTGTAATAAGGCGGCTTTGCTGCTTACTGTAACAGGTTTACCCGGAGCAACAGCGGTTTGCACAAAGTTACTGTTCATCGCGTCATTAAGCATTACCGTTACATTTTCCGTGCTGATTGTTAACGGATATATTGCGCCGCTTACCGATATAGCATTAAGGGTATTAATGTTTTCTGCCATACGGCCGCTGTTAAAGCGTACATCAAAAACACCTTCCGGCGGTGTTGGCGGCATCTCGTAACGGCTGCACGCGTTTGCATCCTGCAATAACAGCAATGTAGATGTTGCACCGGCAGCATCGGTAATTATCAGTTTCGCCTCGCTGCTTTTACTATTTAATGCAGGGTTCTCCTTAGCTGCTGTGTTAAGATTAAGCACACCGGACTGCGTTGTACGGATCCAGTATCCTTTGCCCGGTGCAAGTGCAGTTGGAATAACATACCCGTTGTTATAGCCATAAAATTGCGAGTTGATAATACCCGCCGGGGTAGTTGTCAGCGCAGCTACATTTGCCGATTGGTTGTAAACACCAACAAGATTCCAGCCGCTGACAAGGGGTACAGTTGTAACGCCGACCAGACCACCCTGAATGGTATAATTGCGCGTCGAATCGAAACGTGCCCAGAATGCCTGGCCGTTACTTACATTGGTGATTGCCTGATACCCGTTATTATATGCATAAAATACCGAAGTGGCATTGGGAAACAATGCTGAAGCACTCGGATTGGTAACAGTTAACGGTACCGAAACAATATTCCATCCCGGCTGCACACCTATTTGAGCGGTTGTCTGCTGTGATACTATTTGTGCTAACGGGTAACTGAACCTTCTCCATTGGCTTGCCGATGAAGGGACAAAAGAATTTGTTGTCGCGGAAGCCGTGGCAAGTGCGGATCCGGCTTTATCAAAAATGAGATATGGATAGGTTATGCCGCCATCGTTTGAGGCCCTCACAATAAGCCTGTCGTTTTCAGACTGATACTGCGCGTACGCGTAATTAAACGTGATGCTGTCTGATGCCGTCAGTCCGCTGTAGGTATTCGAGTACAAAGTATCTGAACGGCCTGTGCTGGAATAATTGTAAAACTGTACTGTTACCGCGTTCGAGCCGCCAAAAGTCGGGCCGTTCGCGCCGCTGAATTTTTCGAATGTTAAACCGTTATCGGGATTCCTTAACATCCAGCCTGCAGGCGGGAATTCACCCTCGAACATCGCGTAGTGGAACGTGTTTACTAACGGGGTACTTACAGTACCAACTTTACTTGCTCCCGTTGCTGTGGTCATTTCCGGGGCGGCCGCGGGTTTACTATTTGTTTCTGTTGGAGCCGAAAGTACATGGAGTTTCTCGGCATTTTTTCTCGATTTGCCCGCGTTAATTACCTCTCTTGTTGCATCATTCTGCACAAAAGCCAAAGCATACATCATCGAATCGACCCAAACGGCGGTATCTATTTTATAGGTAAATGAAAACTCGTATTGCCCGGGAGTTAATTGAATTGGCGTACCGAGAGAAGTTGGATACGCTTTCCTGAATACATCATAAAAATCTTTTTCGCCATTGGTACCCGGTGCAGTTGCGTAATGGATTACCCGCTCAATTGCCTGTACCCGCAGGTAATAATTGCCTGCTTTCAAACGCGAAATAATATTCATGTTCACGGTAGTTTTAATCGAGTCACCGGCCAGCCTTTGATTGGTAACCAGCAAAGAAAGCGGTGCGCCTTCCGGGCGGCGGCCGTAATAGGCATCCGGTAAACTGGGCGCGTTTGAATAGGGATACGAAGGATTAACAACACCATCCATAATAACATGGGGCACAGCATTAACGCCGTAATAATACCGCCGGTCATTTGCCTGTACCGAGTTGTAGGCATACATCGGGTCGTTACCCGGTGATGGCCAGTTCATGTGATATTTAACGGGCACGAGTGAATCAAAATGGGCGGCAACAAATGCGTCAACAGTCGGATTGTTCGAAGCGCATGGCCCGCAGGTAGAACTTGTCCATTCTTCAAATAATATAATTCTTTGAGCGCCAGCCGAATACAAAGTGTTTTGCAGCATGGTGTTGTTCGCTGGATTCTCATCTCCGGCAAGGTTGTGGGTAAGCGATAGGGCTACCGGTGTGCCGGGAGTGATAGTAAGATTGTCAAAAACCACTTGCTGCGCCTGGCCGCTACCTATGGCAGTAATTGTTTTTGTACTTTGGTAACCACCGGGCGTAACGGTTAGGGTAACGGTAAAAGATGTATTGATATCCGATTTACCGACGTTAACAATACCTGCTACAGGAGCAAGCGTAAACGGTATTGTGCCAATCGCGTAGTTTGTATCGGGCCTGATGTTTATCAGGCCGGCAACAGCAACATCGATGTTGGACTGTGTACCAAGGGTGAGATTATCGATGTACAAATTATTGCCGTACTGGTTTACTGAAGTGAACTGTAAACGGACTTGGGAATAACTTGCGGTGAATAGTGTAAAACAGAGCAGAAGCAAAATGCGCAACTTCATAGGCACTCCTTACAATGCGAAATGGATTAAAAAGTATTGTTTCGGATTATAATATAAGGAGAATTTTGTTTTTACCTGCCCCGTATCGACTGACGGATGTTAAGCGAGTAGCTCGAAGCGCAGCTTCGTGTAGCTTTGCAGTAGTAAATACATGCCGGAAAAACTACAAACCATTCCATAGTTTTCCGGGTATTCCGGTTACGCGCGGGGCTTTGCGAAGCTCCGCTTCGCGCTACGTAGCTCGAAGCGGAGCTTCGTATAGCTTTGCAGGAGTAAAACACATGCCGGGAAAACTACGAACCATTCCATAGTTTTCCGGGTATTCCGGTTACGTACAGGGCTTTGCGAAGCTCCGCTTCGCGCTAAACTCCCTTTAATGCAGCAAACTCATAGCCTTTTGCTTTGAACTTTTTTATCATTGCATCAAGATGCAGGTACAGTTTATCGGTTCGCTCCGGGTGTGTGCCAAAATGCAGAAGCAGGAGGCTGCCGTTTAAACCGGATTCTTTTTCTTTGTTCCACATTGCCTGTAAAATATCCGCGCTGCTTTTATAGTTTTTGCCCATCGAAGGTATGGTATAGTCGGCATTGGTGTAGGTTGCCGGTGACATATTAACAAGCTGCAAGCCTGCATCGCTTGTCCACCGGCTGATAGTGCTGTTGTACCACTCGTACGCCGGTAAAAAATACGGTGAATCGCTAACCCGTATCCCGAATTTTTCCATTGCATGGTAATTGTCCTGTACATCTTTCATAAACGCTGCACGGTCAATCAACAACGAGTCACGCTTTGTCCAATCACAATAAAGAATATGTTTATCTGAATGTGCCCCGAGATAGTGCCCGTCTTTTTTTAACGATTTAATTGCTGCATTGAACGCGGGGTTACGGTAAAAATCGCCGGTAAAAAAGAAAGAAGCTTTCACTTTAATATCGTGAAGAGTCTTAATAATATGTGCCGCGCCATCGGCAAACTCGTGCCCCGTGAAACAAAGATATATTTGCTTTTTCGTGGTATCCATGCGCACGATAGCCCCGTGGCTAGGCAGCGCGTTTTCCGGTAATGCTTTGCCTCCGTCATTTTGCATGGCAGCAAAGTAGTAACTAAGGCTTGCCGTGCCGTCCATTGTCGGTTCATTGGTTGAGTAATCGCCATAATCATCATGATACACGGACACATCCGACTGAAATGCCTTGTACGTATCATCGTGCGAAAGTTTAATGCCCAGTAAACGCTTGTAAATTGCCGTGTACACGGGCCCGTCAACCAGGCCGCCATCGAGCGGGAAGTTATTATGATGCGATAGCGCGGAATGTGGGTCAGCCGGATAATCGCCGTCTTTGGGCAAACCATATATCATAGAAGTACCCCAGGGATTGCAGCCGAAAAGCCAGTCCCGTAACGCGGTCTCCATTTCTGCAAACTGCCCGTCACCCGTTAACTGCCTGTACAAGTGTGCCTGCGTCATTGCAGCGGCAACAAGGTTGTTCGAGCACCAGATAAATGGCACACCAAACAAAAACGCATCTTTTCCACGCTCACGGATACGCTCGAGCCCCAGTTTAAGATAGCCGGAAAAAAGTTTCCGTAATTTGGCATCCGGTGCATTTTTTGCCATTAGATAATGCCCGAGATTGAGGAACGGGTACCACTGATAATGCCGCGCTGTGTCCGCGCCCATCCAAGGGGTTACTATTTCAGTTTTTCCAAATGCTTCGGCATCTTTGTACAGTTCTTTTTCACCCGTTATTTTTGCAAGTTGTGCAGCGGCAAGTTCCATGTCATCTGTATAATTATCTTCCTCGTAAAAATATGGCGAAACACACGGGGCGGTTTGGCAGATGCCGGGATATTTTTTACCGAAAGCATATGCATCAATACTTTTTTGCTGAAGTGTTTTAGCAAAATCCGGATAATATTTTTCAAGCATTTCCGCGCCGAGAGAAAACGATGAGGCATACTTGCCAGCCGTGGATGCAACTCCCGTTGTCCGGTTTTTATACTTGAACATGCCCTGCGGTTTGCCGGTCACAAAATATACCGGGCGTTCAAGTCCCCTGCCGTAACTTGTCGTATCCAGTGTAGGCAGCCTAAAGCCGCGGTGGTCGCGGTCATCGGCTATCTGATTGTACATTTCCCCGGGGGCAGGATTCATCCTTACCAGCCAATCCAGCCCCCACTTGGCTTCATCAAGCACATCCGGGATGCCATTGCTGCCTGCATTGCCGTTTGCATCAAATTTGTCACCAAACGAGGCCGGAAAACATTTGTACGCGAATAACATCTGATAGACCGCGTTTGCAGACGTGGTTACATATTGCAGATAATCCGAAGCATCGTGCCAGCCGCCTATAGCATTAATATATTGCGAGTCTTTTGTAGGATGATAGATACTGAAACCATCATGCACGTGGCATGAATCTTTCAAGAACGGGTTATACCCGCACCGCTGCTGCCGCATATAGTTAAGCAAAAAGTCGGCAGTACCTTCGTAAACATGTTTGCCAATACTGAATTGCGGCGATTGTGCATTGCCGCAAAGAATGTAATACCTGCCTGCCGCTTTTAATTTTGAAAAATCCAGCCGGTAGGTTTTTGCAAATGAGCCATAGGGGGCTGACGGCCGCAATGTATTTGACTCGAAGGCTGCTACTCCTGTAAATGCGTTGATAAGTTTGAACGAGGATGGATTTATTTTTTCGTTACTGAGCATCACCGCAATTTTTTTATCACCGGGCAAATAACCAAGCTGGTTAATCCGGATAAAACTCTCCTGTGCATACAGATGCAAAAACGCGAATAATTGAAAAAGAAGTGCCATTCGTACCATGCTGTTAATCCTGTTAAGGGGAATACCCATTATTGATAACTTATATAAAATACCCTACAAATTAAACAGCGGCAGGAAATAAGTAAAGAGAAATATAGCGGCAGGGGGGAGTAAACTGTTACTAATGTTTAAAAAGCATACATTAATTGCAGCCGCAGGCTGCGGCCGCCATCGGTGCTGACTTTTTTAGAGCTTTCTGCAGGACCGGGTGCTACCCCTGTTGAACCTTGTTTTTTTTGTTTGTTGGTGTAAACAGGGAGAAACTGCGCAAGTTCAAACTGAAGATGGAATTGCTTTATCTTGTACCCGCCGTTTAACTCAAGAAGCATAAGTCCCGCGCTCTTCAATTCGAGTTCTGAGGCATCGTAATTTTTTCTTCCGAAAACCAGAAACTCCGGCTGCCATGTCTCAGTAAATAGTTCGGGGAAAATATGAATAAAAGATAATCCCGGCAACAGCTGCAAGTTCCCATTGGTGAATGTATAGGTTCCGTGTAAAACAACAACCTCTGCTTTACCGCTCGCGCGGAAATATGCCCGGTTAACAAATAGTGAATTTATAACGGAAGTAAACGGCCATGACTCGATACTGCCAACAACTCCCCCGCGCAGCGAATAGTACGCGCCTGATACAGAATAGTTTGAGCCTGTTTTCGGTTTATAACTATAGGTTATTTCTCCCTTGTTATAGTCCAGATTTTTCAGAACCATATTTCCGAAACTTAAACCGCTGTTAATAAGCATTGCATCAGATGATAAATACAGATTATGATATTGCACGCGTAGTTCAACGTTACCTGATGCCTTAGTGTAATCGAAGACAAACTCATTATATACCGAATTATTATCCACGGACATATTCTCTTTTCCCCCGCTTGATAGCGGATACTTCTTGGTGTACATAAAATCATAGTGTTGTTGTGCAGTGCCTGCTGAAAAAGCATGCGCAACAGAAGTAAAGCAGAGAGGGTTGTTAAAAAATATTTGTTCTGTGGCATATTGGGCTCTGAACTGCAACGGAACGGTTATCCTGCTGAAAGTAAGTGCATATCTGTTCAGAAAACTAAAGGGCAGAATTACTTCAAGTGCTGATGCAAAATTAAATAGCTGCTCTCCGTTAGCATGAGCGGCTTCTGCAGCAATAGAGGCTCTCAGTAAACCAAACCCGTGTTGGTATTTCAGAATCAGAAGTTTTGTATTATCAGCAAGTTTAAAACCAAGTCCGGTTTTGTAGTCGGTGTGTTTTATTTCAAATGCATTTTGTTTGCACGCAACCGTGAGCAAGTTATTATCATTTTGCATAGTGAAACCCAACGAAGTTGTATTTCCCCCGGTAAAAACATTCTTGCTGATTGAAGACTCACGATAAACATCGAAAAATGTATTGTCTGCTGTTATAAAGGTTTTCATGGAGTCTTGCGCGAAAGCGTTTATGGTACCCAAAACAAACATGAAAAATATAATAGCGCCCTGTTTTGATAACGGTAAATTTGTAAACTGGAGATCTATACGAGACAGTTTAAGCAGGGTAGTCATAAATACGGAAAGATACTTTTGAATATCCCGGCTTTGCCCATGAAAGCAAAGCCGGGAATAGCAACAGTTTATTGCTTAAGACATTTAACGACAAAATAACCATTCAGTGAAGTGCCATTATAAAGTGAGCTCCCAAACCCGCCCGCGGCTGTTGGTGCTGTAACGCCGGTTATCTGTGGACTGGTCTGAACACATTCGTATGTTAGCGTGTTGTTTCCGAACGCTACAATACCCGTTGAAGTTACTACCGTTGGATTCGCTTGAGTGAAGGTAATATTGTAAAGCTTTGCCCCGTAGGTATTTGAATATGATGAATAATCATAATTCGATGACTCGGATAGTTGACAGACACCGGTAAATGTATAAGTGATATTGGAACTGTCTATCTGTGTTATGGTATATGCTCCGTTGGATTCTACTTTCAAAGTAAGCTTCTTTACCCGGTATGCTTGGCTCTTTAATAAAGTGGAGAGGTTGCTTCCCTCTGAAACAAATGTTCCTGTTATCTTGGAAGGAGTAGTAATGGTCACCTCGTTAGAGTACAGAATATTTTTGGGCATGAGATAGAGAAAGTTGCCTGAAGAACTCAATTCATCCGTGTTGATAAGGCTTCGTATCCTGTAGGTGTATGTCTCGCCACTTGTAACATTTTCATCGGACGTTGAAAATGAATAATTCCAATAATTGAGTGTTTGTAAGTCGGTAAAACCAGTAGATGGTGTTCTCCGTTGCACCCGGTAAGCAGAAGACCATGTATTCATGCCGGGGGAATTCATGTTGACGCTCCAAGCTAATTGTATGCTATATGGAGAGGTTTGATATGTTGCTGTAAGGGACACCGGCTGCAGTATTATACTCACACTTGACCAAACTTGTTCTTTTGCCTTAACACCGGGATATTGATTTGAAAAAACATTGGCAAGTTCATATTCTTGGCCGCTATAAGTTACCGCGTATTTTGTAATTGCCTGGGTCGTTGTTCCGGCATCACGGACAAAAAGCCTAAAATAGCCCCACTCATCGGCTTTAGCTTGGTATGAACCGGAGGCGGTGTAAATTTTAAAAACGGGGGCAAGGCTGCCCGAGAATGAATACCACCAAAACGGACGGATACTGACATAACCTTCCAGAATGAAAGCGTAATCTTCATCAATTCGCATAATGCGTTTTAACGTTTCCTGTTGCATACCCGGGAATAAACCGCCCATCGTGGGATCCGGGAAGTTAAACGTTGCATAAGTTGCCGCGTCAAAAGCTATATGTACATTATCCGGCCCTGAAGCGGAAACGGTATATGCAGGCAGCAAATCCTTTTTAGGATTGGCAGGCGGGTTAGTGAGAAAATTGCCGAGATTAACCTTGATTGTATATGAATTACCATCAGTATCAGCATCTTTTATCTCCACGCTCAAGTCACTGTTCAGCGCTGATTCTACCTTGTTCAGGTATGTCGTTAAAGTATCAAGGTCAGATTGCCTTACACTGCCTTGCGCCGTGCCCAGCTTAATAATGGCATCGCTTTTTGCACCCGATATCCGTTTCAGAAAATCAATTGCCTTTTTAATTTTACCAATTGACGTACTGAACGAAGCCTTTGCATCGGCTGCACGTTGTTTGCCATCTGTTTGGAGTGTAAAAAATGTTGTATTGGATTGTTTGAGTGCATCCAACAACGTGGCCTGCTTGTAGTCGGTTAGGTCAAATTTATACACGAGCAAGCATTGTATGTTAAACTTAAGCATATTCAACATAGCATTAAATAGTGCTGCTTCTGTGGGATAAATTGAAATGCTTTTTAACTGGGGATCTCCCTGCATAGTCCCCGAAATAATAAATTTAAAAGTTTCATTAGCTTCCAGTTTTCCGAGATTATCGATGGCAGCCTGTACCTTAGGTAAAAAATTATCGCGAAGCACTGCCTGTACCCGGCTTACCAATGGAGGATCGGTGAGCGCCTTACTCATCATAAATGCGGCTCCACCTGCTGCCGGTGCAATCGGTAGGCTCATTTTATCTGTACTCACAGGCATAAGTGTGCAGGAAATCAGTTTCGCGATTGAAGCTGAATTACCCTTGGAGGAGGAATCCATATCCTTAAGCAGTTTGTTAATCGCCGGATCCGAGTACGCTGCAAGGATTTGTGCAACAGCTGCACCGAAAAGCGCATCCGTGTTGCCGGGGTTTAAGGCTATTGCTTCGTTATATGATGCCAGAGCCACATTGAATTTGAGTTGATCATACTGTGACGGGGTCGTGTAATTTCCGTTGATCATCTTGTTCATTTCGCTTTCGACTTGAAGATACGCTAAATCGGACTTTGATTTTGAAGCGGCACTGTCCACCTGAGTTTTATCAGTTGCATCGGTAGCAGTTTGATCTTCCTTGCAGCCAAGCATATACATGCAGAATACGCTGACAATAAGGAGTGATATTATATTACGCAATCTAGTCATTCAAGTACCTCAATAGTGATTAGAGTAAGAAATTTCGCAGTTACAAATAGGTACTTCAAAAGTATCCTAAAAGCACTTTTTAAAATTACGTATTTCTCTTGTATTAAAATCCGCTATTTTTTATTTGTGCGATGCAGCAATTACCAACTATGACAATTGAAAAAACTGAAAACCATTCAAGACTCAGCAGTAATCATTGTAATTATATACTGTAATTATTTTAGTTTGAGATTGTTCTCTAATTTTTTTGGTGTTTTATGAGATGTATGTTTTTTTTACTTTTTGTCAGCCAGTTACTCGCGCAAACCGTTAAAACTCCTGATTATTATCAAGCCGATGCGCAGCTGTCAAATAAACTTCAGCAGTTTGCCGCCGAAGCCGGCCTTGACAGCATTTATTACGTGGGTGATGATGGCACAGAGCAAATTTCGCTGGCTGTCATCGATCTCACTGCAGCAACACCCCGGATTGGCGGAGTAAATATGGATAATTTTATCTACCCTGCCTCGGTATATAAAATGTATGTTGCCGCATCAGTTCTCGATGCAGTAGATAAACAGAGCGAAACACTTTTTAAATCTTATATAGTAACCGCTCCGAACGCGGTTGATATATCAAAGGAAATTGCAACAGACCCCCGCTCGCTACTAAAATCCGGAGATACGGTTAATGTCAATTATCTGCTTGATCTAATGATTACACGCAGCGACAACACGGCAGCAAACTGCCTTATTGATATAGCTGGAAGGACAAACATTAACCGGATGATGCACCGGTATGGCTGGTATGGCAGCGAGGTGACAAGAAAATTCCTGAAACGGAAATTTGAGGACCCGGGTTATGATACCGTACGCGGCACGGAAACCTGCGCTCTCCATGCAGCTGACTTTATGTACCGGGTATACACGGGTAAACTTTCATCACCTTGGGTAAGCAGCAAAATGAAAATACTGCTGGGAGCCCAACTCGATTGCTCAAAGCTCTCACCCGGATTACCCGGAAGCGCGCTCTTTTACCATAAAACCGGGTGGTTTTCTTACTGGACCAATGATGTTGGTATTGTTGAAGACGGCCAACTTCATTACATTATCGCATCTTTCGTGCCATTGGAAGAAGAAATAGCACGTCCAAGAATGGCGTTACTCGCTAAAAAAATTCACACGTATCTAAGAAGCAGAATGGAGTAAATAAACCTGCCTTGTGGCAGGGCGAAGCTCTAAAAGCGGAGCCGAAAAGAGCTAGGGCAAAAAAAAGCGGAAATACAAGATATTTTTTTGATTTCCGCTTTTCACTGAGAATATTGTTTTAACGCAGGCGTTTATTGGCGTTGGAACCCGGTGAACGGTCTGCTTTATAATCACTTATCTTGAACTGTGTGACAATGTTTTGGAGATTATCGGTCAACCTGCTCAAATCTTCTGCAGCCCGGGCAATTTCCTGGGTACCGGAGGCAGATTCGTGTGTTACGGCTGTAATAGCGTCAATACTTTTACTTATTTCCTCAATTGCTGAAGATTGTTCCTCGCTTGCAGCGGCAACTGATGAAATGTTATCTACTACTTGACTTGAACTGTTGATAATTTGCTGCAGTGCAAGTTCTGCTTTCTGCGCGAGGTTTTTACCGTTGTTGACCTCTTCGGTTCCCTTCTCCATAGCCACAACGGCGTTACCCGTATCTTTTTGAATCTGCTTAATCATCATTGCAATTTCTTTTGTTGCTTTGGTTGTGCGTTCAGCCAATTTACGGACTTCATCGGCAACAACTGCAAAACCACGCCCCTGTTCGCCTGCGCGAGCAGCTTCAATTGCAGCATTAAGTGCCAGTAAATTTGTCTGGTCTGCAATATCATCAATTACCTGAACGATTTCACCGATTTTATCACTGCTGCTGCCCAATGCTTTCACCGTTGCAGCTGCCTCAGTAACAACATCAGCAACCCTGTTCATACCAATAATGGTTGCGCTCACAACTGCACCACCCTCGCCAGCAATTTGTCCGGAAACTTTAGCAGTTTCTGAAGCTTTCGCAATATTTGAAGTTGTATCGATAATCGTTCTGGTCATTTGCGTTACGGCACTCGCTACTTCCGAAGTCTGCGCGCTTTGTTCCTGCGCTCCTGCAGCCAGTTCTTCTGCACTCGATGAAATTTGCGTGCTAGCACTAGCAGTAGCCTGAACAGCGCCGGTTACTTCGCCAAGTACGTTGCAGAGTGAATCCGCGAGGTTATTAATACTTTCCTTAATCATCGCGAAATCCCCTTTGTAATTGCCAGACATATGCACGGTTAAATCACCCTTTGCCATCAACTGCAATACTTCCGAACCTTCCTGCATCGGTTTAATTACCGTATCAAGTGTTGCATTAATTCCGGAAACAATTTCCTTGTAGCCGCCTTCAAACTGGTTTGCATTGCCTCGTTTAGACAGATTTCCGTCCAACGCTGCTATGGTGAGGCTTTTAGTTTCGGCTAGCAGTGTTTGCAAGGTTGTTACAACCTTTTGCATACTATGGGATAATACATCATCAGTTGATTTTTCGACAATCCTGACATCAAGGTTGCCATCCGCGATTTTTTGTGCAACACCGGCCTGTGTTTTAATGTTCTCGACCATAGCTTTAAATGAAAGTGCAAGTTTGCCAATTTCATCATTGGTTGCCGCTTCAACGCTAACGTTAATGTCGCCAGTAGCCAATTTGTTTGCCGCCGCTGCAAGCGCAGTGATTGGTTTTGTAACAAACTTGGAAATAGTTAGAGAAAAAGAAGCACCAAGCACAAGTATGAAAATACTGATAATTAAAAAGGTCCACCTGTTTGAAGCCAGATCTGCCTGGATACCGGACTCACTAATCCCGACAGCAACAAAACCAATTTTGTCTTTGCCTGAGAGCACGGGCGCGACAGCAAGCAGCACCTCTTCATGCGAGAGAAGAGCCATTTTGCCTGCTTTGAATCCTTCTTTAATTTGAGATAAGTCGGCATTGGCTTTATCTCCCTGATACGATGTAAATATATTTCCATCTGGTTGAAAGGCCACCGCGAAAACGACTGCATCAATCCCCTCCACGGCTTCTAACGCGCTTTTCGCGGATGCAGCATCTCCAAAAAGCATACCTGTAGAAGCACCGTGAGCAGCCATTTGAGCTAGTCCGGCTGCTTTATCAGATAGATACTTGGACATTTGTGCCTCTTCTTTTATAGGCACGTACCTAATTTTTCAGCGAAAAAAATCCAGTTAAACTGTGAATTTGAATTATTCCAGCATACTATTTTTTTACGTAACGAACCGGAGAAGTGCATAACCTAAACCAATAAATAGGTATAACCTGTTTTCTGGGTAATTACGTTAGTATGACTTTACATATTATTTAATCACTTTTGCTAATTTTAATAAATCAGCAGAAAATTCATGCCTTTCGGCTTTTAGTTGATTCATATTAATGAAAATCTTTGGCTTCCCGTCCTCAATACCAATTGCAACAGAAACCTGGCCGTTTTCGGCAAATGCTGAAGATCCGGAAACAGAGAGTATTCCGGCCTTTGCAGTTGCAGCTTTGGGCGGGGTAGCACCTGCCGCTACATAAACAACATCGCCTTCGGCAGCAGAGCCTGCCTTTGCCTTAATGCCAACGCCGTTTAATGCTGATATGATATCGGCTGCGCCTCCAATGACAACAACCTCGATATCACTTTTTCCGGCTAGTGTTTTGTCAAAACTTAATATTTTTTTAAATAGCGCGGCTTGCAGCGGTGCCGGGACAGTTTGCGCGGCAGCCTGCATACTGATGGCAGCAAAAAGGCCAATAAAGATCAGTGTTTTACTCGGTCTCATAATAATTCTTTCATTTTCTTTTGCTTTTATTATTTATACTCGTTTACTTTATTACTATAAAATTTTCCCGGGTTAAAAACCATCCAAAACTTTGTACATTCTCCGTTCCTAACGACAGGTTCATGCTAAAGCGAAAAGCACCTGTCCGATACTGAAAGAAATATCCCTTGAAATAACCAGTGCTCAACTATTTTATGATCCTGCAATAGCGAAATACCTTATTAATTCGAAATACTGCCCTGTACAAAGACAGGGCAGTAAAACTTACAAACCTTACAGATTTGCACCGATTCCAATGTAAACAGTACGTAATGCTTGTGGAGCCCGGGGTTGAATCCAGATTGATTCTCCATACGGTGCAGAAGCATACGATTTTGTATTAAGCACATTATCAGCACTGAGTTTTAAGGTTAATACCGAAGTAACATTATATGTTGCATGGAAATAGAGTAAAAATGCTCCGTCAAATGTTTTTCCGGCATACATCGAGTTGCCTTTTGCTGTCTGTACAGCTGAATAATAGCGGCCGGTTAACGCGATGCTATACTGCTCATTGGTATAGTTTGTATTGAATACAATTTTATGCGGTGATACTTTTGGCAAATCGGCACCATTGTCATCCCCATCAATAAAGGAATATGAAAGCCCGGACAATAAATTGCCAAATTTGTAGGTTCCTTCAATTTCAAATCCCTTGGTAGTAATCTCGCCTTGGTTCGCATTAATTTCAACAAAATATCCCGTTGGACTAACAAGAAAAGATTCGTATGGCTTGCCACTAATTGCAATTGGGTTAAAATATGGTTTGTTCCCCGCTTGTGGACCGGCAGCAATAGGTGTAATTACATCCTTCAAATTATTCTGGAATACTTCCGCCCGTATGGAGGCATTATTGGCGATGTACTGCGTTACGCTTAACGATAAGCTTGTCAGTTTTTCAGGCTTTATATCCAGATTAGGGATGTGCAGTGCAAACGGGTTTGCCCAGTTTTCCCAGCGGTAATAGTTTGATGGAGCGATATACGCGGAACCGAAGAGTGCTTTTATAGAGGTTTTTTCAGCAGGTTTATAAACAACACCAATACGTGGGTTTACTGTTTCCTTGTATATCGAATTGTAATCGAACCTACCTCCAAGAGTTATCGAGAGATTTGGAAGCGCAGCTATTTCACCCTGTAAAAAATATCCGAAATTATAATAATTACGCTCTCCGAATTTTTTCTCGGTCAACCCTGTTAAACCAAAAGTGTGTCCGGTTGAATCGACAAACATACTCAAATCATCCTCCAGTTTTCCATCCAGATGGAATGGACCGTTGTTGAGGTTCTGTGTTTTTGGAAACGATTTGACTTTTTCGTATGAAAGCCCGGTAATAACATTCACTTTATCCATTAACTGAAAATCACTTTGCACATTTCCCCGTACATATCCAGAGTATCCGTATTTATAAGAAGGGCTGCCCGTTGACATTGCAGAATTAGTAACGATATAAAAATTACTGGCGGGGTTGATTTCATAATCGCCTGCTGAAACTGTTGCCTGAAGATTTGCCTTATCCGAAAGTGGTTTATCATAGCTTACATATATGTGGCGCAGATCCTGCCCCCACACGTTGTTTTCAACATAGGCGTAGTTTGATGGTATGGTAGTTGGCGCATTGGTCTCCAATTCATGCTGCCAGTCAGCACCGATAGTGAAAGCGCCATATTTCAGTTTAGTGAACAGATTCCAATTTGCAACAGGGTATGCTTTCTTTACATCACCCAGTGTTCCGCTGTACTTGCCAACAACATCACCGTAATCAGAATAATCCTCATCTAATTTGGCATCTTCTCCTTTATAAGCCCTGCCGCTAATTATAAAGTCGGTTTTATCATCAATTTTTTTACCAAAAGTAACATCGGCATTTAAGGCGTTCGTGGATACATACCCGGTGTTAACCGTTATACCGTTAACATCGGCACCATCATTGGAAATAAGATTTATAACACCCGAATAGGCATCAGCACCATAAAGAGCCGAAGCCGGACCGTAAACAATTTCAATCCGCTTGTAAATATTTAGTGGTGTATTATGCCCGTAAACAACACGTTCACCGGTGGTTGGGTTATACCGTAAACCATCCTGCAGAACAAGAATTTTCTGGTTGCCTACGATTCCCCGCATGGTAACTGAAGTGCGGATCTCGCCCTGGTTTTCATAGGACACATCAAATCCGGGGAGTGTTTTAAAAATATCTTTCAAGTCATTCCATCCGAATTGGCGAATTTGTTCTGCAGAATAAGAAATTACCGTCGCTGGGGCATCCGATATTTTTTGGCTTTTCTGCGATGCCGTAACTACCTCGATATTGAGAAGTTCTTCGAGGGACTGATTCATCAGATCTTTGACCTCCTCTTGTGCGAATATTAGAGATGGCGGAAGCATGAAAAAAATTACCAGGAGGAAAAACAAGCAACTTTTACCCGGAAAAGTTGTTGCGTTTTTTTTGTTTTGTATCGAACATATTCCGTTCATAAGCGAACTCCGGTTTAGGTGAATAATATGGTAACTAATGGCTATGACAACTTCGCTTTATTTGCATTGTTTAACAATTGCATAATAAACCGGTAACATCCCTTTAAGTTTATCCCAATGTTGCACTAAAAAATGCTTGCAATTTGAACGGGTAGGTGCTCATCTTAAAATAATCAAATGATCATGCTCTGATTCCGGTTTATTGAAAACACGATATGTAATTACTCTTAATCAGCATACTCATGCATGGAAATTCTGTCGAGTTATATTGTAATTTTGCAGTCGCTCCTTAACATCCTGATGAAAATCTGAGTCGATTTTCAGAAATTTCTCTGTTGTGCTTCATTATCGGAGATTTTGTTTTATTGTTTAGCGTTGCCTGAAAAAAAGCAGAGGCGGCCAGAAAGCCGCCTGCAAGAATGGTATTTTATTACAATAAAAAGATGCCCGTTTTTTACCGCATATGCTTTAGCCCGTACTCGATTTCCGTCGAAATGCGCGCAAATACTTCTTCGAAAGTTCCCGTACC
>JACPGF010000212.1 GCA_016182615.1 Ignavibacteriales bacterium
CACACAAAGGATTATAAGGAATTCAATTTTCCGTATTTTTAATCAGGCGGTTTTTGTAAAATTTCATTAAAGGAATCTCTGAGTAAGTTAAAACCTTTCTTTACCGGTACAGTTCCCGCAAGGTTGATAACATCAGTTCTTTTGTTTCTTTCAGCGAACAAATTTCAGTTTGGTTATTGCAAATTTCTCCGTTGGGCTGTGGTTGCAACAGCAGTTTGTACCATCTATGCAACATATGTAAAAGATAAACGGAAAACTTCGGGAATACACCATAGGCACAACAAACCGCCGTTACCAATTTATCCCAAAGTGACAAGCCTAAAAAGAGCGCGACGTTGTTGCCAACCAGAATTATTCCTAAACGTGGCAGCAAAAGATAACTGAAAAAACCTACCTAATCTCTATAGTCCGGCTTTCGGATCCTTGCTTTACGGCAACCGCGTTTTGGCTGATTGTTATTATCTTCAAGTCAAGATAGCTTTCAGCCTCCCTAAGGAATACCGTTTTCTTGTGTGAGTCATCTTCAATAATTACCACCCGGCGGTTATTGTTTATAATAACTCCGCTGATATGAAACGTAAAATCAGGCCGTTTAATTTCTTTTGACGTAATATTCTGTACTGGTACCTCTACAGGCTCATTGATAAATTTAAACGGGTTCCGGTGCAGTTTGGTGTATGTTAAATCCGGCTTTGGCTGCTGCGATGTAACACTTTCCCCAGAGATAGTTTCATCCGGAAACAATTGTTCCTGTCCGTCGTCATCCCCCGGCTGAAAATATTTGTACACATGCATGAGAATCATTCCCCAAATTACCAGCACTGCAATTAGTAATGCAGTAAGGGGTAGTTTCTTCTTTACTTGAACAATTAAAGGTTCAGGCATACATCCGCCTTTATGGTCATTTCAATTTCACCGTTAAACATTTCCAACGCGCTCATTTTAATTTCCCTGACGAGTGCAACCTGCTCCTGATTCTCCAGAAAATGCACGAAGTTGTACAGGTTTTCGTAATTAGCATGCAATGTAATTTCAACCGGCTGCATCATCAAATGATCTTTGTTGACAACCGACTGCGGTTTCAAGGAAATGATAGAAACGCTGGCAGCATTAGCTTGTTTCTCGAGGGTGCCGAGAAGCTCAGCCACGGAACGCTCTTCTACATGGCTGATAACACTCGACCGGATTTGCTCCTTGAGGGATTTGTTCTCAAGTGCCAGCTCTTTGTACAGGATTTCATTTTTTCTGCTTTCCTCAAGTGCCCGGCTCTTAAAGTACAAGTCAACAAGTTTTTCAGCAGCGCTAATATAACGTGGTGCAATTTCAAGCAATAGCAGCAATGCGAAGGCGCTGCCTGAAAGATAGAGAATATTTCTCCACTTTTTAGAATTAATTGGTAACATAAGAAGCCGACAATAAAAATTTTACCAGTTCAGTTTGAGGCATTGCTATTTCTTCGGGTATTTCTTCGCCGTCTGAACGGACCGAGTGAATCAATGCGACAGATTTGAAAATTTTGTTTAACTCGAGCGCGCTGATAAAATCGGCCACATCCTGCTGTGTAAAGGCGTAGCCGGTAAGTTCAACTGTTACCAGAGTTTCTGTTTTTTCCCTGAGTGCAACATTTGTAAGGCATGTACGGTTGTTTATTATCAGGCTTATCTGTTTAATAACCGGGGAATAGCGATTTTGATGGCCCTTTAATTTTTCGAGGAACAAAAGATTTTTTCTGAACGTATTGTTCTCTGTCTTTAGTTTTTCCATCTGCATACTTTGAGAGGAAATACCCGTTGACTGTTCATCGATGCTTTCCGCCTTTGCGTTTAATCCAAATTCAGCGGCTTGTACAATAAAAAGTAACAGAAAGACCACTATACCACCTGCAAGTATTAACCTCGAAGTCAGCTGCCGCTCAATACCTTCACGGTAAACATGATAATGTTTTTCAGGCAGCAGGTTTAATAGTGCATCAAGTGAGGCTAGTATATGCTGCGCGGCTAAAGCCGATGCGACAGCAGAACCAGGAATATCGGCAAACCCATTATTCATTGAACTACCGGTAAAAACATACCTTGCAGCACGTTCTGCAATCGCGCTTGCATCCTGATCAGCAGAAAGGAAAATGTGTTGAACTGCCCGGTTGTTTTTGCCGGCAGAACTGATTTTGTTTTGCAGCTCAAGAAAAGTATTTCTGAGGTAGTGTTCCGATAGTTGCTCGATATAATCCTCACCGCTGAATCTTGGCAATTGGGGAGAGCAGTAATGATAAAACATCTTGTGCCCGGAAAGGCCTATATACAGGCAGTCAGCAACTTCGTTACACCGCATAAATAAAGGAAAGGCATAAATTCCCATTAGTTTAACCAGATTAACCGGAATATTGTATAACATCCTCTCCAAAAGATCATTCCTTACCAGAACTGTAGAAAACCAGATACTGTTCTCATCGGTAAAATCTTTCCGGTATGCAAATGTAAAATCGTTTTCTTTTCCACCAGGAATGAGTTTGTGCAGATTCTCGGTAAACCACAACTCGGTATCTTCCGTATCTGCAGGTACTGGTACAGCGGTTGTTTTAAATTCATTGATTCCGATGACTGTGTAAGGCAATTCAATTTTATTGTCTTCCAAGAACTGCGTTATTGCTGCATGCAGTTGACTTAATGCAGCATCAAGCTCATATTCTGCAAATGCTAAAACTGTCAGCTGGCCATCCCATTTATCGATTGACAGGTGCAACAAGCTGTCATTCCGTCTTATATAAGAAAAAACCACCTTGTGCGGAAACACGTCGACCATCAGCACTTTTTCAAGTCCTGCAAGTTTAGGGTAATTCAGCTTTTTAATAAAATCAGCAGAAAGGCGCATGGTTATTTCGCAAAATTATAATACACGTTACCGAAATCATCGCCGTAATAAATCTTCGGCGTCAGGTATATCATAAGCTCGCCCTTCGTTTTTTTCTTGTCAACATTTTTAAAAAGATTACCAAGGTAGGGGATACTGCCAAGCAGTGGTACTTTTTCCTCGCTGTCAGTTTCCGATTCCTGTATTAATCCGCCAAGAATAATGGTTTCACCATCCCTCAGCCGTACAGTAGAAACAAACGAGCGGGTGTTGATGGCGGGGATGTAGCGTTTATCTGAAGAGAATGCACCGATTGGAGTCTGAAAATCGGGCTTAATTGTAAGTGTCAATTCATGGTTAGGTCCAACCCAGGGAGTTATTTCAAAAGAGATACTCGCTTCGATTTTTTGTATCGTTTCTTTTTGTATATAATTTGCAGTTGTCGAAAGACTATTCACCGGCATCAATTCATTAAGAATGTAATTCTGGACGGTACCAATTTTAAGCGATGCAGTATTGCCATTTAATGTGGAAAGCACTGGTTTTGAACGTACATTTGCAATGCCACTCTGCTCCATTGCCCTCAGGTTAACGTAAAAATCTGCAGGCAGCTTACCGAGTTTATCCACGCCTATCTCAGCACCGAAGAGGTTAATGTTGCCGACACTGTTAAGCAGGTTGTTGATCTTTTGGCCACCCGCGGTTATATCCAGTCCGGGGAACCACTTATCCGCACGCGTTGCAGCAAGAGAATCGCCACGTGAAGCTGATATGCCCAGCTTTAACATATCATCGAGGTTGTAGTCAACGACCAGCGCCTCGATAAGTACCTGCGCCACGGGCTGGTCAATTACTTTTATATATTCTTCAACGCTGTTAATGCCCTCGTTGGTGCCGCTAAGAACCAAGGCATTATGCTCGAGAATAACGCTTATGGTTGCAAGCTGCGAAACATTTCCCGGAAGGCGTTCCTTCACTTTATCGGCTTGCAGGAATTTCATTTTAAGTAGTTTTGAGTTATCCAATGATTTTGAAGTTTTATTACCGAATAAATAAGCACCTTGCTCCTCTTTAAATGTAAACTCTGTTCCCTTAAGAATAAAATTAAATGCCCGTTCTACGGGAACGTCAGTGCATCGAACGGTAACATTACCTTGTACCGGTGCAAGTTTTATTACCTGCAGGCTCATTTGGTTGGCAATATCATCTATTACCCGGTCTGCATTTGCCTGAACAACATCGATGGTAACTTTACCATTGCGGGCGTTCACCCAGTAAGCGCCAGCCGGTTTAACCCCTGCATTATCAAGGCTGGAATAATAGCTGGAACGGGAAATATAATAGATCGAATCTTTTACAGTTAGATAAAAGCCGTTATTCTGTAATATATTACGCAGCCCCGTGTCAAATTCAATATTGCTTAAAGATCCGGTAACCTTTCCATTGGCTCCATTTGTCAATAAAAAATTCCTATTGGTTTTTTCTTTTAATACTTTAACCAACTTGTTAACTTCAATACCATTCAGATCAATAGTAAGTTTATTATCTGTAAAATTTACCATTGGCTCCGGCTCCGCTGGGGGCGGGGGTAGAGCTTTTTCTTTTGGTGGTTTAACAAAAAATCTTTGTTTGTCGAATGAAAAGTCGAACCTGTTATCTTCTGCAATAATTCTAATTGCATCGGCAACAGAAATATTAAAAAGAGCGACGGTTATTTTTGCATCAACCATATTGTCAATAACAATATTTGTTTCATACTCGTATGCAATCGAGCGTAACACATCCCTGATATCGGTATTCTTAAAATTCAGCGAAGAGATAACCTTGTCGCAATTCGGCGGACGTTCAGTCGGCTGTTGCGCTTTAAGGCCTGAAGCGAATACAATCAGCAGAAATAGCAATTTATAACATTGTTTCACGGAGCACTTCTTCATAACTGGTAACACCTGTTTTAATTTTTTCTAAACCGGATTCACGAAGGCTCCTGAACCCGTTCTTCTCAACATAATTTTTTATATCTGCAACCGAAGGATTGCGCGCGATAATTTCGGATAATGTTTCATCAATCTCAAAAAACTCGAACAATGCAGTTCTTCCCTTGTAACCAGTATAACTGCAACGCTCGCATCCTTTCTTCTTATAAGGATATATTTCGTATTCGGGTATTTCTTCCGGCTGTGCCTCGCGGCAATCGCACAAGGTTCTAATTAGCCGTTGGGCAATAATCAGTTTAACAGATGAAGCAGCGAGATATGGCTCTATACCCATATCAATCAAGCGGACAATTGCCGAGATGGAATCGTTCGTGTGCAGTGTGCTTAACACAAGATGTCCGGTTAACGAGGCCCGGATGGCAATCTCGGCGGTTTCCTTGTCGCGTATCTCACCAACCATAATCACATCAGGATCCTGGCGCAGAAACGAGCGTAGCGCGTTTGCAAACGTGTACCCGATTTCCGGTTTTACATGGCTCTGATTGATGCCGCTCAGGTTATATTCAATCGGGTCTTCAATGGTAAGCAGGTTTTTCTCGGTTGAATGAATGTATTGTAAAGCAGCATACAGCGATGTGGTTTTACCGCTGCCTGTAGGGCCGGTAACCAGTATCATTCCATAGGGGCGTTTCAGGTTTCTTTGCAGCATTGCCAATTGTACTTCGG
>JACPGF010000225.1 GCA_016182615.1 Ignavibacteriales bacterium
AACGGTGAATAAGCAGCCGCACTTCTGCAAGTTCATCATCATAAAGTACCGTGTTAAGAGTAACATACACGCGGGCAAAATACAAGTGTGCAAATTGTACCAGTTCGGCAATATCCTCAATGGGGTTACCAGCCGAAGAACGGGCACCGAATTTGGGTGAACCGATATATACTGCATCGGCTCCGCAAATTATTGCTGCCTTGCCGGTTGCTAAATCTTTAGCCGGGGAAAGTAATTCTATTTGTTTTTGCTGCATTGAAAAAATAATAAGATAATAAACACACAATTAAATCAGGCTTGAAAATACGTAAAATTTAGTTAACGATTAGAGAAGAAACAATAGCTGTGATGCTAGAAGGAACTAAATGATTTCTCGGTGGCAATTATTAAGTTCTTGAAAAAGAATCGCGACTTGGTTCAAGCAGCTTTTGTAGAATGGATAAAACGAACCCTGAAAGGGTTCAATATGAATAACCGCGGGTTCCTAACCCGCGGAAAAAACACACCCCAAAACCCCGACCCCGTCTCAGGGGTCGAACGATAATTTATATTACCGATAAAAACAATTGCTTCTCTACTGGATGCGATTAATTTTTGTGCTCAGAAGATGAATTAAAAAAGACTCATTCAAAATTCTACTATTCGTACTGGTTCGCTCCTTTCAGGGACGGTAATGTTTTGGATTGTCCTTTCCACGGATTTCATCCGTGGTTATTCATCCGCCTAGGCGGAAAGCACCTTCGGCGCTTAGTCACATACTATTTTTTCAATTAATTAGCCGCCACCAAATAATCATTTGAACCATGGTAAAAGGAACTAAATGATTTCTCCTTTCGTTATATTTGAAGGAGTTTATTATTCAGATTGAGAATATCAACATAAAAAGGAATTATACCTATGGAATACAAACAATTAGGCAGGAGCGGCGTAAAAGTTAGCCCGTTGTGCTTAGGAACAATGAATTTTGGGCCTTACACGGAGGAATCGGTCAGCTTTGAAATTATGAACAAGGCTTTGGAATCCGGTATCAACTTTTTCGATACGGCTAATGTGTATGGATGGCATCTGGGTTCAGGTGTAACTGAGGAAATCCTTGGAAGGTGGTTTGCAGAGGAAGGTTCACGCAGGGATAAAGTTGTGCTTGCCACAAAAGTGTATGGTAAAATGGGTGATGGTCCGAATGATCAGAAGCTGTCGGCATATCATATCAGGAAAGCCTGTGAAGCAAGCCTGAAGCGGATGCAAACAGATCATATCGATTTGTATCAGATGCATCACATTGATAGAAATACACCATGGGAAGAAGTATGGCAGGCAATGGAGCAGTTAGTCCGTGAAGGTAAAGTGCTCTATATAGGCAGCAGTAATTTTGCCGCGTGGAATCTTGTTCAGGCACAATATGAAGCAAAACAGAGGCATTTTATGGGGCTTGTTTCCGAGCAGAGTATTTACAGCCTCAGGAACCGGCATATCGAACTTGAAGTTCTCCCCGCGTGTAAGGCGATGGGTATCGGGATGATTCCCTGGAGCCCCCTTGGCGGTGGAATTTTATGCGGTGTACTGGAAAAGGGGAATGAAGGCAGGAGAACACGGGAACCTTTACAGCAGTCTGTTGAAAAACTTTTACCGCAAATTACTAAATATGAAGAATTTTGTAAGGAACTCGGTTATGCACCGGCAGATGTTGCACTTGCATGGGTATTACATAATCCGGTTGTTACCTCACCGATTGTTGGGCCGAGAACCATTGAGCAACTTGAAGGAAATGTTAAAGCGTTAGAAATAAAACTGAGTGACGAGGCAATGAAAAAACTGGACGAAATATGGCCCGGGCCAGGCAATCAGGCACCCGAAGCTTACGCCTGGTAGTTATTTAGCTTTCTTCCTCAGTCTCGCCGATTTCAACCGGCTGTGGCTGCCAGTCAATGCCGTCACACGGAAGATATTGCAATGTCGGGTGTTCATCGTGTTTCATGCACAAAACAGCAGTTTTATCAAAATGTTTGCATGATGAACACAACGTTGCATCAAATATCGGTTTGTTCTGCTCCATAAAGAGGTTATAGTGTATAATAGCGGGGTGTACAATCCCGGCATAAAGCAGCATCATTCCAGCCATCCACCACAGTGAATATGAAATGTATGGTTTAGAAAACCAAACGAGTGGAATAATAACCGCAGTTCTCACGATCGTCCAAAAAACAATTTCGCCCACGGATTCAGCTCCTTTTTTTTTAGTTAATATACTAAAGCTACGGAACAAAGTAAATAGTGCAGGTAGAACAAAAAAATACGGCCTGCCATTATTAACTGATGAGTGACAAAATGACTAAAAGAGAAACCATAGAAATCCCTATCCATAATAAAACTGCTTGAATCATCGGCTTTAAGCCAATTTCTTTCAAATCCTTTCGGGAAAGTGCTGAGCCGATTAAAAAAAGTGTTAAAGTTAATCCATGTATTGCAATTGTTTTTATGCCAGCGTAAAAATTCTTAAAATCAGGAAGAATTGTTGTAATTATTGTTGCAAGGATAAAAAAGCCGATAAACCAAGGGATTGTAATC
>JACPGF010000226.1 GCA_016182615.1 Ignavibacteriales bacterium
AAGATCGGGTTATGTGACAATTCAGGTATTTTTGCAAGTATGTCGTTAATATTGAATGATACCGCGGCACCATAAATTAACGCCATTCCATAGACAATAAATCCGGTTGCAAATGAACCGAGCAGAAAATACTTGAGAGCTGCTTCGTTAGACTTAACATCTTTCCTTCTAAAGCCCGCAAGAATGTAAAAACATAATGACATTTGTTCCAACCCGATAAAAACAATTACCAGGTCTCTTGCAGCAGCTATAAGCATCATACCAAGAACAGCAGACATAACCAGTATGTAAAACTCTCCGTGATTGATTTCTATTTTTTTGATGTAATCCACACTAAAAAGCAGTACAATCGCGGCCGCGAAATTCAGCACAAAATACAAGAGGTGTACCCTGCTGCTATCCGAAATCATATTATTGAATATAAGCCCTTTACCATCAATAGTGTAAAGTGCCATATACCCTGTTGCCAACAAGGATACAATGCAAAACCAGGCCAATAAGTTTTTACTTTTCGGTAAAAACATATCCATTAGTAAAGCAATTAAAATACTTGAACCAAGTATAATTAATGGCATAGCTTGCAAAAGTTCTTCTACTGGTATCATTCTTTTGTACTCTAATCTATAAATAACATTTCTTCAGTAATATAATTTATATTCACAAAATGCGGCGCTTCCAATGATAATGCAAGCATTTTATGGCATTTTATGTCAAAAAGACTCTGGTTTTTCTCAACCGCGACAATTTTAATTGTCTCAAATTTTGTGACGGTTTCAGCCAAGTCATCCTCATTAAGAAAGTAAATATTGGTAAAATACTCTTCCTCACTAATTTCAACTTTTTCACCGTCCATCGAGAAATCAAGGATTAACTCATCATCAATAACAATCTTCAGAAAATCCGCCTTAAATGGGAGTATCAGGCGGTTACCATAATACAACCCTTTGATATTCTGCGAAATAACTTCATCAATTAATAACGTTTGCATGTTCTTACCTGAAAAAAATGAACCAAATAATAGTAAAGACCGGCAATAGGACCGGCAATGAGTAATGCGTAATATACCTGCCAAAGGATGGCATTTTAATTCCTGCACGTTCGCTAATGGATTTAACCATAAAGTTTGGACCGTTTCCAATATACGTCATTGCACCAAAAAATACGGCTCCAACAGAAATAGCGCGGAGATACGAATCATCACGTACCACAAATTCCTTCACATCGGCCATATTGTTTACATCCAAACCAAATTTTCCCATCGCTGCACTTAAAAAATTCAGGTACGTTGGGGCATTATCTAAAAATGATGAAAGTGTGCCTGAGCCCCAGTAAAAGGAACCTTGTGTTAAATAATCCCTGTATGCATTACTTTCGAACGCGATTAATTGCAGTGCAGGTACCATGGTTAGGAAGATGCCTATGAATAAATATGCAACTTCCTTAATCGGCTCAAAATCAAATTCATTCAGCCGTAATGCTTCCTTGTCACTCATTTTATACGAGAGGAATACAACTGCGAACATGATAATTTCCCTGATTCCAAAAGGTAACGGCGAAAAATCAGGCAAAGATGGAAAGAAATTTTTGTCGATAACAACTGACAAAAGTATAATCATGACAAAAAAGAGATTTGTTAAACCTTTGAATTCAATGTGAAAGTCCTTTTTTGCTGTAGTTGATTTTAATACCGGATTGTTTTGTTTATCGATAATATAAAAAATGGACAATATTATAAGTATAGCAGGCAGCCAAATATACCAGATATTAGCTATGACCCAGAAAAACGGTACTCCACGTAAAAATCCAAGAAATAGCGGTGGATCGCCAATCGGGGTTAATGCGCCGCCAACATTACTGACACTAAAGATAAAGAAAATAATATGATACGGTTTAATTCTATCTTTATTAATTTTAAGAAACGGACGGATGAGCAGCATTGAAGCACCCGTTGTCCCTATCAAATTTGAAATCACCGCACCGAACAACAAGAAAAGTGTATTAAAAAGAGGTGTCCCCTCTTTTGATACTTTTATCGAAATTCCGCCGGTGGCTACAAATAAACTGCTCAATAAAGCGATAAACGAGATATACTCCGTGACAGAGTGTAAGATGCTCTGACTATCTTTAAGGGCAAAGATGTAATATGCCGCAACAATCAATCCTAAAACTATTGAAACTTTTGAGTAATGTTTTTCCCAAAGATGCCTGAAAAACACCGGACCAGTTGCAATGGCAAGTAGCAAAAAGATAAACGGCAGTACTGCAGACCAATGCGGAAGCAATGTGTTTTCTATGTGCCCGGAAAAAATGAATAAAGGCTGTAACATTAATAGAATATTAGAATTTAATTGATAACACTGACAATGTCTGTTTAATAACTTTCATACTTGAAGCTTCTGTAATTTTCAAGAATCAATTAAAACGCCAAGTATTGATAATTCTTTTGGAGTCATATCGGTAAGATGTGACAGCTTCTCATTCTTTACTTCTCCAAAAAATACCCGCTGATACATCCAGAGCATATACACGGCCGCAAAAATAACTCCCGAGGCCGCGATGATAGCAAAGCCCCAATTATTAAGCATTGGTGATTTGAATGCACCGATAAGAATTAAAAATTCACCGATGAATCCATTAAGCCCGGGCAGCCCGATTGATGACAATGTAATTATCAAAAAAACTGTGGCATAAACCGGAGTGACTTTAGCTATTCCACCATAGTCTTCAATCATTCTGGTGTGCGTGCGGTCGTAAACCATCCCCACTAAAAGGAACAAGGCACCTGTAGAAAGCCCGTGATTTACCATCTGCAGCACAGCACCCTGCACCGATTCAGGCGTTAGGGCAAATATGCCAAGGACAACAAAGCCAAGGTGAGCAACGGACGAATAAGCAGATAATGCCGATAACTGCCAGTACAGATATGGCTGGTGCAAAGTATTGAGCCGATTGCGGGAACAATGGAATTGAAAAACGAAGCAGTCCATACGTACCCATTTTAAGCAGCACACCGGCAAGAATAACACTACCTGCGGTTGGCGCCTGCACGTGTGCATCGGGTAACCACGTGTGAAACGGGAATAATGGTACCTTTATAGCGAAACTTATGGTAAATGCAAGGAAGAGCCAGCGTTGAACTTCAAAGGGAATTTTCGGTCCTACCTGATATAAATCCGTAAGGCTTGATGTGGAAACATTGATAATGCTTCCTGCAGAAACATACAGCCAGATAATGGCGATGAGCATTAACAAGCTGCCCGCCATAGTGTATATAAAGAATTTTATAGAGGCATAAATTCTTTGGTCACCGCCCCAAATACCGATGATAAAATACATGGGTATCAGCATTGCTTCCCAGAACACATAAAACAGGAACATGTCAAGCGAAACAAAAACGCCAATCATACCAAACTCAAGCAAAAGCATAAAAAAGGTAAACTCTTTTATTTTTGTTTTAATTGAGCCCCAGCTTGACCACATGGTCAGTGGAGTCAAAAATGTGGTAAGCAATAATAAAATCATCGAGAGCCCGTCAGCTCCAACGCTGTAAGAAATATTCAAACGGCTCAACCAATAGAACTGATGCTTTAACTGAAAATCACCATTTGCACTGTTAAACTGCATATAAGCATAAATGGAAATTGCAAAAGTGAGTACTGTTACTGCAACACCAAAATATTTAAGAAGGGCTTCCTTATCCTTTGGTATGAATAATAGTAACAAAGCGCCAAGAAAAGGCACAAAAAGCGTATATGTTAAAATCCAGTTTTGTTCCATGCTCTATAAATGGTTCATATAATTAATTAACCAAAGCAGTGCCAGCGCAATTCCACCTGCCATGATAATAGCATAGAATTGGGCAACACCCGTTTGCATTTTTTTTACTATAACTGATACTTGGTCAATAAGTTTGGCGGACCGGTTTATCAATCCGTCAATTATTCCAACGTCGGTAAATTTCCAAAGTACTGTTTCGGAGGTTTTTAGAATAGGTTTTATGACAGCCGCATCATAAATTTCATCAACATAGTATTTATTAAAGAGAATGCGGTAAATACCCCGGAATTTTCTCGTGGTCGTATCGGCAATTTCCGTTTTGTTCAAATAAATATATCGTGCAAGTAAAATTGATGCAACAGCTATAACTACGGAAACAACCATCAAAAAGATTTCAACAAAATGGGAATGTTCCGAACCATTATGCCGCAAGTGTGTTTGTGCAAGCTTGAAGACGGGCTCCAACCATGTTTCGAGCAAATTGCCATGTTCCCCTGCCATCACCTTTGGTATGCCGATAAAGCCGCCAATTATAGAAAGCACTGCAAGTATTTGCAATGGAACCGTCATTACCTTTGGTGATTCATGCGGATGCACATGATGATGGTCAAACCGCTCTTTGCCTTCGAATGTAAGAATGTATAACCGGAACATATAGAATGCAGTCATCATTGCTGTAAGTGCTCCCACTGCCCAGAATACCACTCCCCCACCTGTATAAGTATTCCAAAGAATCTCATCTTTGGAAAAGAATCCGGCGAACGGTGGAATACCTGAAATGGCTATCGCGCCAATGAGAAATGTAGTCTTTGTTTTGGGCATGTATTTCCTTAGGCCGCCGTATTTCTGAATATTCTGTTCATCGTGCATGCCATGTATAACAGAACCGGCACCAAGGAATAATAATGCCTTAAAAAATGCGTGCGTTACCACGTGAAAAATTCCCGCGGTAAATGCACCCATGCCAAGGGCAAGAAACATATACCCTAACTGGCTGACCGTCGAATAAGCCAGTACTTTTTTAATATCATTTTGAACCAGTCCGACTGTAGCAGCGAAAAATGCCGTCAATAACCCAATAATAGCAACTACCAGCATTGCAGTTGGTGCTGAAGCATAAAGGACTGAACAACGTGCAACCATGTAAACACCGGCAGTAACCATGGTAGCCGCGTGGATAAGGGCTGAAACGGGAGTTGGGCCCGCCATTGCATCAGGCAGCCACACGAATAAAGGTATCTGTGCTGATTTACCTGCTGCACCGATAAAAAGACAGAGGGCAATTATATTAAACGTGCTTTCGGGAATATTGCCCACCAAACCTGCACGGGTAAATACTTCATTAAAATTCAGCGAGTTAAAGTTGAGGTAAATTAAAAACATACCAACAAGGAATCCAAAGTCACCAATCCGGTTAACGACAAATGCTTTTTTGGCAGCATCCGATGTTGTGCTTTTTTCAAATTTTCTTTCATACCAAAATCCAATGAGTAAATAGGAACACAATCCTACGCCTTCCCATCCGAGAAACAGCAGCACGAAATTATCAGCCAGTACCAGATTCATCATAGCAAAGATGAAAAGATTCAGATAAGCAAAAAAGCGCCAGAATCCCTTATCGCCATGCATATACCCGATAGAATATATGTGGATAATAAAACCAATACCGGTTACCACCAGCGACATGAGCAGCGATAACTGATCAACCTGATAGGCAATGTTCAATTGTAACATGCCGACAGATATCCAGGAAAAAAGCGGGACAACCAGCTGCCTGCCTTCCGCCGGTAACAAGGCCGTTTCAATAAAAGAAGCAAGAACCACCAAAAATGACAGGCCAATTGCACCGGCACCGATGGCACCCACAATGGTTTCATTTTTAATTTTCCTGCCCAATAGTCCGTTAATCAGAAATCCGATAAACGGAAAAAGCACACTCAAAAAGATGTAGTTTCTCATTTAACCGTTATACTTTATTACCATTTGAGGATATTAATTTCATCTAAATTCATAGTAACCTTATTCCTGAAGATTGCTATGATAATTGCAAGACCAACAGCAGCTTCAGCGGCTGCAACCGCCATAACAAAAAACACGAATAACTGGCCATAGATATTGCCAAGATAACTGCTGAACGTCACCAATGTCAAATTAGCCGAGTTCAACATTAACTCGATTGACATGAACACGATAATCGCGTTTCGGCGGGTTAAAACACCCACAACGCCGCAGACAAACATAAAAGCGCTTATGATAAGATAATATTCTATAGGTATCATTACTTAGTCCAGTTTTTTCTTTGCCAGAATGAGAGCTCCGATGGTTGAGGCCAGCAGCACAAAACCAATCGCTTCGAAAGGCAATAAATAGTTGGTGTAGAGTTCTTTTCCGATTGCTTCCACGGTGCCAATTTCCATAGCCTTGTTCACTTCCTGCATAACAGGATTTTTTGTCATTCCGTTCCAAACTGTTATGCCAATCTGCACAAAAACAATTATGCCTATAATTAGTGATGCAACTTTTATCTTCGGGTTTTCCTCGAAGAAGTTTTTATCAGCCTCCGGCTTAAGGAGCATGATGACGAAAAGGAAAAGCACCATTATTGCCCCGGCATACACGATTATTTGCACGACCGCAATAAACTGCGCGTATAATAACAAGTACAGCCCGGCAAGCGCGGCAAAATTAAGCACAAGAAATAACGCCGAGATAATCGGGTTTCTTCTTGTTATAACCATTACTGCCGTTACACAGGCAATAACACCAAAAAAAGCAAATAAAGAAATTTCCAGCATCGTTTTTCTGTTTAATTATGGAGTGTTTCTGTAAATCATTCTTGCAAACGGAATGGTCTCACGAACGTGATCTAAACCGCAAATCCAACTAACCGTTCTTTCCAAGCCAAGCCCGAAACCTGCATGAGGTACCGAACCGTAGCGGCGCAAATCAAGATACCATGAGAAAGCTTCTTCAGGTAAATTATGTTCTTTTATGCGCTCAAGCAACAAATCAAGATTATCCTCGCGCTGACTGCCGCCGATAATTTCGCCATAACCTTCAGGAGCAAGCACATCAACTGCCAAAGCCAATTTCGGATTTTCTGGGTCACGTTTCATATAGAAAGCTTTTACTTCTGATGGGTACCGGTGAACCATAACAGGCCTGTCAAACTGATTAGAGATAATTGTTTCATCAGCCGCACCTAGATCATTACCGTATTCAAACTCGACACCGTTCTTGTGAAGAATTTCCACGGCTGCATCATAGGTTATACGTGGTAACGGCCTTTTAACAGCCTCAAGAAATTTTACATCGCGTTCAAGGATTTTTAATTCTTCCTGCCTGTCAGCCAGCACAGACTGCACGATATATTCAAGAAACTCTTCAGCCAGATCCATGTTGTCATTCAAATCGTTAAACGCAACTTCCGGTTCAACCATCCAGAACTCAGTTAAGTGCCTTCTTGTCTTCGATTTTTCCGCGCGGAATGTCGGTCCAAACGTGTAAACTTTGCCGAGCGCCATCGCACCGGCTTCGGCATATAGCTGTCCCGATTGTGTAAGATAAGCATTTCCCAAATCAAAATAGGGAGTTTCGAATAAAGTCGATGTCCCCTCGCAGGCTGCCGGGGTTAAAATCGGTGCATCAAAAAGGGTAAATCCCCTTTCGTCAAAAAAGTCACGGATGGCCTTAACGATGCGGTGCCGGATTTTAAGAATAGCTACCTGCTTACTTGAACGCACCCAGAGATGCCGGTGATCCATAAGGAACTCAACGCCATGTTCTTTCGGGGTTATGGGATATTCGCCTGCATGAGAGATAATTTTCAGGTCAGCCACATCCATTTCAACGCCGCCGGTAGCACGGGCTTCCTCCCGGATCGTACCGGTAACTTCGAAAGAAGATTCCTGGGTTAACTTGTCGGTAAATTCAAACACTTCGGGAGATACACTATTTTTAAAAGTAACGCATTGCAGATAACCTGTTCCATCGCGTAAAATCAAAAAGCGCAATTTTCCGCTGGAACGTTTATTATAGAGCCAGCCATATAAGGTGACGGATTCACCGACATGGTTTTTCAGTTCGCTGATACAAATCTTTTTCATTGGAGACAAACAGACTATTGTTAAAATATTCAAAGAGATAAATATAATAAATCTCAATGGATTAGCGAAAAAAAGGAGAAAATCCTTTAAGTATATTTTTGTTTTTTGAATATTTTTTGTAACTTAGTGCTTCAATTTTTTGCCGGCGTAGCTCAGTTGGTAGAGCAGCTGATTTGTAATCAGCAGGTCACCGGTTCGAGTCCGGTTGCCGGCTCAAAAAAAGTCCGATATTTTCACGATATCGGACTTTTTTATTTTAAATCAGCTGGTCATACGCCGCGGCGCATTGCCGGCTCTCAAAAACCCCGTGATA
>JACPGF010000220.1 GCA_016182615.1 Ignavibacteriales bacterium
AGAACCGACATACCTGGGAGACCTATCGTAAAAGATAAACCCCATGTAATCGGGCTTACAGGCAAGTACTTCTAAAATATTTTCGTGGTCATTCAGACCACATACTTTTAGTTTCACGCGTTCACGGTTTGTTTTTGTAATTGCTTTACTTCTTTTATAAAATTCATACAAGCCATTTCGGGACGGCTGTGTTTCATGAAAAATTCGCCCATTAAAAAACCATTATACCCGGCTTCTTTCAAGTGAACCAATTGTTCGGCCTTATTTATCCCGCTTTCGGTGACCTTTATCGAGTTAGCCGGTAATTTTGAAGCTATTCCTAAGGAGGTTTCCAGGGATACTTTCATGGACTTCAGGTCGCGGTTGTTAACTCCCACAATATGCTCGCCCTGAATAACTTTATCTAATTCATCCTCGGCGTGTATTTCCAATAAAACCTCCATGCCCAGGTCTAAGGCCAATTTGGTATAGCTTTTTATTTGCTCCTTGCTTAAGGCGGCCGCTATCAATAAGATCACATCAGCTCCTATACTTTTAGCTTCTAAAACCTGGTATTCATCTACTGTAAAATCCTTACGCAAGATCGGGCAAAAATTAAACTTACGCGCGGCGCCCAGGTCCTCATTTTTACCACCAAAATAATTCGCGTCGGTTAGAACCGAAAGGGCGCTGGCCCCGGCCTGCATGTAACCAACGGTAGTTCTTTCCAGATCGGCATATTTATTAATGAATCCCTTAGAGGGTGACTTACGTTTGAACTCGGCAATAATTCCGGTGAGTTCGCTACGCAACAAATATTTTTTCAGCGAAACAGGATTTGAATTAAAGTAAATGCTTTTTTCGAGCAATTTAACCGGGAAAAGCGATCTTCGCTCTTCTACCTCTTTCTTTTTTTGGACCAATATTTCCTGCAGGATATCCATTTTATTGCTGATTAATAAGGTTTGAAAATAAATTATATACTTTTTTTGACCGGATGGCTTCTTTAGCTTCCTCGAAACAATCCTTTACAGTTTTACCCGAGTAGCAATGGATCGCGTAAGCCGAATTGATGGCCAAAACTTCAACCTGTTCGCGTGTTCCTTTTCCGCCAATAATATCCGTAAATATTTTTGCGGCCGCTGCAACCGTATCACCTCCAAACAGACTTTGTTCTGTAATTCCATTCAATCCGAATTCGGAAGGACTCACCAGCTGCTCACCCTTTTGCGTGTAGACTTTAAAATCGGACGTACCGGAAATTTCATCATACCCGTCAAGCGAATGAACAACGCAATACGACCTATCTTCTTCTTGTAAAAGGTAGTGGTATACACGAGCCAATTCAAGATCATACACGCCCACCATCTTATGCGAAGTGCGGGCAGGGTTTACCAGGGGGCCCAGCATGTTAAAAAAGGTCTTTACGCCCATTTCCTTCCGCACCGGGGCCACATGCTTTAACGCGGGATGGAACAAGGGCGCGTGCATAAAGCAAATATTGTGCTTATCCAATTGCCTGTTGAGTATATCTACTTTATTGGTGAATTTGTATCCCAGGTTTTCCAACCCGTTAGATGAGCCGCTTACCGACGAAACGCCGTAATTACCATGCTTGGCCACCTTCACTCCGCAAGCAGCGGCAACCAATGCCGAAAGTGTAGAAATATTAAACGTGTTCTTGGAATCTCCGCCGGTGCCGCAAACATCCATACTTGGAAATTCTACAGCAACAGGTATGCACAACTCAAGTAATACATCGCGGTAGCCGCTCAACTCTTCTACGCGGATAGGGCGCGCCAGGTAAACGGTAAGCAAAGAAGCCATCTCGGAAGGATTTGCCTTTCCCTCTGAGATCAACAACAATACCTCTCTCGCTTCCTCTTTGCTGAGGGATCTGCTTTCGTATAATTTTTTTAAATATCTCCGCATTTTTAATTACATATCCAGTTACGAATGATCAGCTCGCCGTATTCAGATAAAATAGATTCCGGGTGAAACTGTACGCCCTTCACTTTATGGTCCTTATGTTTCATCGCCATGATATTACTGTCGTCATCCGTTGCGGTGATATCAAAGCAGGCCGGCAAGTCTTTATTATCTACCACCCACGAATGATAGCGTCCCGCTTTGAATTCTTTGGGACAATCCTTAAACAGATCATCTGCGGCGAGTAATTGCACCGGGCTGGCAATTCCATGATAAACATTTTCAAGATTCCTTAATTTTGCTCCAAAAGCTTCGCCAATGGCCTGCAAGCCGAGGCACACGCCAAGAATGTCTTTTGTAGGAGCGTACTTTTTGATCACTTCCAATAAAATTCCAGCTTCATGAGGCAAGCCCGGACCCGGAGATAAAAGAATTTTATCAAAGCCTGCGATCCTATGCAGATCGATTTTATCGTTACGATGCACTTCTATCGTGTGATCACATACCTTCTCAACCAGGTGAACCAGGTTATA
>JACPGF010000036.1 GCA_016182615.1 Ignavibacteriales bacterium
ACCTGAAACCAAATTTATAGGCTTTGTATGGAACTGATACCCTGGAGGAAAGAATTTGAAATTGGCATTAATGCAATAGATGAACAGCACAAAGTTTTAGTCGGGTTTATTAACAAACTTGCTGAGGCAAAGAATGTTAATGATCAATCCCTACTTTTCAAAGAAACACTTTTTGGGTTAGTGGAATATACCAAAGTCCATTTTGCTACCGAAGAAGGTATAATGGCACAAATGCGGTATCCAAAATTGGCAGAACATAAGGCACAACATCAAATCCTGATTAAGCAGGTAATTAATATAATTCAAAACGTGGCTGAAAACCATAATTTTATAAATGATGATTTGATGCTTTTTTTACGTAATTGGCTGGTACACCATGTGCTGGGGCATGATAAATTGGTTGGAGAGTACAGCCGTAAAATCCATTGGGATAAACAACACGGGCAATAGCTTTAAAAATATTGGGCACCCTAATGGTTTTTATTGCTTTTATAACTGAAATAGTTTAGTTTTATATAGAATAATTTATGCAGGTGTTGTTATGAAATATAGAATTAGTTCTAAACTATTAATTGCCTTTCTGCTGTTGACAGCAAGCCTCACCGAATTGACCTTTGCAACAGGGGCGCTCTTTTGCCGACCCCGGTTTAGTACCACCAGTTACAATAAGATGTGGATTAAAAAGATTGATGTCAATGTTGAAATCCGTGATCAAATTGCCGTAACTCATGTTGATCAGACTTTTAATAATACTTTAAGTAGTTCAGTTGAAGCCATCTATGTTTTTCCCTTACCTGCAAATGCTAGTATTACCGAGTTGATATACTGGGTAAACGGTATTCGGTATGTCGCCGAAATCAGAGAAAGCCAACAGGCAATAAATCTGTACAATGGACAGTTGCAACAGTGGCTAGACCCGGCCTTACTTCAGTATCTTGGTAATAATTTGTTCCGGTTAAGTATTGTCCCCATCGCTGCTAATTCTGATGTGCGAACGGAAGTTACCTATGTAGAACCTATTACATATGATCTTGGTAAATCATTCTATGAGTTTGGTCTTAATACCTTTGAGTTGTCATCCCAGCCATTACAAAGCGTTTTAGTAAATGTGGATGCGGTTTCTCAGATACCATATAAAAAGTTTTTTTCTCCTTCTCATCAGAACTCAACCGGTGCACAATTAACCAAAATTTCCGATAATCATTATAAGTTTTTTTATGGTGATGAGAATTTTTATCCGAGTAATGATTTAGCTATTCAATTTGAAACCCGTCGGGATAGTATTGGTATGAGTGTTCTCTCATACAAACCTAAAGTGCAGGACTCGATTGGTACCGATAATTTTTATACATTATGGCTGTCACCTCCTGATACACTTGGTACAAATGAGGTAATTAATAAAGATATCGTCTTCACGGCTGATGTTTCCTCTAGTATGGATGGTTTACGGATGACTCAAATAAAGCAGTCACTGAATGTATTTCTTGACTTGCTTAATCAGAATGACCGTTTCAATATTGTTACATTCGGCACATTTGTTAAATCATTTCGACCCAATCTGGTGCAGGCTTCACAGGCAAATATTGATTCAGCAAAACAATTTGTATATGAACTGTATGCTCTTGGATTGACGAACATTGATCAGGCATTACGAAGTTCGTTGGCGCAATCGTACTATGACTCTACCTCCAACAATCTGGTCTTCTTTACGGATGGTTTTCCTACATGGGGCGATACCGTAACAAGCAATATTCTTAATACTGTACAACAAAACAATATTAAAAATGTGAGGATATTTTCATTTGGCGTAGGGACTGAAGTTAGTAAACCTTTTCTTCAAAAACTGGCTGAACAGAATCATGGTTTAAGCAAATTTATTACCACGAACGACAGTATTGCGATTATTATTAATGATCATTTTATCAGGATATCAAAACCAGTTTTAACAAATATTGAGATTACTCTTGGGGGATTGCCTGCCTTTGATCAATATCCCAAGATAATTCCTGATTTGTTCTGGGGAACACAATTAAAGCAATTGGGGCTCTATACAGGCGGCGGAAATTATGTCGTTAAAGTGAAGGGGAAAATACACAATCAACCAGTTGAAATGACTCAGAATGTATATTTTACTGATACTTTGGGCGGTCACCGGTTTGTTCCCCGTTTGTGGGCCATTGAAAAAATAAACTATTTGATGATGCTGATTGATACTTATGGTGAAACACCTGAGTTGAAACAACAGGTTCTGGCTTTGAGCCTCAGATTTCAGATACTTACCAAGTACACTGCATTTTATTCTAACCCTAATGGGACTGATGGCGACAATGTTAAAAACTTAGCGGTCAATAGAGATTTTGTATTGCATCAGAACTATCCAAACCCCTTTAATCCTGCAACGCGCATTTCCTTTAGTGTTCCGGGGCATGTATCGCACGCTCATGTAGTTTTGAAGATTTACAATTTGCTCGGACAGCTTGTTATGATTCTTGCTGATGGTGACTATACACCCGGGGACTATAGCTTTAATTGGGATGGAACTTATGCCAGTGGAATTTCTGTACCGACAGGTATTTATTTTTATACGTTACAGGTAGGTGGAACTAGAATTGTTAAAAAGATGCTTTATCTGAAGTAAGAAAGGTAGATCATGAATAAGCGAATAATTTTTATTATACTTTTACTATTGTCACAGACACTATCCGCACAAGATAAAACCCTATTTGATAGAGCACCTCGTACTCCGGGGAAAGCACAGGCAGCCTTCACTTCGACTGAGTTGAGAGATTTAAGTTTTCAAAACGACAAGATTTCTATGACACTTATTGAGCAGGGCAAATTCACTCTTGGGACTGTAAATGGTTTATCCATGCAAGGCGCAGATGATCAATGTCAGATTACATTTGGACATCCGTATGCTTTAACCTCATATCCCTTTTTCAAAATTGATAATTCGTGGTACAGAATTGAGGATTTCTTTTCTCCACCGGCTAATACCACTTTATTAAAATCCGGTGATACTTTGTATTTTTCAGCAGTTAAGCAAGGTGTTTTGGAACTGCGTTTCTCTATGTTTTATAATCTTTCGTCTAACACTTTTGTGCTTAAAACTATTCTGAAGAATCTTGATACTCAGTCACATGCCTTCACGCCGGGGCTTGCATTTGATCCGGCTTTGGGTAAAAATGGTGATGGATTTATCACTTCAGGAACTTCATATCTTACGAATAGTACAAAATTTACCGGGGCTGAAATACCACAAGTCCTGAACCTCTGGGAAAAAGATTTAGGTGCAAAGGGACTCGGTATAAGTTTATCTTCCACACCAGTTCTGGATAAAATGATTGCTGCAAATTGGAATACTTGGCATGATGTAATAAGCCCTGATGGAGGAAGTTTTTTGCCTGAACAAGTGTACGACCTGTTGTTACACTTGTACTGGGCACCTCAAACAGTTGCAGCTGGTGGATCTATTTCAGCAACGCAATCCGTTGTATTAAATCAACCCGATCTCAGTAGGGATGGTTTTTTACGCTGGGATATGCCGCTCACTTTAACGGTGGACAACAATTTAGTTTATCCCCAATCACTGCGGACATATGCTGAAATTTATAGTACGGGGCAAAATTCACTTTCCGGCTGTTCAATACAGCAAAATCTGCCTGAGGAATTGATATCGGATACCTTATCGTACTTTTTTAGTGGCGCGGTCGCACAATTCAGAAGACTTGATTTAGTACCGCAAATAATTTATGATACTAAAACTGTTGCTGTAAAACTGCAATTGTTAAAAAATGCAGTTATTATTGATGAGTTGCAAAGATTTCTTTTTATACCGGCATCACCGGTTTCTGATACCGGATTGACTGTTACAATTGATTCGCTGATTTCCTCAAATCCAAATGCAATTCGCCTCAGGTTTTATGCCGAGAGGAATGATTTAGGTTATAAGTTAACTAATCTGGCAAAAGGCAACATTCTACTCTACGAAAATCAAACAAAAATTAATACCTATTCTCTGCAAAAAGATACATCCGGGGGTAGTGAGGCTGCGGATATAGTATTTGTACTGGATGTTACTGGCAGTATGGGTGATGAAATTAACGCTGTTAAACAAAATATTATTGAATTTGCCGACAGTCTTACCCGGAGTGGTATCGATTTCCAACTGGGCATGGTTACTTTTTTAGATGCAACTGAAAACATCTACCCATTTACAAAGGACATACAATTATTCCAGCAGCAAGTTGCGGTTCAATACGCTCACGGCGGCGGTGATACGCCTGAAAACTCTTTACAGGCGTTGCTTGATGCATCCCGTTTTAGTTTCAGAAATAATGCGAAACGCATTTTAATTTGGATAACCGATGCCAATTATCAAGAAAATAATTCGGTAACTTCGTTAACCAGACAGGTTGTTCTCGATTCACTTCTTGTTAAAAGCTGCGTTGTTCAATGCATCGGAAGCACTGCCTATAAAACAGCTTGGTATGACCCAATTGTTCTGCCGACAAATGGAAAATTTTATGATATAAATGGTAATTTCAGGGATATTCTACTCGATATATCAAGACTCAGATATCTTTACAAATACTGGATACAGTATAGTTCTCCGGTCAATCCGGAATCGAAATCAATTACATTAAAAGTTCGGTACGCTGGTTTAGGTGGTGAAGCTATCACGGGTTATGGCAGAGCGGAAGTAATAGGAATAGAAAGCAATGTCTCGTTTTATCCTAATCCCTTTAATCCCGAAATCGTCTTCAAATTTAGACCTGGAAAATTTTCTTCAGCTGTTATTACCGTGTATGATATTCTTGGAAATGTTGTACGTGAATTGCGGTCGGAGAACAGTTCTCCTACATCAATGTCCTGGGATGCAAAGAACACATCCGGTGAAATTGTCAGCAGTGGAGTGTTTATCGTGCAAGCGGTTCTGACTGATTATCAAAACAGGCGGGTTGTCGAAACTGCTAAAATTATCCATGTGAAGTAAGGAATGTATGCTATGAAAAAGATTATCTTCATATCGTGGATGGTTGCTATTGTATTAGCAAGTAATCTATTGGCTACTGGTTTAATGCTCCCTTCAGCAAAGAATTATCCGAAAGATTTTTTACGGCTGACTGTTAATGAAGTCACTGTATCCTTCGACGGATTGGCTGCACAAACAGTTGTCTATCAAGAGTTTCTCAATGAATGGAATGACTCAACAGATGCAGTATATTCATTTCCGTTACCGGCAAATGCCCGCGCCACGGCATTTTATTATTGGTACAATGGAATTAAATATAAGGCTGTTCTGAAGGTTAAAGATCAAGTTCCCAATCCTGGCACCGGCGGCGGCGGAATTATTGCTTTAGTTAATAAGTACATGGGTTCGAATGTGATTAGTGTGCAATTAAAAGGAATAAAAGCTGGGGCAATACAAAAAGTTGAACTGAACTACATTCAGGTTTGTGACTATTACAGAGGCAAAGCAAGTTATAATTTCCCGTTTAATACGGTGCAGTTTCTGACGTATCCGATAAATACCGTTAAATTCACTTTTCATGTCAATTCCAAAACCCCACTCGGTAGTCTAAGTATTGTTGGTTTCGAGGGATATCAGATCACTCATCTGAATGCGAATAGTGCTATTCTTAGTTATACTGCTTCTAAAATGTATCTTGACAAAGATGCTCAGTTTGTTTATGAAACATCTGTTGCATCTATGGGGGTTGATTTTTTTTCGCGGGCGAATGATAGTACCGATGGCCATTTTGCGCTGTTTGTCCGGCCAAAGGATCAGGTCGCATCGGATAGCGTATTTAAAAAGTGCACTGTTTTCCTGCTTTCGACAAATTCCGACATGTACGGTGTTAAACTAAGTTCCTCGGTTAGTGCAATTGGTCAGGCGCTTGATAAACTATTACCCACAGACTATTTTAATATTATGTCGGTTAATTATTATGTCTCCAAATGGAAAAATACAGTTGTTCCTGCTACTGTCGAAAATATCACTTCCGCGAAAACTTACCTTTCAGGAGTAACAACTTCATACGGCAGCAATATGCAAGAAGGAGTTGTTCAGGCTTTAAATCAAATTCAGGATTCAACACTGAGCAATTCTATTCTTATTTTTTCGGAAAGTGGCAGTAATCTCGATCCCAAAGCAATTGAACTGAAGAACAAGTATAATACCGGCATTTTTCCAATCGGTATTGGTGATAATGTAAACAGGCCACGCTTAGAAATGACTGCTGCTTTGAACTATGGTTTTGTTACTTATATTTCTTTAGAAGATAACCTTATTGCTAAAATGAACCGTGTATTTGAGCAGATTGACAAACCAATATTAAGGAAAACTTCATTTGAATTCGCTTCCTCAAATATTTCGCAGATAATGCCTAAAAAACTCCCATCCACCTATGCCGGCTCTGCCTTTTACTTGACCGGCAGGTTTAAAAACCGTGGGAATTCTCCGGTTAGTATTGCTGGAGTTTCATATCAGGGCGTAACAGCCTTCGATTTCATCCTGAATTTTGGTGATTCAACTCAATCCTTTTACTTTGCAGAAAAACTATGGGCTAAGGAAATGATTGATGCCCTCGAGCAGCAAATTGATGTTTATGGCGAAACACCTACATTAAAAAGCCAACTGATTGCTCTCAGTCTTGCATATAATATCAGGTGCAGGTAC
>JACPGF010000221.1 GCA_016182615.1 Ignavibacteriales bacterium
CAAGGGTCAGAGGTGTGAACGATAAAGACCTTTTCCTTTACAGACTCTTTAAACTCTATGCGTAACACTTTTGCCACCGATTTTGGATTTGAACCAAAGCCGGATTTTATACACACATAAAATTGTAAAACTATTTTCGTAAAATGTGCCGGAAAGTCCGTATTTTTATAGTCCATTTTATTAAAATTAGGACTACCATGGACACTTGGAACTGGAACATCGAAAACGAAGATTTTCTCCAAAAGACAATGAAACGTTGCCGCGAAAGAAATATTTTGCTCCCGACTTTTAATCAGCTTAAACATCCTGATACAATACCCGATTCAATTCAGCAAAAACTCGCCGCAATCGGTCTTAATGAAACACATCCGTTGAATTTGTTCCGGATTAACTGGCGGAATGATGTTAAAACCGGTAAAATTGGCGGCATTAATTATGTTGAACTGCCATCGGCATTAACCGGAGTTAAAGCACGCATCATCGGTATTTGTGGTAAGTACTTCCCTACCGGTGCCCATAAAGTTGGTGCTACTTATGGTTGTCTCATTCCTAATTTAGTATCCGGAAAGTTTAATCCTGAATACCACAAGGCTGTTTGGCCGTCAACCGGTAATTATTGTCGTGGCGGTATTTTCAATTCTGCCTTGCTCGGGGTTCATGGTGTAGCTATTCTTCCCGAAGAAATGAGTAAGGAGCGTTTTGAATGGCTCCGCTCCTATGGCGCTGAAATTTACGCTACCTATGGATGTGAAAGCAACGTGAAAGAAATTTATGACAAATGCCACGAGCTGGAAACCGAGAGTGACAAGTATTATATTTTCAATCAGTTTGCACAATTCGGCAACATGGTATGGCACCATGAGGTAACCGGCACAACGTTGGAACACTTGTTCAATCAGGTAAAAGGCGAAAAATCGCGTGTGGCGGGATATGTCAGTGCAACAGGTTCTGCCGGAACCATAGGTGCAGGTGATTATCTTAAAAAAGTATTCCCTACCATGAAAATAGTTGCTTCCGAAGCACTGCAATGCCCCACAATTTTAATGAATGGTTACGGAGCGCATAGAATCGAGGGAATCGGGGACAAACACATCCCCTGGATACACAACACCAAAAATACCGATTGCGTTGCCGCTATTGATGATGCAGACCCATTGCATTTGCTTCGTGCTTTTAACCTGCCGGAAGGGCATAAGTTTTTATCAAAGCTTGGAGTTGATGCAACAACACTTGACCGGATTCAAGACCTCGGAATATCCTCTATTGGCAATATGTTAAGTGCTGTTAAAATGGCTAAGTATTATGAGATGACTGAAGATGATGTCATTTTAACCGTGTTCACTGACTCACTCGAGATGTACCGCAGCCGCCTTGAAGAAATGGATACTGAGTTTGGTCCATATAATGAACATCAGGCTGAAGTTGACTGGCGGACATGTGTTGAGAGACAATCTTACGATAACTTTAAGGAAATGACCTATTACGAGAAAAAAGCTGTCCACAACCTGAAATATTTTACGTGGGTTGAACAACAAGGAAAAGATGTCGCGGAATTAAACCGTCAATGGTATGATGACCAATACTGGCTGGAAAAAGTTGCGTCAGTTCCGCAGTGGGATGCAATGATTGCAGACTTTAATGCAAAGACAGGCGTAACAATATAATTTTCCAAAATAGGGCCTTTCATTCTCCATGACGGGCCTTATTTTGTTTTTTCGATTCCATGAACAAATGGTATAACCGGCAGGCAACTTGTATCCGGAAAACGATGCATGATAACCTAATCTCTAAAAAAAAGTAAAACACGTATGAAATCTTTCACGGTAACAAACGCATTTTTTGCATCAATTGATAACTCTAGTATCGTTCCCGTATTCGGGGATGCCACAATTGTAAACGGAAAAATTACAAAAATTATACCCAAGAGGTTTGACCCGGCACTTTTTAATAATACAGAAAATGATACCACAACCTACAATGCTGCCGGACGCGTAATTACCGCACCACTCACCAATTTTCACGATCATATTTATTCAAGGCTGGCAAAGGGTTTACCCTTGAGTGGCGATTTCAGCAATTTCGAGAACATTTTGACAAACCTCTGGTGGAAACTAGACTGTTTTTTAGATTTACCTATGATTACTGCTTCGGCGAAAATGACTGCCTTAGAATCCATCAGGAATGGTGTTACTTATATTGTGGATCATCATTCATCGCAGGTACATACAGAAAACAGCCTTGTGGCAATAAGAGAATCCCTCGATCAGTTTTCATTGCGCTCAGTTTTGTGTTTTGAAACAAGCTGCCGTAACGGTGAAAATGCGACCAAAGCAGGTTTGATGGAAAATATGAATTATTTACGTGCTCAGAATGATAATCATAAGGCACTTTTTGGGCTGCACGCGGCGTTTACTCTGGATGATGCAACGCTTGAAGAAACCGGAAGATTTATCAGGGAGCACAGCGCGGGTATTCATATTCATCTATACGAAGATCACGCGGATAGAAAAAATAGCAACGCAAAATTTGGTGCTTCGCCGGTTGACCGGCTGCTGAAATTTGGGCTGTTAAATAAAAAATCAATTTTAGCTCACGGGCTTTTCCTCGAGAAAGCAGAACTTGAAAAAATTAAACAATTTCAACCGGCACTTGTATTAAATATTGACTCGAACATGAACAATGCAGTTGGGCTTCCACCTTTCGGCATTGGATTGAAAGAACTGACTATACTGGCTGGTACTGATGGCATGCATGCAAATCTGGCCCGTTCACTGAAACAAATATTTTTGGCGGCCCGGGTTCAGGGCTTAAGTACTGATGAAGCTTTTGGGCTTGTAAACCATATCTATTTTGGACAGATGGAATTTATTAAACAGTTTTTTCCTGATTTCACAACTTTACAAACAAATTCAGCGGCTGATTTTATCGTATGGGATTATGTCCCCCCTACCCCGCTCACAGCAAATAATTTTTGGGGGCATTATATTTACGGGATATTAGAAAACCCGGTCTGTACAGTGGTGCAAAATGGTGATTTCCTGATAAAGGACTATAGCATGATGGTTGGTGACGAAGGTAAAATACACGAAGAAATTTACAAAGAAGGCAGCAGGCTTTATAACCTGTTTGCCCAAAATATAAGCTGAAACTTATCCGTTACGGAGTTAAGCAATGCAATTTATTATAACAATGAGAATTTTATGGAAAAATTTGAAGTAGTTGGCAAACCGGTTCAAAGGCAAGATGCCCGGGGTAAAGTAACTGGAAGTACCAAATACACCGATGACTACTCTGTACCCGAATTACTGCACGCCGTGATGATACGGGTACCGGTGGCTCATGCAGAAATTACCGGAATGGACTTTAACGGAATTGAAAAGAGAAGTGATATTGTTATTTGCGATCACCGGGACATTCCTGCTCAAAAAAAAGTTGGACCCATCAAACAGGATCAACCGATTTTTTCATGGGAAAAAATTGTAACACCGGGTGATGTTGTAGCAATGCTTGTTGGTGGAAACCGTGAAGAATTATATTCTTTAACAAAGTTAGTAAAAGTAAGTTACAATGAACTGCCTGTACTTACCGACCCTTTAAAAGCCATGGATGCCGATGCACCGCGCATTCATCCGCAATTTGAAAACAATTTTATTGTTCATTACCCGCTCCGTAAAGGTGATGTTGAAAAAGGATTCGCAGAGTGTGACGGAATCATAGAGGAAACCTATACTACCCAGAACATTGAACATGCATATATAGAACCGGAATCGGTAATCGCTTTCCCTTTGGATAAAGGTGAGGGCGTTAAAATATTGGGTTCGATTCAGAATCCGTTTACCTGCCGCAAGGTTGTTGCTCTGGTATTAGGTTTGCCACTTACTAAAGTGCGTGTAGTTCAGGCCGAAATGGGCGGCTCATTTGGCGGCAAAGATGACACGATGAATATTTTAGCAGCCCGGGCAGCGATTGCAGCTTTAAAGACAAGAAGACCGGTTAAGATAAGTTTTAACCGGGAGGAAAGTATTCTTGAGTCCTACAAACGCCACCCTTACTACATGCACTATAAGGTTGGTTACAACAACGATGGCAAACTGAAGGCCATGAAAATCGACATCACTGCTGATGGTGGTGCTTATGCATCCATGTCCCCTTTTGTTACATGGCGTACTGTCGTGCAGGCAACCGGTCCTTACGAGGTTGAGCATGTTTGCACTGATGTAAAAGCTGTATATACAAACAACCCCTATACTGGTGCGATGCGTGGTTTTGGTTCCCCGCAGCCAATATTCGCACAGGAAAGTATCATGGATGAGATTTCAATCCGGCTGAATATGACACCCGATAAAATCCGTGAAATAAACGGATTCAAGAGCGGATCAAAAACTGCGAGCGGACAGATTCTCGACAATCATCAGGTAAACTTAGATACGGTAATAAAGGCCGCACTTGTGGAATCAGGTTATGAGGAAAAATGGCCTGCCTATGCAAAAGAAAATGCAGATGTCCCATCAATAATTGGCTTTGCCAATTCTTCAGAGAATAAAAAATATATTTTGGACGAGGCACAATTAATCACCCCCGAAAAGACTTGGCGAAAAGGAATTGGCATGGCTGCAAGTTACCGTGGCTGTTCTTTAGGCGCTGAGGGTATTGATACAACTTCTGCATATCTTTCGGTACAATTGGACGGGACTGCTTATCTCATCTGCGGGCTAGCCGAAAACGGGCAGGGGCTCCGTACAACATTTTCTCTGGTCGCCGCTGAAGTGCTTGGTATCCCTGTTGAGAAGATTCATTATCTTGAACTTGACACTGCCATAGTCCCCGACAGCGGACCAACTGTAGCATCACGTTCAACGCTGATGGGGGGCGGAGCGGTTAAAAATGCTGCTGAAATTGTTAAAGACCGCATTCAGAAGTCAGTTGCACTAAAATGGAATGCACCTTAGGACAAAATCCTTCTCAGGAATAATAAGGTTTATTGCGAAAAAATGAATAAGGCAATCACATTCGCGGAAGCATGCAATATAGCCTATC
>JACPGF010000222.1 GCA_016182615.1 Ignavibacteriales bacterium
ACCGTAGAACTTACCGAAAATTGTTCAACTGAATTTAGTTTTAACTTAATCCCCGGCGTAAGCAGATATATCAAGTTAAATAAAAACTTTAAGCGCAAGGAAGAATATTGCAATGGAAGTTCGATTACTAAAAAGCTGATTATTTTAGAAGAATTAATGGAATCATTCGAGTTTATTTGCGCTTATTATAAATGGGATATTTCTGCACTAAGGAATACATATGAAATCTGTAAGAAGTTGAACTTGGAATATGAATTCCTCTTTGGCCCAGTTACTTTATCAAGAGACCGAAAACACAAAGCGGGAGTTATTGGCAGTATGAAAGCCGATAGTGTAGATGCTTTCGTTGTAATTTTCGATGCAAAAACTGGAAAGATTGTTAAAAAGGTGAACATTGAGACTCTTAAATATCAATATTACTATACTTTTTGTGGTATTTTCGGTAAAAGAGGTTGGATTAATAATTCTGAGTATAGTGTAACGGATGCTGGGGACTACCGAGAATATATTGTTTCATTTGAAAATGATAACTATGTTCAAGTATTGAAGAAGAAAGATAAAGAAAAATTATATAGAGCGGCCTACAACATTTCAAAACCTAAATTAGTTAATTACCCGGAGCTGTAAGTCATTTGGATTTTTGTTTCTGAAGAAACACCAATGAGCCAGTAAACTGGCTAAAGAAAAATTTTGCATTGTTCCGGATTGAAGCTGTAAAACCGCAGGATTGGCCGTAAAGTAAACGGCACAGTAACCAACCGCTGGCTCTACAGCGGCGAGCTTACCCCTGTTGCCGAACTGGACACGGCGGGTAACGTGTTGACACGGTATGTGCAATAGTCTGAACCAGGATTAAAGGATTAACAGGAAATAATTTTGCGATTCGGCTTTCTTGGAAAACAAAAATAGTATTTGAAAATCCATACAAGAGGCTCTCGCAGAAACATTGTAATTTTCTGAATATAATCCTGAAAATCCTTTAATCCTGTAAATCCTGGTTCAGACAGTTTTGTACGACAGCCTTACGGGGCTGGTGCGTTTTTCCCAAAGGGATCCCTTCGGGAGGCGCGCGCGATTACAGCACCCGCGAGGGCCGCCTACCTGTAGTAGGTAAACTGGATCGCCAAAGACCCGATTGAATTTAGCGGTGGGGATTTTAACCTATACGGTTATTGCTTAACTGACCCGGTGAATAATATCGATTCTAAGGGGAAAATGACGGGTTCAACTCAACTTATGTTGACAAGTCTTGCTGCGGGTGTTGCCACTGGAGGAATTACGGCTCTCATGGGCGGAAGCCTGGAAGAAAGTTTGATGAATGGTGCGTTCGGCTCCCTCGCATGTTATGGAATGGGATTAGCCTGGGGAGCGACAACTTTTACATTTGGTGCATCTGCTGCCGCGGAAATAACAACAGCAGCGGCAACAGGTTATACTAATCAAATTTACAGCTGGGGCAACAAATACATAATGCATATAAAATCGTCGATGCTATACCTAGATTCAAAGTTAAAGAATTTAGAGATGTTCCCGGCGTTCGCCCGGATTTCGTTGATTTTACTACCCATACTATATATGAATTAAAACCAATCAATCCAAGAGCAGTAGCTGATGGATTAAAACAACTTGCAAGATATAAGGAAGTATTTGAACGATATTATCCTGGTCAAACATGGGCAACAAAACTAGATACTTATTGGAAATATGAATACAAAAGAGTTACAAATATTTTTTGATCTAAGTCTAAAACCATTTGGTTTTAAGAGGAAAAACAGTAATTGGATTATCCGGGAACCAGAACTAACTTTGATTATAAATTTACAAAGATCCAGTTATAGTAATCTTTATTATCTTGACTACGGCTATCTTATTAACCAATTGGATTTACCATTAACAATGCATGTTTTTTATCAATTGTCATCAACTGATAAACTAAACGCCAAATCCGTTTCGGAATTGTTTGACTTTGAAAAGCCAATGGATGAGAATTTGAGGATGCAAGAAATTATTCGCGTATAGTTACAGATTATCTTAAGATTTAGGTTTTACAAGATTTCGTAAAATAAACCTTAAGCCCAAAACCGCAGGGTTGGCCGTAAAGTAAAGGGCATAGTAACCAACCGCTGGCTCTACAGCGGAGAGTTTTCCCCCCCCGGCAGCCGAGCTTGACACGGCGGGTAACGTGATGACACGGTATGTGTACGGCACCAAGAGCAACATACCGGACTATTACGTTAAGCACGACACGGTTTACCGGGTAATAAGCGATTCCCATAGGTGCACGTACTTGGGTCGCTTGCTTACGGTGTTTAAGCATAAGCAGTTATCAAACAGGCTTGTAAGCCCGTCCTCACGCCACTATCAGTCCAATCCCCATCGCGTACTGAACCGCCTCCACGGTGTTTTGCACATCAAGTTTGCGGATGATGTTCTGCCGGTGAGTATTTACTGTGCTGCTGCTTAAGCAGAGTTTTTCTGCAATTTGTTTGCTCGCGAAACCTTTCGCGATAAATGCAAGAATTTCGATTTCTCTTTCACTGAGTGGAGTTTCCTTCGGAGAGATTACCGTATCAATTTTATAAATTGTGGCTCTTCCTGATGGTATATGTATCAGTTTACTGCGCACGGGCGATTGGGGGTCATTGTCCGGGGCAAGATGAAGCGTACCAAGTGAAAGCCAGAGATTGCCAAATACATCCGATTCCAATAGCCTGTATTGCTTAACTACCCGGATATATTCTCCATCACGATTCATTATTCTAAACTCATTACAGAGTTTGTATTCCTTTCTTAACTCAGGCTCAGTATCAATGGCAAACTGCATAAAATAGTTGCCAAGTTTTACCAGTTGAATTAAGTCTTCGGGATGAATATGGTCATCAAAATCTTTTTCATTAACAAATCCAAAATGCTCCTTGAACGAAGAAGTGAAATACAAATGCTCACGTTTATATAAATCGAATATTTCATAATAATTGCCCTCGAACTCTTCCAGAAAACGGAGCGTCGTGACAATGTTTTTCAATATTGTATAGTCAAGCAGTGATTCATCAAATTTTTGCCTGTCGAGAATCTTTTCATATTCGGCGAGGTGTTTTTCCAGCTCTGTCATAAAATTTTAATGATTTATCAGTATTGAAAGTAGTATCCGGAATAAATTATTTTTGTACAGTAATAAAATAATGAATGAGTAAATGAAAAAAACAGTTTTATTGATATTATTCGCCATGTTCGGAAAAAGTTTTTCACAGCAGGCAGGAATTGGAATGCTAACGGGGGAAGTAAGGGATGCCGCCACAAAATCCGCTTTACCTGGAGCCACGGTTGTTATTACCGAATTGAAAAAAGGTGTGACGGCAGATTCCGCTGGTGTTTACAAAATAAGCCAAGTCCCCGCCGGGAGTTATTCGGTTCGCGTCTCGTATATTGGCTATAAAACCAAGAGCTATACAGACATTGTGCTTCGGCCAGCCCGCGAAACACAGATGCATATTGCACTGGAGGCCTCACAGGTAAACATGCAGGAAGTCGTGGTTAATTCCGGATATTTCAAAGGCGGGAATAGTGATGAAATAAGCACCGTCGGGTTATCCTATGAAGAGATTAGGCGCTCACCGGGCTCTTATGGTGATATTAGCAGAGTTTTATACGGCCTGCCATCCGCGGCAAAAGTAAGTGATGAGAAGAACACACTCATGGTAAGGGGAGGAAGCCCCTCGGAAAACAGCTTTTATGTTGACAATATCGAGATCCCGAATATCAATCATTTCCCTGTTCAAGGAACAGCTGGCGGTGCAATCAGTTTCCTCAATATCGATTTTATTAATGATATAACTTTTAGCGCGGGCGGCTTTTCGCCTGATTATGGAAGCCGCATGTCATCAGTAATGGATATTTCGTATAGAGAAGGAAGTAAGAATGGAACTCCTTTACAGCTAAATCTCGATTTTTCAGGATTTGGCGGTGTTGCCGAAGGAAGCCTCAACGGTGGTAAAATAACATGGCTGGCCTCTATCCGCAGAAGCTATCTCGATTATCTTGTCAAAGCATTCGATTCAGGTACTTCAGTTGCGCCTGAGTATGGCGATGCTCAGGCAAAAATATCGTTTGACATAAATCCGGAGAATAAAGTTTCTGTTTTGTTTATTACCGCTTATGATTTGAATAAAAATGATAACAAGGTGGCTTTGGAAAATGACATGGTCTTCTATGGCCGACAATCATTACAACAAGGTGCACTTGGAGTAACATGGAGAAAATTGTGGGGCAAGAAAGGTTATTCGGTAACATCGGTATCGACTAATCTGCTCGGTTATGATGAAGACTTTTACGAAACAGGAACGCAGAGGTTTGTAACAAAAAACAACTCCACGGAAAAAGAATATGTATTCCGGTCAAAAACTCACTTCGTGCAGAGTAAATCGTTAGCATTTGAAGTTACCGGGGAGGTAAAACGACTGACGGATAATTACGATAATTCATACGATGCATCGGTAAATCCGTATGGGGTCAACGCCGGAGCGTTAACTATTTCATTAGCAAAACAATACACGCATGGCGGCCTTGGGTTAAACACGATATGGAAACCTTTTGATTGGTTAACGACTTCAGGCGGATTGCGGCTTGACTACTTCGAAGAACAACTATCCGGTATTTTGCAGCCAAGATTGTCTGCCTCGGTTGATATCAATCCCGTAACAACTCTGCTTTTTTCGGTTGGCTTATACGCTCAGCCTTTACCGAAGATACTACTTGCACAGTCTCAGGCTTTTAAAAATCTTGCTATACCTACTGCACTGCATTATATTATTGGCGTGCAGCGTCTGTTGGAAGATGATGCCCGTTTGACTCTTGAAGCATATCTGAAAAACTATAGTAACCTGCCCGTCGATCCGGCACAGCCCGGCCTTATGGTTCTTGATGAGGCTGCTTTCAGGAATCAGTCAGCGATGGTTCATCAGTATCTGCAAAGCGGACAAAAAGCCCGCTCTTACGGTCTTGAATTGGCGGTGCAGAAAAAAATGGCAAAAGATGTTTATGGAATGGCCAGCGTGTTTTACGGAAAGGCTGAGTATCAGGATGGCTTAGGAGTGTGGAGAAACAGAAGCATTGATAACAAGTTTATATTGAGCATTGAAGGCGGCTACAAACCCGGTGAAACATGGGAGTTGAGTGCAAGGTGGATATATGCCGGCGGCCGGCCATATACTCCTTACAATGTAAGCGAGTCAAAAAGGCTTAACGAAGAAATTTATGATGTTAACAGGATTAATACTGAAAGATTTCCTGCTTACCACTCACTTAACATACGGATGGATAAAAGATGGAATTTTACAGAGTCTTCTATTACCGCTTACATAAGTATTTGGAATGCATACAACAGGAAAAATACCGCCGGATACTATTGGAATAAAGCAGAAAATAAACAAAAAACACTCTATCAATTCGGATTACTTCCGGTATTCGGAATGGAGTATGAATTATAAGTAATTGTGTTCACCCTGTATCGTTTTCCCGCCTTCGGGCAGATGGAACTAATGTATCCTGCTGCAGGCCGAACACGGAAATTTTTAGGAGGGATTAGCTTGGCGCGTGATGCAAAGCCATCAGAGTTTTCGATGAAAATAATAACAACACTATTTTATCAGTGTGCCCAACCTAATTAGTTCTACCGCAGCAGTATCATCTTTTTTACTGATGAACCATTTTCCGTTTTAATTTTGTAAAAGTATATTCCACTCGATAACCCTGCCGAATCAAAAGAGAATTTGTGCAAGCCCCGGGTATAGCCTGCAGGGCCAATTAACTTTACCAAACTACCATCAGCCCTAAAAACTTCGATGGATACGGTTTGAGGAGCCTTTAGATAAAAACTAATTGTGGTTCCTGAATTAAATGGATTTGGATAGTTCTGGTAGAGTGTGAAACCGGAAGGTGAATTAACGGGCGTATCCGCATTAAAAACTGTGGCACTTTTTAAAATACTGTTGTCCGGATCAAAAACAATTCCTAATGGTAAAAATGAACAATTAACAGTAAAGGACTGATTTACGGCATTGTTAAATATGGTTACAGTTGTATCGGCAGCATTACCAAAAATCCGTACTTTTAATGGCATTACAAACAACTGGTTTCCATGTAAGGTGTTTTGGTAAACCGAAATATTTACGGTATAGTTACTGTTATTTTTAATCTTGTCCCAATAAATTTCATAAAAAGGGAAACCCGATCCATAAATCCACGCATCAAAAAAATAGCGTAAATTTTGTTTGCTTGTGCTGTTTACTGCGCTTAAAAAATTTTCAGTCGTTGCAGTCCCATATCTGTTTCCCGGGGCATTGAGATACGTTTTTAGTGAGGTGAAAAATATTGAATCGCCAAGAATACTGCGCAAAGTGTGGAGTATTACACAACCTTTTGCATACGACCGGGAATAATTAAAAATGTTGCTAATATTTGAAATATCATTAACATATACTGAACCAATAGCTCCTTTTGCTGTTGACATTTTTTCATCGATAAATCTTGAATACGCCTCGGTACCGGAAGTGTTTTCAATATATAAAGCTTCGCCATAGGTGGCAAATCCCTCATGGAGCCATATATCCTGCCAGTTATTGTTGGTTACCATGTCACCAAACCATTGATGTGCAAGTTCATGTGAAATGAGTGATTCCGTAAACCTGCCCATTGAAGATACCGTTTGATGTTCCATTCCGCCCCCCCAGCCGAATTGTGCATGGCCATACTTTTCCCTCAAGAACGGGTATGGCCCAAAAAGGCTGCTGAATATTTTAAGCATATCAATCGTTTTCACTACCGCGGGCAATGCATCACTGAAATTTTCGGGATAGATATAATGGGTAACTTCCATTGAATCAGCAGGGCTATACTTGAAATATTGTGTGTATTCAGAGAAATCGCTTACCGCAACCGAAATTAAGTACTGTGCAATAGGGTATGAGACATGCCAGTGGGTTGTTTTAGTACCGTTGTTGTTTATAACAACCGATTGCAGTTTCCCGTTTGATACCGCGGTGAGAATTGCCGGAGCGGTTAAAATAATATCCGCGGAATCCGCCTTATCAGATGGTGTATCCTTGCATATCCACCAGTCTTTTGTACCGTATGGCTCGCTTAATGAATAAATACTTGGACGGCCGTCATGAGAGCCAAATGTTAAACTGCCCATTCCGGTTCCCGAGTGGGAAACTTGATAATAACTTACTATGGTAATTTTCTCACCCCGGGAAAATAGCCGGGGGAGTTGAATGGTAATCTTGTCTGATGCGTGCGAAAACACGGTATTTATATTATTGCAAGTAACTGAATCAATATGCAGAGTATTGGAAGCTTCAAGAGAAATTGAATGAGTAGAATTAACCGCGATAGTAGCGTTCATGGTAATAATACCAGTTAACAACTCCGGATGCAGGCTAATAGTAAGGTTTAATCCATAATAGGTTACATCAATGGTACTGTCGCCCTGTAGAACGGAAGAATTTTGAAAACGGATCGCGTGCTGCATTGCAGCATCCTGAGCAAAAACTGGCGAGAATGGGTATCCAACAATGAGATATAAAATAACTCGCAATATGAAAGCTTGTATGAATCCAGTTTTCACTTTTTTAACCTGGCTGATAAAAATGGAGAAAAAATGATGATATGTGCTTTTCATCATCTAATTTAGCTAATTCATTTGTATATTTTCAATAAAATTATTGAAAGAAAAATATGAAAATATTCGTTTTGCCGATGTTGTTGTTTTGGACAATTATTTTATCAGCTCAGGACAGTACAAAGCAACCGGTGCGTGAAGACTTGATGATGTCATTCTATATGGTATTTCTGTATCGCGGGGAGGCTTGGACTGCTGAAAAGACACCAGAAACAGAAAACATACAAAAAGGGCATCTCGCAAATATTGAAAAGTTAGCACGCGAGGGGAAAATTGTATTAGCTGGTCCATTTTTGGATAAATCCAATCTTCGGGGGATATTTATCTTTAATGCCGCGACTCAGGAAGAAGTAGAAGAGTTGTGTGCCACTGATCCGGCGGTTAAGGCAAAACGGTTAAGGATTGAAATAAAACCTTGGTATGGACCAAAATCTTTGCTTAATGTGAATAAAGAATATTTCAATAAGTAATCTTCAAAGTCAATTTTTTTTGAATAAATAGTACAAACCTGTATTTTACCTTTTCAAATTGTCAGTAAATATAGCAACAGAAGTAAAGTGCAGCATCAGGAAAAAGGATTGTTATGGCGTTTTCGATAGAAGAACGTGAGAGTATTGTCATTATCAACATTCATCAGGCGAGAGCGACGGCTGAACTGGCAAGAGAT
>JACPGF010000237.1 GCA_016182615.1 Ignavibacteriales bacterium
CAAAGCAATATTATTTTGTTGACCATCTTCTTAATCCAAATGAAGTCTTTCTTCACATAGGCCTCGGTATAAGCTGACCAAAACGGCGTAAGTATAACCCCGAAAACAAGAGTAACCAAAGAAAAGTACCGTAAGGCTACATTATATACGGTTACCTGTGCCGGACCAAGCACCTGTGAAATGATGAGGTTTTGTGTTGCAAAAACAACCAGGCCCGCTGCCTGTATTATAAAAAACTGCATACCTAAACTGAACAGAGCCCTGCTTGTTGACAAGTCGATACACCGGTAAGACGGAGCAATTTCTGTATAGCTTGTCTTAAATAATATCACCGATACAACCAGCAATATGATTACAGGCATCAAAAATGAAACAGTTGCAAATGCTAAAAACGAGTTGTTATGACTAATAAACAAAATATACAATCCGCCGATAGAAAATCCATTGATAAGCAAACTGATTAATCCGTTTAGTGCCGGACGTTGATCTGCATTAATAATCGAGTTGATTAACTTAAGAAACACTTGAGTAGCAAAAAGTGCAAACGCGAAAGGCATTATCAATTTCAATTCGCCGGACAAATCAAGGGGGGCATTAAGTACGTATTGCCAATTAACAAATAAATTAAGTATAAGAGTTATTATAATAACACATAAAGCAGCTAAGAGGAAAATAAAATATGCGGTTGAAACGTACGTTCTGGCTTTTTGGGTATCACTTAAGGCAAATGATTCCGCAACTTTGTTTCGCAGTCCATTCCCGATCCCAAAGTCAAGATAATTGAGCCAGAAAATAACCGAGCTGACCGTGACCCAGACACCATACCGCACGTTTCCCAAAAGCTGAATGCTTAGGGGAACCAATGCCAGTGTAATTATCATGTTAAACATATGGAAAAAGAACAGCAGAAAGATACTCTTCTTTGTTTTCTGAGTCCGCTCGCTGCCTTGTCCAAAAAATCTTTTAATCATATTTCGATGATGTATTTTACCTTGAAAACCGGTAAAAATTTTATTGCCTGTTTTTGTTTTCTAAAAAGAATAAGAAGTGAAAGATACTAATTAAACTTACCAATTTGCGTTGGGTACGGGAACTGTGCAATCAAATGGCTCGTTTCATTCTTGCATAGAAAAAACCATCGGTGTTATTCTTCGCGGGTGTCAGGCTTATTTCTTCTTCAATAATAAAATCCTTATGCCCTGCAATAAAGGCCTGCACTTGTGCCGTATTCTCTGATGGAAATAAACTGCACGTTGAGTAAACCAGTGTGCCGCCGGGTTTTACCATACTGGAATAAGAATCAAGTATTTCCGCTTGTATCACTTTCAGGTTTGCAAAATTTTCTTCGGTCAGTTTCCATTTCGTGTCGGGGTTCCGGCGGATGACACCGGTACCGGAACACGGAACATCAAGTAATACGCAATCAGCCGAGTCCTTTAACCGTTTGATGACTTTGCGCGTCTCGATAAACCGTGTTTCAATAATCGAGGCACCGCCGCGGCGTGCACGTTTTTCAAGTTCTTCCAGTTTACGGGAATCGTTATCAAGTGCAATGATCCTGCCTTTATTTTTCATTATTGCCGCGAGGTGTAACGATTTACCGCCGCCGCCCGCGCAGGCATCTATTACCCGCATCCCGGGCTGCACGCGGGTAAACTCAGCGACTCCTTGCGATGCAGTGTCCTGTATTTCGAACATGCCCGCTTTGAAGGCTTCGGACGTGAAAAGGTTTTGCCTGTTTGTTAATTGCAGTGCTACATCGCTGCTTTCAATTGGACTAACTTCAATCCCGTCTTTTTTCAGTAAGGTTATCAGCTCATCCCGGTTAGTTTTTAGCGTGTTTGTCCGGATTATAACATCGGCTGTTTTATTCAAAGCCGCCATTTCGGTATCCCAGCTTTCGCCTAATTCCTGTTTTCCCCGCTCGTACAGCCAATCCGGGAAGGATTCCCTTACCGCCGGATTATTGAGCAGTTCCTTGTATATCTGTTCAATTGCAATATCCGGAAGATGTTCCTGCACGAATGGCAAATCGTATTCCTTCCGCAGGTAAAGATGTATGGCCATTATTTGGTTAAGTTGTTTGGCATCTTCGTTGGGATACGAGCCGTTTATTTCGTTCAGCATCCGCCAGTTGCGGACGATACCGTATGTCATCTCCGCGATAATACGTCGGTCACGCGAACCCCAGCGGGGGTTTGATTTTATGATACGCTGAATCACTTTATCAGCATAATAGCCTTCAAAAAAAATCGAGGTCAGCGAAGCTGCAACAGCTTCAATTAGATTATTATGGAGTTTCAATGGCAAACTAAATTAATTAAACACTTGTATAAAATACATAAATATTCTCATGCAACTGTAAAAAACTCACAGTTCAATTCTTTCTCCCGGCATATTCCTGTAAGTTTCAACCAGCCTGATGTGGCCGAAATTATTCGCGGTTAGCGCGTTTTTTACACACTGCATTGCTAAAGCATTGGTGTTGCATTGCGCTGATATATGCCCCAGCATAATTACCGAAGGAAGCGTCTTCGATTTTTTGAGGACATCAACAAGAAAAGATGCGCATTCCTCATTTGATAAATGCCCGTCATCGCGAATGCGTTTTTTAAGATAGTGAGGCCTGCCCGAGTTTTCGAGCATTTGTGGGTCATAGTTTGCTTCAATCAGGATAAAGTCCGCGTCGGTAAAATGTTTATTCATACCGTTCCGGGTGTGCGATAAGTCTGTCGCGATGGTTAATTTGAGCGGCCCTAAGCCACGCTGCTTTTCTATCGAGAAACCATAACAGCCCCCCTCGGAATCATGGGGTAAAGCAAACGGCTGTATGCTGAGCGCACCAATCTGCAAACCCGAATCCAAAAACGTGTTTAAACTTTTCTCGTAATCCTCATCGAGCATGCTGCCGTATTTTTTGCAGAGTGACTCATGGATATTATTATGACAATGGATTGGCCGGTTACTCCTGATGAATTGATTAACCGCTGAATGATGCACATGGTCCGAATGGATGTGCGTTATTAACACGGCGGTAACTTGCTCAACAGTTTTGTGTATTTGTTTTAACGCGGCACGTATATACGAAGCTGAGAAACCGCAATCTACCAGTATCAGTGTATCCTCATCCCAAATAGCAGTACAATTACCGGAACTGGAACTGCCAAACGACTGTAAAAAAATATCTCCCGAGTGGGTATCAAATAAATTCATCGTACTCAATTAAAATATAACTCCACATACAAAATTTGTATATAACTATCAATTATGGCATTGAAAAAAAGTAACCGGCTCGAAGCAATATAACAAAAATAACTTTTGTCCGCTACACATAACATCTTAATAAAAGGTGGGGAAATATTCTATCTGAAATTTTTAACAAAACTTTCGGCTTTCTTAAATCGTTTAATAAAGCTTGACAACCTCACCCCTGCCCTTGTTATGTTAAATGGCTCAAAAAAGAGAAAACTTTGTTTTAATTCTCAGATAAAATAGATACCTCTACTTATTGATATTTTACCACTACACCATATAAATATTGACCACATAAACAATTAGTTTACACGTGTATAACTACGAATTATATTCATAGCAGTGCTCAATTTTTGCATAGTGCAGATTGTTTACTGATGAGACAATTGAATATCCTCAGGCTAAAACTGGTTGTGTTAAAGTGATATAGTCCGGATATATAGAAGTATTCTATAGGAAAATCTATTGCAGGATAATAAGTATTTCACGTTTTACAACAACTGTATTTTATTAATATGGCCTAAAAATCTTGCCCCCCTATTCAGGTTTTGCAGTCTTCATCACACCATTATAATAGATAAATACTAATTTTACAAAAGGGATTTTTGTGAAAGAATTTGAATTGGGTTAGTTTAAAGTTATTTCTTTGAGAAGCATATCATTAAAAATTTAGTTATTTTCCATTTAAACTACTTTGGCATAGTAATTGTCTATTTATTAAATCAGTTTATTTTTTAGAATTTTCCAAAAGCAAAATACAGGATACTCGTATGGCTATTTACACCGTGCCAGAAAATGTCGCTATAAGTGACAGTGGCTTTTTATTTCTTGCATCAACGGGTGAGTCTTTCACACTCAACGAAACTGGTAAAGAAATGTTTAAAATGCTGCAACAAAATTTTAACCGGGATGAGATTCTTGCAAAAATTCAAAATGATTTTGACACCGAAGCTATAACGCTCGACCGCGACTTTGAAGAGTTCATATCTCAATTAAAATCATATGGGTTGATTAAAAGCGTATGAACATTGCAATAACCGGCCTTAACGCAACAGACAACCCGGGCCCCGGAGTACCACTCATCAGATCGCTTCGTGAATTCCCCGGTTTTGAAGGAAAAATTACCGGACTAATTTACGATACGCTAGAACCCGGTATTTACATGGATGATATTGCTGACAACTGCTACCTGATTCCGTACCCTTCAGCCGGACATCAGGTGCTGGCAGAGCGCATTTTGTCTATCCATGAAAAAAATCACATCGATTTTATTATTCCAACACTTGATTCGGAATTATTCGGTTTTATTAAAATACAAGACCGTTTAGCATCAGCCGGAATAACAACATTTTTGCCGACACAGGAGCAGCTTAATATCCGTTCTAAGGATAACCTGTTTGCCTTTAGCGTAAAACACGAAATAAAAGTTCCCAAGAACATTCTATTAACCTCTGCTCAGGATGTTTACACCATACCTTCGCACATGAAATATCCCCTTGCGATTAAGGGAATTTTTTATGATGCATACATTGTTCACAATTTTGAAGAAGCAATGGCTGCTTTCCACAAAATCAGCTCGAAGTGGGGATTCCCGATTATTGCTCAGGAATGTGTGAAGGGGGATGAGTACAACGTTGTAGCCCTTGGCGATGGTTTGGGCGGCACGGTTGGCGCTGTAGCAATGCGTAAACTCTATATCACCGACAAGGGCAAAGGCTGGGCCGGGATAACCATACATGATGAACCCCTGATTGAGCTTGCCCACAAGGTAATACAAAAGACCAAATGGCGGAGCGGTATGGAACTTGAATTCATCAAATCTGCTGATACCGGTGAATATTATCTCCTTGAAATTAATCCACGATTCCCTGCCTGGACATACCTTGCACCTGTTGCAGGGCAAAACCTGCCATGGGCTATGGTACAAATTGCTCAAGGTAAAAAAATACTGCCATTTACATCATACGAAACAGGTAAAATTTTCGTTAGATGTTCATGGGATTTAATAACGGATATTAAAAAATTTGAACAGATTACGGTAAACGGAGAAATTGCAAATGGAAAATAAGAAAAGATATGAACGGCCTGTTATCATAAAACAAGTTTCCGGATTAATGAATAAATTCGGAGCAAGCCCCGTTAAAGGTATAATGAGCAGTATCGATGGGGCTTCCATCGAAGATATGACAAAAGAATTCGGCTCGCCTCTTTTTGTTTTATCCGAAGCACAAATCAGAAAAAACCAAAAAAGCGCGTACCGGATATTTAAAACGCGCTACCCGAAAGTGCAGTTTGCCTGGTCTTACAAAACAAACTATTTAAACGCGGTATGCTCTGTTTTCCATCAGGAAAATTCATGGGCAGAAGTAGTTTCTGAATTCGAGTATGATAAAGCCAGAAAACTTGGCATCCCCGGCGAGCACATTATTTTTAACGGGCCGGATAAAAGCCCAACAGCTTTGTTAAAAGCCATTACGGAAGGTGCTAAACTGCATATTGACCATTTTGATGAATTATATCAAATTGTAGAAATTACAGAAGAGCACAAATTAACTGCTCAGGTAGCCATCCGGGTTAACATGGATGTTGGTGTATATCCAAAGTGGGACCGGTTTGGTTTTAATTATGAAAACGGTGATGCATGGCTGGCAATACGCCGTATCATGATGAACAAAAACCTTAAGCTTACCGGGCTTCATACACATGTCGGAACATACATGATGACCTCAGACCCGTATTACCGGGCGGCTTCTGTGCTGGCTACGCTTGCTAAAGCAATTAAAAACGAGTTCAATCATATTCTGGAATATATTGATATGGGCGGCGGTTTCGCTTCTCACAACACTTTACAGGGTCAATATCTTCCTGCCGAGCAGGTTGTTCCCGGTTTTGAACAATATGCCGAAGCAATTACAAACGGCCTGTTTGAACTGAACTTTAAACCCGATGAAATGCCGCTGCTTATTCTTGAAACGGGAAGAGCCCTTGTTGACAATGCAGGTTTTTTAATTACGTCAGTGCTCGCCAACAAACGGTTATCAACAGGCAGACGTGCTGTTATCATCGATGCAGGAGTGAACCTGTTATTTACCGGTTTTTGGTTTAAGCATAAAATTTCCTCCGCGCAGGAATCCAGCGGCCACATGGAAGATGTAACACTGTATGGCCCGCTCTGCATGAATATCGATTGTATCCGTGACAGTGTTTTACTGCCAGCATTGAACAAAGGTGAAAAACTGATAATTGAGCATACTGGTGCCTATGATATGACGCAGTGGATGCAGTTCATCGCCATGCGCCCAAACGTTGTTATGGTAATGCAGGATGGCAGCGTGGAATTAATAAGAAAAGCTGAAAACCTTGATTATTTATTACAACAAGAAGTATTGCCTGAAAGGTTAAGCATGATGGCTTTAGCCGGAGTACTTATTGCAAACTTGTGCGCGCACCTTCTCAAATTTGAAGCCGAAAAAATCCGCACAGGTTTTTATGGCTTTAACGGACTGCTGTTCGGTGCTGCTTCGGTTTACTATTTTGATGTATCGTTTTATCTATTACTGATAATTCCATTTTTTATTCTTATTACTTTTTTAATTTCTTCGGTAATAGAACACTATTTTGCATCGGCATTTAACCTGCCCGGGCTCAGCCTGCCGTTTATTATTACCCTGTTCATTTTCTTCTACTTTCTTACAAACGGACAGGTAGTACAACCTTCGGCACACTCCGGTGAAAGCAGTGTTGTTTTACCCGCGCCATTAGCACTGTATCTGCGGTCAGTTTCAATTATTATTTTGCAGCCAGGCTTACTGGCAGGTGCAATACTCGCAGCAGGTTTGTTGTTTTTCTCGCGCATCCTGTTTATGCTTAGTATTGCGAGCACTTTTTTCGCGTACTATATTACCGGATTCATTATACCAAACGCTGATCCTTCCGTGTATCTGTTAATTGGTTTTAACTCAATTCTAACTGCTATGGCATTGGGAGGCAGTTTAATAATCCCGAGCAGGAAAACCTTTCTGCTTGCCATGCTGGCTGTTATCCTTAATATTGTCCTCACAGGGTTTTTTGTTCAATTCCTCAAAGGCTCACAACTTCCAATACTTGTTCTACCGTTTAACTTTATTACCTTAACAACAATCTATAGCCTTAAATTCAGGAAAGAACACACCGATCTGACCTTGTTGTATTTCGCTCCCGGTTCACCGGAAGAAAACTTCTATTATCACAAAAACCGGGTTGCTAGATTCAAAGACTATAAACCTTTGTATGCGGAACTACCGGTATTTGGCGAGTGGTTCATTTCTCAAGGTTTTAACGGACCGCACACGCATAAAGAAGACTGGAAATATGCCTGGGATTTTGTTGTTACCGATGATAAAAAGGAACAGTATGATAATGATGGACATGAATTATCAGACTATTATTGCTTTAAGCTGCCCGTTGTTTCACCTTTGGACGGCGAAGTTGTAAAAGTGGTTGACGGCATTCCGAACAACCGCACCGGTGATGTTGACCTGCAAAAAAACTGGGGCAACACGATTATAATGAATCATGGAGAAGGACTTTACTCGGCAATTTCTCATCTTGAATCCGATAGTATAAAAGTGAAAGAAGGAGAAAGGGTACCTAAAGGAGAAATAATTGCCCAATGCGGCAATAGCGGCCGTTCACCTTATCCCCATATACATTTTCAGTTTCAGTTAACCGATGAACTTGGTGCACATACATACAAATTCCCTATCGTGCATTATATCGAGAAATCCGGTAAAGATTTACAACTGCATACTTTTGGTTTCCCTGAGCAGGATAGCGTTGTCATCAATCTGGAAACACACCGTACTTTAAAACAGGCCTTCGAGTTTAAATTTGAATCGACGTATGAATGGCGCTGCAAAACAACTAAAAAAGAATTTACCGAAAAATGGGAAGTTAAAGTTACTCCATTTAACAGTGTTTATATCGAAAGTTCAAGAGGTTCAAGGGTTACCGTTTTCTCTACTCCGAAAGTTTCATACTTAACCGACTTTTCGGGCAACAAAATTTCTGCCCTGTACTATCTGTACTTGTTAGCACCCATGGTACCGCTTAGCTATCACAAAGACTTAACGTGGAAAGATACATTCTCTCCTGCACTATTCCCCACGGGATTCATACGGTATATAGCTGAATTTTTAATGTTGTTTACGGAGCCGCTGGCTGTAAACGGCAATTACCGGTTTGAGCAGAATCAGGAATCAAATCAGGATTTTTTAATAAAAGCCCAGATTGCTTTGGAAGGAAAACAACCGTTTGCATTCGCGAAAAGCGAATTAACCGGGAACCTTGCAATTAGTAAAGAAGGTAAAATCAGCGGCTTTTCAGTAGCAAATGAACTATCAGAAATTTTTAATGCAGAATCAATATCATAAGGAACACTATGAAAAAATTCACTCTTATCAGTTTACTCGCGATATCTTTTATTTGTATCTTTTTTATTACTGACCTGCTCAGCCAAAAAGGAGAAGATAAAATTACCGCCTTTAATACCTCATTAACTCTTGAAAGCAGCAAGGCAAAGTCGAAAGAGTACTATCAGATTGCATTGTCACTCAATAAAAAAAGTGTTGAAGCTATGCTGGGTATAACATTACCTTTATCAGCACTAAATGAATGGGAAAATGTCCGCCAAACGTATAAAGATATTCTCGCGATAGACCCGAATAATTATACTGCAAACCTCCGGTTGGGGCAGAGTTATCTTTTTCTGCAAGACTACCGCTCTGCACTAAAGCACTTGGAAAAAGTAAAACAAATGTTCCCCGGAGACTATGAAACCAATACATCACTCGGTTGGACTTGTTTTTATCTCGGCAAAAAATCCGAGGCAAAGGACTTGTTTATTACAACTTTAATGATTTCACCGGGTGATACACTTGCACAAAAAGGGCTTAAACTCGTTAGGTAATTGATGCAGGCATTCTGAACCTCGGAATTTTTTTATTCCGGGGTTCAGGAATGATTGGATATTTTCTTCCATTTCAGTTTTGCTAAAACAATTGCTCCACCCCTGTCTTCCCCATTATTTCTAAAAACGCTTATCACTGTACAATCGGTGAACAATGCCGTTCGTGATTTAACTTTATACATCCCCAAAAGATCAGCCATTTGCTGCCATCAGCACGGCTTTACCGGAAAACTCAATTCCATATTCCATTGCTCTTAATAATTTTTAAAAATCTTCAAAAGATGTTTCATAGTAATCAGCAATACACAATTCATAAAATAGTAAGGTTCCCCGTCCAAAAATATGCTCAATTCCTTTTTTTATTAAGTGAAATGCCCATATTTTTATGTTTTATTTTTTCCACTATATGACATTCATAGAATTACTTATCCTTTCAATCGGCTTGGCTCTGGACGCATTTGCTGTTTCTTTAGCTACGGGTAATAGAATCGAAAACCGCCGCGGGGCAGTCAGGTTAGCATTCCACTTCGGGCTGTTCCAGTTTTTTATGCCAATAATCGGGTGGCTGCTTGGATGGCAGTTTGTTAGGCATATTGTAAAAATTGACCACTGGATTGCATTTGTATTACTGGCCGGCCTTGGGATTAAAATGATTCATGAATCTTTTGCAAAATCAAAGGATGAAACCGGCGACCCGTCAAGAGGGAAACATCTCGTTATCCTTTCATTTGCAACAAGCATTGATGCGCTGGTGATTGGCCTAACACTGGCAATGATAAACATTGAAATACTATATCCCAGCCTGCTGATTGGTTTTACAGCGGGTATGTTATCTTTAATTGGGATTTACCTCTCAAAAATGTTGAATGATACCATCGGCAAAAAAATGGAGATAGCCGGTGGAATAATTTTGATTGGCATTGGGTGCCGCATTTTATATTCGCATCTGTACAACGCGGGATAACAATATCTCATCTACATAAAAAATCCTGCCTGTAAGCATTATTCGCTTTGCTAAAAAGTTCTCAAACTGTACATTTAGTTTTTAATTCTTCACATAAAATAAATTCCACTTGTAATTACATATTTGAGGTGTCAATGAGAAAACAGCTCTTTGCTAAAAAGCCGCTCTCGCTATTGCTCCAGGAAATGGAAGGGGAAAACCGTCTGCGCAGGATATTAGGCCCGGTTGCACTAACCAGCTTAGGAATCGGTGCAATTATCGGTACGGGTATTTTTGTTCTTACCGGAGTAGCCGCCGCCGATAAAGCAGGCCCGGCTATCATGCTGTCGTTCGCGGTTGCCGGCTTTGCCTGTATTTTTGCCGCGATGTGCTATTCAGAAGTTGCATCCATGGTGCCCGTTGCCGGTTCAGCATATACCTACGCGTATGCTACCTTGGGCGAGTTGTTCGCCTGGATAATCGGCTGGGACCTTATACTTGAATATGCTGTTGCATCAGCCACAGTTGCGCATGGATGGTCGCATTACTTTCAGGACTTTATCGGCATATTCGGCATTCATCTCCCGTTAGCTTTTACGCGTGCTCCTTTCGACTATAATATTGATACGGGCGCATTTTATACAACGGGAGCCTTGTTTGATTTGCCCGCAATTTTAATTGCTCTGCTCATCACTGCAATTCTGGTAAAAGGTATTCGTGAAAGTGCAGGGTTTAATACAACAATGGTTGTTATAAAGCTTGCAGTTGTTCTTTTAGTTATTGTTTTAGGATTTCAATATATCAAATTTGAAAACTGGATACCCTTTGCCCCCTATGGTTACAGCGGTTTAAGTGTGTTTGGAAAAACTGTTTGGGGAATGACTTCTTCCGGAGGCGCGCCTGTTGGGGTACTTGCCGGAGCTGCGATGATTTTCTTTGCCTACATCGGTTTTGATTCTGTATCAACACATGCCGAAGAGGCCAAAAACCCGCGGCGTGATGTTCCTATCGGCATTATCACTTCATTGATAGTTTGTACCGTGCTTTACATTCTTGTCGCTGGAGTTATTACTGGAATGGTCCCCTACAATAAAATTAATATCGATGCCCCCATATCCGATGCTTTCAGGCAGGTTGGCCTCGGTTGGGCACAATTTGTTATTTCTGCCGGTGCGATGGCTGGTATAACCTCGGTATTGCTTGTAATGATGCTCAGCCAACCGCGTGTATTTTTGGCAATGGCCCGTGACGGCCTGGTACCCGAAAGCATTTTCGGCGCGATACACGACAAGTTTAGAACTCCTTGGAAATCAACAATCATTACCGGAATATTTGTTGCTATACTGGGCGGATTGCTGCCCCTCCGTATTCTTGCAGAACTGGTAAACATCGGTACATTGTTCGCGTTTGTTGTCGTTTGCAGCGCCGTGCTCATCATGCGCCGTATGCATCCGAATGCAGAGCGGCCATTTAAAGCCCCGCTGTATCCCTTCACACCAATTATGGGCATAATAACATGCTTGATGCTGATGTTTTCGCTCCCGGAAGAAAACTGGCTCCGCTTGTTTATCTGGCTCGCCCTTGGCATGCTTATTTATTTCTTCTATGGCCGCAAGCACAGTGTTATGGCCAAAATGATTGCCAAAGAAGAAGCTGAAAATAAGTAAACATCTTTTAAAGAGATTCCCCAAATGTTGCTTCTCCTCGTTCATCACTACCTGTCCGTAAACAGGTAGTGATACAACGGGGTTCACATCCGAATTGATTATAGAACAAACCCTACAGCAAAAATAGATTCTGGAAGTATATATTTTTGTTGAAACTTGCTTTAGCTTATTACCTGTTTTGTAACAACTCAATGGGTAAATATTTTCAGACCGCCAGAGGCAGGAAATTATGCCTGCCTAACCGGCAGGTAAAGTAGCAGAGTAAAAAATGAAATTCAAAGTCCCAGCGGGACGAAATTATTGTTTTGAGAATGATAAATAGCAAATATTTAGTTTTAATGTCGTCCCTCTCGGACTATATAAACAATAGATGTAAATTTTTCTACCATTCACATAGTGTTGGACGCCCAAATTTCGTCCCGCTGGGACTCTGAACAAAATTTTCTTAAGATCAGCCGGTGTTTTAATTCTCCACTGAGTAGTTGCCCGATTTTTAATGATCAAATATTATTTCACTATATCATCCCGCACAATATTGGCGCCCTTAGCGTTTACTCTGCACTCTTTGTGTTAAAACGAAAAGGTAGTTTTAGCAAGATCTGGGAAAGCGATTAAAGAACTGCCCGGATTGCATTCAGTCATGAACCCGATACGGAGACACTCATTCCTGTATATTTTGCCCAAGAATCTTCATTTTTGCCCCTAAAACAAGTCTATAAAAAATACTGTGCCAACCGGTAATTTTTTGAAGTAATTTCAGGGGAATTAGTTAAATTTATTCTTTGGATTAAATCCAAACTAACTTAAACGACTATAGAATAAATAAAAGCATACTATTATGAAATTATCAGAATTATTAAGCGAAGCTACTATAATCCATCAGATACAGAGTACAGAAAAAACTGATGTTATTAACGAAATGATCGATTTGTTTAAAGACGATCCGCGTGTGAAAGATATTGAAAAAGTCCGCGAAACAGTACTTGCCCGCGAAAAAATCATGTCAACAGGTGTTGGCAAAAATTTCGCTATACCTCACGGCAAAACAGTTGCAACTACCGACATCCTATGCGCTTTCGGCCGCTCTGCCACACCGCTTGAGTATGATGCATTAGATCAACAGCCGGTTCACCTTCTGTTCTTAATTGTCGGGCAGGATAATCTGGTTAGCCTTCACATTAAATTACTCAGCAGAATTTCCCGGATGATGACAAAAGATGATTTCAGGGAAAAACTAATGAATGCCGCGACCAAAGAAGAAATACTGGCAATCTTTAAAGAAGAAGAATCTTCTTATTTTGATTTGTAAAACCGGCACAACCTAAAATATTAAGGAATGAAGAATGCCACTACGAAAACCCGGTGATTTGCCTCCCATGCCTAAAACGAGAAAAAAAAGTCTCGATAAGGTAAAATCTGCCGTACCCGAAAAAAAAAGAATAGAAACAGAGTATAAAGCCTATACCTATTTCAGCTATGATCCTATTAAAAAGAAACAGTTTTATGTTATAGCTTTATCCACCGTAAAAGAGTTTTCAGTACTTAATTACGAATTAAGCCTTGATGTCTTACGGGTTAAATCGAATATCGAGATAAGTATTTTAGGATTGAGCGCCACGGCAAGTTATCTTGTACAGCCAAAGGGCGCAACCAAAGACCTGCTTTTTGATGACTTGTATGGTACATTTACCATTTCGGTAATCAAACAGGATGGCAGTATCAATTCATTTCAAGTTGAATATAATATTTATAAAAAAACCATCAGCATTCTCAAGCAAACTGTTCCCCGTAAAAAGAATAACACGAAGTTCTGCACTTTTGAGGTCTTGGAACATTTACACACTTTTATACCAACCCACGCATAAATATGATTCCTGAATTATTTAAAATTGGCCCGTTTACTCTTTACAGCTATGGTTTAATGCTGGCACTTTCATTTATCATTTCAGGATATATCTTAACCCGTGAGTTTAAGCGCGTAAAACTATCTGAAAATTTTGCATCTGAGCTGACATTAATTGCTATGCTGTGCGGTGTTGCAGGCAGTAAGATTTTCTATTTGTTTGAAGATTGGGATAACTTTCTCCAAGCACCGTTGCAGGTTTTATTTTCTCCGGGCGGGCTAACCTATTACGGTGGTTTTATTCTTGCCACTATTGGCATTGCTTTCTATGTACGGAAAAAGAAACTGGGATTTTTACGGGTTGCCGATTTAATGTCTCCCTCTCTTGCAATCGCTTATGGCATCGGCAGGATTGGCTGCCATTTGGCAGGAGATGGCGACTATGGAATTCCAACAAACCTGCCTTGGGCCGTTAATTATGAAAAAGGAATTGTTCCCCCGTCATTGATGTTCCGGGGTTCTGATATTGCTGCCCAATTCCCCAACGGTATTGTTCCGGATAATACACCTCTGCACCCAACCCCGATGTACGAATTTTTCATCGCTGTTATTATCTTTGCCCTACTGTGGAAATTCAGGATAAAGAACACGGTGCACGGCAGGGTATTCTTTTTGTACCTGGCTTTGTCTGCTGTTGCCCGTTTTTCGGTTGAGTTCTTACGGCTTAATCCAGGGTTTATGTTTGGCATGACACAGGCACAGTTTATTTCTGTAATCCTGTTTTTTGTTGGTTTGGCAGGGCTCTATAAACTGCATCCCCGTACTGTAAAATAACCGGAAATCTTTTCTTCCAACTCATCGGAGAAAGCGGGTTTGCTGTTATACGACCAGCGTTTGTTTAACAGGTTAAACCCGTAGTGTTGTACCGGTTTCTGCTCAACAATAATGTGCAGCCATTCGTTGCCATCTTTGTACGCCGCGTAAATTTGCTTCCCGTCTATCGCAAAAGTATAAAACGATTGTTTCCCGAATTTATGGATAAGCTCCAGCAGGGCAAAATGCGCCGGTGTAAAAACCGCGCTGCAATTTCTTTGGTAAAATACATGCAGGTGCCTGCATACAACATTAATATTTGCTCCCGTGAACTCATTCCGCGCTGTTAAAAACTCATCGCAGGAACAATACGGTGTAAATGGATTATAGTGTACGGCATCCTTCACGCGGAATATTTTGTTATATGCCTGTGGTATTTCGGGCAAAACTATAGTTTCGGGCTCTTGTAAGGCCAGAATTTCAGTACGGTTATCCGCCGCGTCCTCAAGCGAATTATACTTTTTGATTAAGCGGTTATAGTAATTTGAACGTAAAATCATATAGTTGACTGCTTTATAATAATTCTCCTTAAAGAGTTTTTTCCACATGTCTGCCTTAATCCGTTGCTCAATGCGCCTCTGAAATCAGCATATGCAGGCTTTACAAGTTTAAATTACATTTTCATTAGAAAATTTTATGAATTTAAGGAAATTTTTTTAATATTTTGAGCCTTACATACACTGATTTACTGTATTATCCAGGGATATAACACAGTGCTGTCAAAGAAGAGATTCGGAATCTTATTTTTTTATTTAAATATACAAACCTTAGGCAAATAAATTAATACCATGAAACGATACACTATTATTGTTCTGCCCATTGTAACCGCTTTACTTACTTTGGGCCTTTATATCCTAACGCTCGCACCAACGGTTATACAAATTGATACCGGTGAACTGGCCGCGGTGCAAATTCTTTTAGGCATTGCACACCCGACCGGCTATCCTTTCTTTACTTTGGCAGGCCACATTTTTAGTTTAATACCTCTCCCCTTCCGAGCAATCTATCAAATGAATTTACTTGCAGCCCTGTGGTGTGCTGCATCAATAGGTATTTTCGCGGTTATTGTACGGTACACTGCAATTAACCTCCATCTTTTTGGCGTTGAGAAATTCGTGCGGGTAAAACGGAAAAAGAAACGCGGCGATGACAAGAAAAAAGCTGAAATTGCCGAGCCTGTTATGCTCTTTAAAGTTATCAGCCCGCTTGTTGCCATTCTCTCTGCATCCTTGGGCGGTTTGGTGCTGGGTTTCAGTAAAACATACTGGTTTCAGGCAACCTCGGTTGAAGTCTATTCGGCACAGATATTTTTATTCATGATAATCATCGGTGCATTTCTCAGGGCGTATATCATTACCAAATCGCAGCCCGAAAACACGCTGAAGGCGTGGGGCATCGCATCAATCGCATTAGCGCTGGGTTTTACTAATCACATGACTACCCTTATGATTATTCCCGCGGTCATTTACTTGTTTTTTGCCTGCCATAGTTTCAAGAAGGAGAGTTTTGTATTAGTCGGAAAACTGTTGCTGCCTTTTAGTGCTGTGCTCGTGTTGTTGTACTCATACCTGCCAATCGGTGCATCCCGTAATCCGCTTATTAACTGGGGTAACCCAATTGATTTGGAAAGAATCCTCCGGCATATTTCGGGTAAGCAGTATCAGGTATGGTTATTCTCCTCGTTTGACGCGGCTAAAAAGCAGTTCGCGTATTTTGTTGAAAATTTCCCGTCGGAGTTTAACATCAGCATCATCTTCGCGCTGCTTGGCCTCTGGTTCCTTATGCAGAGAGCCCGGAAACTGTTTTTCTTTGTCGGCATTGCCGCCGTGTTTACTGTTCTCTATTCTATCAACTATGATATTAATGATATAGATGCATACTTTTTACTTGCATATATCTGTATTGGATTTTTCGCGGCGTTCGGCATTATGTACTTGTTTGAATTGCTGTACGACAAAAAATTCCATTACGGGCTGGCGCTTACTGCCGCGCTGGTTTTTGCCGGGGTGCAGGTATTTTACACGGTTGATAAAGTTGACCAGCATGACACCTACACGTTCGAGGATTACACGCACGCGTTACTGGGCTCGGTTCAAAAAGATGCCGTTATTATTTCGTATCAGTGGGATTATTTTATTTCTCCGGCTTATTATTTACAGCAGGTCGAAAATAAACGGAAAGATGTCTCGATTGTTGATAAGGAACTGTTGAGAAGATCTTGGTATTACAATCAATTGGAGCGGGGCAATCCCGGACTGCTTGCCGGAATATCACCGGATATACAATCCTTTCTGACAGCACTAAAACCTTTCGAGCGCAGTGAAGTGTTTGATGCGCAGTTGCTTGAAACTTATTATCAAAGAATCATGTCAGGACTGGTTACAACCAATATCGAAAAACGCCCGGTCTATATTGGTGTTGAACTCTATGAAGGTGAAATGCAGCGGGGAGAGTTTACTTTACCCAAGGGATTAACACTGGTGCCCGATTTATTTTTCTTTAAAGTTGTAAAAGCGGGTAATTATGTTCCTGCACCGGATCCGGTGTTTCAAATCCGTTTCCCCAAAACCGGCAATAAATATACCGATATGATAAAAACAATGGTTTGCAGCATGCTGGTACGGCGTGCCATGTACGAGATGGAATATGCGCGGGTGGACCGTGCTAAAGTTTATATCCGGAAAATCAAATCGGATTTCCCGGAGTATCAGCTCCCAAGAGGTTTAGCAGAAGTAATCGTGAAATAATATGAGCAAAAAAGAAGAGCCCCGCATCAGGCATATCCTGATGAATGATGTGAAAGAATCGAACTATTCAAAAATCCTGAAGAGAGATTTTCTTAATCTTAAAGAGTTTATGCTCTCTGAAGAAAAGCTGAAACGGCTCGATAAAATGCATGCAATACAAAAGATGCTGTTTGGCAGTTATTGGCTCTTCCGGGAACTGGTAATTAATCTTACGCCGGCGAGAAGGCTGCTCTTTGTTGTTGCCATTATTTTTACATTCCTGCAAATTAATACGGGCACGGAAGATTCTTCTAACGGATCACTTATCGCCACCATATTGTTTGTAGTTATTATAATGCTTGAGCTGAAAGATAAACTGCTCCTGATAAAAGAACTTGAGGCTGGACAGAGCGTGCAAGCCGCCCTTATGCCTGTTGAAACGCCGGTGGTTGATGGCTGGGATATCTGGCTTTTCAACTCACCCGCCTCGGAAGTGGGCGGTGACCTTGTGGATTATTCAGCCATATCCGAGCATAACCATTATGCTGCAATTGGTGACGTGAGCGGCAAAGGCTTAAGCGCCGCGTTACTGGCCATTAAACTGCAGGCTACGCTGCGTGCCGTTGCCGGGCGCGATGAAAAACTTGACGGCCTTGGCAAAACACTTAACCAGATTTTTTGCAGGGACTCACTGCCGCACATGTTCGCCTCGCTTATATATGTCGAGTTTAAACACGCCGATAACATACTGCGCGTGTTAAACGCGGGGCATTTCCCTCCGGTAATTATAAAGGGTGACCGCGCGGAAAAATATATCAAGGGCGGCGCGGCGTTGGGGCTGCACTCGACCATGCGCTTTTTTGAACAGAACCTTACTATTGATGATGACGATTTAATTCTGCTCTACACCGATGGGCTTACCGAAGCACGGAATGAAAACGGTGAGTTTTTTGGCGAAGAACGTTTACTACAGTATTTACCAAAGTTACATCATTTAACTGCCGCTGAGGCTGGCAGGCAACTATTAGACGCTGTTGAATACTTCAGCGGGGATGCGGAAAAGGCCGATGATATCTCGTTGGTCTTTCTGCGAAGAAAGAAATAGTTATGATATCAAAAGTTTTTTCGGCTGCGACCTATGGTATTGATGCTTACCTGGTCGAAGTCGAAACGAACAATGAGAAACAGCTCTCGTCTGTTACTATCGTGGGATTGCCAGACAGCGCTGTTAAAGAAAGCAAAGAGCGCGTTATGGCGGCCATTAAAAACTCGGGTTATCAATACCCCAAGGGAAAGATTACCATTAACCTTGCCCCTGCCGACATAAAAAAAGAAGGCAGCGCCTTCGACTTGCCGATAGCCATAGGGATACTTGCCGCGAGCGGTGATGTTAATCCCGATTTATTGAACGAGTCGGTTATTCTCGGTGAACTTGCCTTGGACGGATCACTGCGCACAGTGCGCGGTGCCCTGCCGATAGCTGTTGAAGTGCGGAATAAAAACATGAAACGGCTTTTGGTTCCCGCTGACTCTGCAAAGGAAGCATCTATTGTTTATGACGTTGATATCTTCCCCATTACTTCATTAACGGATGCTGTTGAGCTGCTCAATGGCGTCAGGCAGTTTGAAAAACTCGTCACCTCGCACGAGGAAGTTTTTTCAACCAATCATGCCTACTTTGTCGATTTCTCCGATGTAAAAGGGCAGGAAAATGTAAAACGGGCATTGGAGGTATCAGCCGCAGGCGGCCATAACATACTGATGATTGGCTCGCCGGGATCCGGTAAGTCCATGCTTGCCAAGCGCATACCGACCATACTGCCGCCGCTTGAATTTGACGAAGCACTCGAAACCACCAAGATACATTCAGTCGCGGGGATACTCCCCAAAGATAAAGCTCTTGTCACCGAGCGTCCCTTCCGCAGCCCGCATCACACCGTATCCGACGCGGCTCTGATTGGCGGCGGCTCTATCCCCCGCCCTGGAGAGGTTTCCTTCTCGCACAACGGCGTTTTGTTTTTGGATGAACTGCCCGAGTTCAAGAAAAACGTGTTGGAGGTAATGCGGCAGCCGTTGGAAGACGGCAAAGTTACCATCAGCCGCTCGAAGCTCTCGCTGAACTTTCCTGCAAATTTTATGCTGGTCGCGGCAATGAATCCCTGCCAATGCGGCTTTTACACGGACCCCACGAAACAATGCACCTGCACGAGCCAGATGATTCAGAAATACATGTCCAAGGTTTCCGGCCCCCTGCTTGACCGTATAGACATACACATTGAAGTTCTGCCCGTGAAGTATAAAGAACTGGCCTCCGAAGCCGGAGGTGAACCCTCGACGGAAGTGCGCAAGCGTGTTGAGGCAGCTCGGAAGCGGCAGTACGAGCGATTCAGAGAATTCCCCAACATCTACAAGAATGCCGATATGCATTCAGCCGAAGTGCGCAAGTTTTGCCGCCTTGATGCAGCAGGAGCGGAACTGCTTAAAACAGCGATGACGAAACTGGGCCTCTCCGCCCGTGCCTACGACCGCATCCTGAAAGTAAGCCGCACCATCGCCGACCTCGACGGCAGTATAAACATCCTGCCACAGCACATCAGCGAAGCGATACAGTACCGGAGCCTGGACAGACAATTGTGGAACCACTAGGGGATTTATGAGTTATGAATTTTGAATTATGAGTGGGGGAATTATAAATTATGATTGGGGTTGTGGAAATTACTCAATGAAAATAATTGGAAATTTGGATGAGTCTGAACTGGGAAAACTTTTTAGATTGATGACTAAATGAAGAGGATACAGTTTGAGTTTTTTAATCAACACCGATGTAAAGGTAAGATATGAAGATTTTTGTGAACGAATGAAAGACGGTACCAAAACCGTAGTTACGGAAATTCCAGATTTATCTGGCTGTCAAATAGTTATTGTCCAGTTCCTACATTTCTTTTGCATTAATTAGAAAACTAATGCATGGTCTTTTCATTTTTTTAAGTCCCGGAGGGCCGTAATATTTATAGGAAAAACACAACCAACACCCACCAAAGTCCCGTCAGGGACGAAATAGAAAGACGAAGCAATTGCAAATATTAGAAAAATCGAAATTGCGGTAAACTCTATTCTCCCTTCGTTTTCTTTTTCTTTTCCTTTAACAAAGGATCAACCGCCAAAGCAACCAAAAAGGCGAATATCAAAAATGCGAACATTTTTAGAACTGCTGTGGAAGATTCCCAGAACACTTGCAACCTCCTTTTTAGATTACTTCATTGAACACCATCAATTTGCATATTAAATCTATTGAAATTAGACGAAACCTCATGTGTAATTTTTAAATTATTCAAAAGCAGGAATCTCATGAGTAATCCCCACCTCGATTCCTCGATTAAAATTGACCTAAATATTTCAAATATCTTGTTAAATTTCCTGCTTTGAATGTTTGTTTCCGAAAACAACAACCTCTCCACCAACCGCTATTAATTGACAATCTAGCTACTATTACAAACCAAACCCATAAAAATTTTCAATATATTTAAAAGACGGGTTAAGTACTTTTTAAAATTATTGTGAGCTGCATTCATGCATAAGCTATATACTTATTTTATTCTCATTTACACTTTGATCTATGGTTTTACATACGGACAAAGCGGGCTAGCGCATTTGCAAAACGGCAAATTAAAAAGTAAGGCGGGTGACTTTTCCGGGGCAATAGTTGAGTTTACCAAAGCTATTGCAATTGACTCAACATGCAGCCAGGCATTTTTTTTACGCGGTAAAGCAAAATTTGCACTGACCGACTATATAGCCACACTGAAAGATTGGGAGAAAGCTTCGAGTCTGGGTTTACCGGATGCAAAAAACCTACTCCAGAAACATACAGAGTTATTAGAGTTAAGTAAGAAACAGGAATTGGAAAACGAACGGAAAACTCAAATTGCTGCAACTGAAGAAAAAAGAGAAGTAAATCCCCAATTTCCCGGTGGCGAAGAAGCGCTGCTGTCTTATATTAACGAGAATATTTCATACCCATTTCGAGCAAAGATTGCAGGAATAGAGGGGAAAACCGGGTAGTGTAAATGGAGTTAATGTTGATGTGAAAGTTACTATACCAATTGTTTTTAGGCTTCAATAAAAAACGTTTTACAATATCCAATGCGCGAAAAATTAACATCGAATATCAGTTTGCTCAAATGATACAGAAACACGGTGAAACTCCCGGCCGTAGGACGTCTTTCAGGGACGGTTCGCGTGTGGGAAATGGGAGACCCACCTGTATTGTTTGGGCGCTCTTTTTACATTTTCAAAATTTTTGGCTATAACTGAAACAAACGGAATATATTACTACGATACTCACAAGTTTGGGATATCCTGCTTAATTTCCTGCCATGAGCGGCCGGACTGAGAAGATTGCATCCTCTCATCCAGCGCATTTTTTTGTGCCGCGGTCAATTCCATCGTGCGGGCGGATTCAGAAATATTGTTCCATATTTCTTCAACCAGCAAAATTTTTTCCTGCAAACTCAGCCCGTCAAGGTGCTGTAAGATACTTGGGCTCATAGGTACTACTGTCTTTACAATTTATTTTTAATACAATGTACTCAGGTAAACACTTTGAATTTTGCCCTCATTTTTCATTATTCATTCTTAATTATTCATTGCCCCTACACTACCTGAATCAATTCCCTATAAATTGCAAAACAGGGACTGCTTTAACGATACAGAAAAACTTAACCACTTTCACTCCTCCCGTGCACCCATCCTGTCCTTTTTGTACCGGCTGCTGATGAGTATATCTTCAGTGAACAATATTTTTACGGGTACCTTGTAGCGGGCGAGTTTGGCATTGCAGTGTTTTTTTATGCTGCTGCCAAGTTCCCTCAGGTCTAGGCTGTTATTGTTCACGGTAACTTTTGCATAGACAACATTGCCTAACAGTGGATTCTTTGCCCCGTACACGGTAACCGATTCGACACCTGCAACTTCGAGTATTACATTTTCAACTTCCTGCGGAAAAACTTTCTCGCCACCCACGTTAATAATTTCCGTTTGCCTTCCGAGTATCCTGAAGTAGTCATCCTTTATCTCAACAGAGTCACCGGTCATGAACCAGCCGTCGGGGGTAAAGGGGCTTGGGGCATTCAGATAGCCAAGCATCGCCGCTTCGGCTTTAATTTCAAGCAGGCCGTCAACCACTCTCGTCTCGTAACCCTCACCGCCTATTTTTACCCACAGTGATTCATTGTTTTCGGATTTTGCACGGAGTACGCCGAGCTCTTCGACGTGAGCCGGCTCGGCGCGATCGTCAACAAGGGCACGACCGTGCACGCGCGGCCCGGCAACCCGCAGTACCGCATCGCCGAGACGCCGTCGGGGATCCTCAACTCGATCGGCCTCGAGAATCCCGGCGCCGCCGCGGTCGCGAAGCGGTACGGGAGAGCGTGGGCCGAGCTCGGAGTGCCGGTGATCGTGAACGTCGCGGGGTACTCGGTGGAGGACTACGTCACGGTCGTGCGCGAGATGGAGGGGACGCCGGGCGTGGTCGCGTACGAGCTGAACGTGTCGTGCCCGAACGTGAAGGGCGGGATGCTCTTCGGTTGCGACCCCGGGCTCGCGGCGGAGGTCACGCGCGCGGCGAAGGCGGAGACGGACAAGCCCGTCATCGTGAAGCTCACGCCGAACGCGCCGGACGTGGTCGCGGTCGCGCGCGCGTGCGAGGAGGCCGGCGCCGACGGGCTCACCGCGATCAACACCGTGCTCGGGATGCGGATCGACGTGA
>JACPGF010000238.1 GCA_016182615.1 Ignavibacteriales bacterium
AACTGCTGCTTAACACGATAGATAATGTCAAGGTATGCACCCGCGGGTTTCACCATAACAATATCCGCTCCTTCTTCAATATCGGTGGCCACCTCTTTTAATGCCTCGTTGCCATTGGCAATATCCATTTGATGCGAGCGGCGGTCGCCAAACGCGGGGGTGGACTCGGCTGCGTCCCTGAAAGGGCCATAATAACCGGAAGCATACTTTGCCGCGTAACTCATTATCGGAATTTTACCAAATCCTTTATAGTCCAAAGCTTTCCGGATAGCATAAACTCTTCCGTCCATCATATCCGAAGGTGCAATCATATCGGCACCGGCTTCCGCATGTGATACGGCTTCACGTGCAAGCAGTGATACCGTTTCATCATTAAGGACTTCATCGCCATTTAATACACCGCAATGCCCGTGTGATGTGTATTCACACATGCAGACATCGGTTATAACCAGCAGGTTTTTCACATTTGCTTTAATTGCCCTGACAGCATTCTGAATGATACCATCGGGATTATATGCTTCGGAGCCAACCTCATCTTTATGAGACGGGATGCCAAAAAGAATAATCGCGGGGATACCAAGCGAAGCAATTTCTTTACATTCTTCAACAAGCTTATCAATCGAAAATTGGAAAACACCGGGCATAGACCGAATCGGGTTTTTTATGCCCTCACCGGGTACAACAAATAGTGGATAAATAAGGTCATTTTTTGTTAAAACTGTTTCGCGAACCAAATCCCTGACAAGCGGATTGTAACGTAAACGGCGGTGCCTTTTAATATGTAATTCTGCCATGATATACTCCTGTTTATAAACTTTTTAATTTTTCTATTACTTTTTCTGCCACGGGGAACGAGTTTTTAATACAATCGCCCACAGAAATGCCGCCACGGAAATTGCCGCTAAAAAACAACCCGGGGTTTTGTTCTTCCATTGCATCAAAATACCGTTCGATTTCGATATAACCGATGTTGTATTGTGGAATTGCTTTGCTCCAAAACCGGTGTTTGATAAAATCCGGTTCACCGGTAATTTTCATAGTTTCAGCGAATTCGGTCATTGCCTGCTTGATGATTTCTTCCCGGCTTTTTTCAAAAAGCGAGGCATTCCGCGAGCCGCCGATAAATAACGTAAAGCATTCTGAATCTTTCGGTGCCCTTGCATTGAAGATTGCCGAGCTCCATAAAGCCCCAAGATAGGATTTCTTTTCCAATGCAGGTATGAGATATCCAAAACCATCAATTACCCTGCCGATTTGCTCTTTTTTATAGCCGAGGAAAAGGACAAGAACCGGTGGGTGGTAAACCGTCTCAAATTTTTCTGTACATCCGGGCAACAACCCTTCATAAACCGGAGCGGCAACATGTGCCGGCAAAGTTGAAATTACCACTTTGGCTTCAACAACAGAGGTGTAATCGCCTGCTTTGTTATAGCTGACGAGATATTTACCGTTTTCTTTTTCAACTTTTTTCACGTCACACAAAAAGTGCACTTTTCCGGCAAGCCTGTTTGCAATGGCTTTTGGCAGCACCTGCATGCCATGCAGGAAAGAGAACATCTTTGCACTTTGTTTGGACTCTTCTTTACTGTTTTTCCTTGCCTTGATGCTCCTCACTGTTCCGATAAGAATTCCGCCATATTTTTCCTCGAGCGCGTACAATTTGGGAAAAGCTGATTTTACACTGAGTGATTCAGGCTCACCGGCATAGACACCGGCAACAAATGGATTAATCGCGTAATCCAAAAATTCACGCCCAAGGCGCCTCTCGACAAACTCTGCAACACTCTGATAATATCCATCTTTTGAACGCCCGATGAAGGGTTCAGCCATTAAACGAAGTTTTGCTGCGCCTGAAAATAATTTGGATTGCAGAAAAGTATGCGGTGCCATTGGCAGAGGGTGCAGTGTATCATTACGCATGATATACCGTTTGTTTGCCTGTGGATTTGCATACAGGAAATCGTTCTGTAACCCCAGTTCCTGAACAAGTTCTTTAATAAGCGGGGTTATCTCCAAACCGCTGTTCGGGCCACGGTCAAAAAGGTAGCCATCCTGCCGGATGCTTTCCATAGAGCCGCCGGGCTCGGGATTTTTTTCTAAAACCGTTACCTGTATCCCCTGCTTGTTTAACCAGTACGCGGTAGCCAAACCGGAAACACCGGCACCAAGGATTACAACATCTGTTTCAATTTTTTGCTGCATATTACTGTAATTTTCCGATTACTAATTCCGCAAGTGCCCCGATGAATAATTGTGAATCATTCAATCCGGGCATTACAATATATTTATTAATGCCACATGCCTCTGCAACATGGCGGTATTCTATATCTAATTCAAAAAGGGTTTCAACATGATCCGATACAAAGCTAACCGGAATAATAAGCAAAAGTTTTTTGCCTGCTCTGGCGAGCTCCTTAATCATGTTCTCGGTGGCTGGCTCAAGCCATTTTGCTGGTCCGACTTTACTCTGAAAGCATAAATGATACCCATGGGAATAATTCCGCAGGAGCATTACTGCATTAACGGTTAGTTTAATCTGATGGCTGTATGGGTCGCCCTTTTTTACATAGCTGACAGGAGTGCCATGTGCACTAAACACAAATTGCACTTGTGGCCGTTCTTCAGGAGCAAACTTGTGCAGCCCGTCCTCAATCCTCTCATTCAACGCCCTGACATATTGAGAATGGGTTTCATAATTTTTTATCAGGCTTACAATTGAGGTGTTGCCGGTATAGAACCGCATAAATTCGTTATACGATGAGCCGGTAGTTGATACTGAGAAATGCGGGTACAATGGCAACAGAATAATTTGATCGTACTGCTTTTTTGCAAGTTGTGCAACGGTTTCCTGCGTAAGGGGTTTCCAGTAGCGCATAGCAACAAGGACATCGAAATTTAAGGAAGGATTGGCCTCACGAAGCCGCTTCTCAAGGCCTGAGCGTTGTATCTCAGTCCATTCGCCCAAGGGTGATTTGCCGCCAATAAGGGCATATTGCTTTTCAACTTTGGGGGATCGCTTTTTAGAAATGAATCTTGCTAACTGCTTTTGAAATGGAAGCTTAAAAATATCCGGGTCATTAAAAAGATTTTCAAGAAATGGCTGCACTGCCTCTAAAGAATCGGGCCCGCCAAGATTGAATAAAACGACTGCAATGTTTTTCATGAGAAAAAGCTAATACCTTTATAATGACAATGAAAATTACAAAAAAAGCCCGGGAAAGCAGTGCAAAAAACTTCCGGGAAATAATAAAATATTTATGGCACACACAGTTAAAATACTATTTTTTTGCAATAACTACCTGCACTAAACCAAATGTCAGATTTTTTCTATAAACCTCTTGAAAACCCGCTTCACGGAACAGTTTCACAAGGTCAATTTCCTTATCAAGTAAATACGTATAAGCTGAATTGCTCCCGGATACTATCCGGCCAACAACCGGTAAAATATTTTTAAAATAAAATCTATACAATGATGCAATTAATGGGTTTTTGGGCATACAAAACTCAAGAACCGTTGCTTTGCCATTTGGTTTCAAAACCGAGTGAAATTCGCTGAATGCTTTAGGGATGTCATAAAAATTACGTACACCGAAAGCCACGGTAATATTGGTAAATGAACCAGGTAAAAAAGGCAGCCATTCTGCAACAGTTTGCACTCTTTGAGCTTTTATCCAATCGAATTTTGCACCGAAAAGTTTAAGCATTTGCATGGATAAATCGGCGCCAACGATTTTTGTAACACCAAGTTTTTTAACCGTATAGGCAAAATCACCGGTTCCGCAGGCCAAGTCAAGCAGCTCCGCATCTTTTGAAAATCCGGTTAAAGCTATTGCTTTTTTCCGCCAGTAATAATCAACTCCCGCGCTGAGAAAATGATTGAGAAAATCATATTTCACGGCAATGGCATCAAACATTGTTTGTACTTGTTTTTTCTTCTCACTCATTGCAATTGCTTTCCAATCAAATCCGCGTTTTTCCTAACTTTATTAAAATACAATTTACCTGACCATAGTGCAAAAACCATAAAAATCAAGCCGGCAATAACATCGGTAACATAGTGATACCGCAGGTAAACCGTTGCAAAAATAAGCAAACTACCGGTAATTACGATAAATACCCGTGTATTACTCCTGTAAATAACCGATAAATACATAATCATTGCTGTCATCATTGTATGCCCACTTGGGAACACATCTCTTTGAACATGGCTGACCGGATCAATCGTTCCCGGCGGAATCGATTCGCCTGTGTTAACAACAAAA
>JACPGF010000223.1 GCA_016182615.1 Ignavibacteriales bacterium
GGATTGATGACAAATGAAAATCTATATACGACGACACCAATTCATGGAGATCTTCCTATGTCCTTTAAATCTTTCACTTATTGAGGGATGCAATAAAAAATCATGGCTAAAGCCAAAGCGAGTCGGTACAAATGACCTCAGACTAAAAGTCTGAGGTTAGAGCATATTTATCGGGTTTCATAATAAATAAATGCCACCGATTTTGGACTTGTACCCTCCCGGTTTCGTCTCCACACTATTTCATAGCGAATATTTTTTTTGGAGCTTATACTATTACTTGAGAAACTTGTATTTTGTTAATTGATTTTTTTAGGGATTGAAAAAAATAGTATCTGATTTTTATTTTTTTTATCGAAGGAATCTGCGATGCACTTTTTGGACACCATTAAATTTTCGTATAAGCTATGGGCTTTGGTGATAGTCAGCTCGTTGAGCCTTATTGCACTTGAATATTATTCTTTTACAACTATCGATGAGATAAAAGTTAATGGCCCGGTCTATGAAAAAATTATTATAGACAAAGACCTGATAGCCGATATATTACCGCCACCGGAATATCTTGTTGAGTCTTATCTTGTACTATTCCAGTTATCGGTTGAATCCGATCCTTCACGCATAACACAGTTACTCGGAAAATTTGATGCACTTGAAAAGGATTACCAAACAAGGCATGCCTACTGGCAGGAGAAAGAGTTTCCTGCTGAAACAAAATCTTTATTGTTAGAAGATTCATATACCCCTGCAAAAGAATTTTACGCGGTGTCCCGTGAAAAATTTTTACCGGCTGTACAATCGGGTAACCGGGAGTTAGCAGGTAAAATACTGCAGGAGGATATTAAAACCGCGTACGAGGCTCATCGCGCGGTTATTGACAAGATTGTGGTTTTAGCCACAGCCTCGGGGGCGGCAAATGAAACCGCCGCGAAAGAGGCAATTGGCCGAAGCAGAGTTTTTATGGTTTTAAGCGCCGTTATCCTTATTTCATTTATTATCCTTTTTGCAGTGCTGCTTATTGGAAACATGATGAGGGCAATGAAAAGATTACGGAATATTGCAGAATCAATAAGCGTTGGCGACTTGCACGAGGCCAGAGAAGTATTTAAAATGAACGACCGCGATCTGAGGGTGCGGCTTCTTAAGCAAGGTGATGAGATTATGGCTCTTGAGGATGCCTTTGAGCATATGACCATTGCAATTGGTGAGCAGGTACAAGTCGCAGAAAGTATCGCTGAAGGTCGGGTTGATACTTTATTAACTCCAAAATCTGCAAAAGATGAATTAACCATATCCTTAAATAAAATAAGCGAAGCCTTAAGAAAACTAATTCATGAAACACAGTTCCTTACCGAAGAAGCCAATAGAGGGCATCTCTCTTCAAGAGGAAATGCACAGAACTTTGAAAATGGTTTTCAGGAAATTATCCTTGGTTTTAACCTGACACTCGATACCGTTTTAACACCGATCAGGAAGGGTGAGGCTGCCTTAAAAAAAGTGGCTGATGGCAATTTGACAACAAGAATTAACGATACATACAAAGGTGACCACGAGCTGTTAAAAAACAGCATCAATAAGGTTGCAGAGTCACTGCAAACTGCACTTGTGCAAGTTTCTGAGGTTATTCAGCATACGGTTTTCGCGGCCACGCAAATAATGGACTCAAGTAAAGCCATGAGCCGTGCGGCTGAAGATCAATCGCAGCAAACCGCCGAAGTGGCAACTGCAATTGAGCAAATGACTAAAACAATATTCGAGAACACTCGCGCTGTTTCAATGACCGGAGCCAGCTCGAAACAAGCCAGTGAAATGGCTATTGCAGGTACCGAGGTTATTACCGAGACGATGAACGGCATGGGCGAAATAGTAAAAGCAACAAGTGACACTGGCGGAATGATATCCTCGCTGGCTAAAAAAACCGAGCAGATAGGCGAAATAGTTCAGGTTATAACGGACATTGCAGAGCAGACTAATTTGCTTGCTTTAAACGCGGCAATTGAATCAGCCAGAGCCGGTGAGCAAGGCAGAGGATTTGCCGTAGTTGCTGATGAGGTGCGCAAACTTGCCGAGAGAACCACTAAAGCTACAAAGGAAATATCAGATACAATTCGGGTCATCCAGAACGAGGCACACGAAGCCGACAAGGCAATGAGCCGGTCGGTAGTTCTGGTTAAAAACGGGATGTCTTCTTCCCAAAAGGTTTCTGAAATATTTGCTCAATTGCGTTTATCAAATGAATCGGTAAAAGATATGCTTGTGCAAATTTCCGCTGCCAGTGAAGAGCAATCGGCTACAGCCGAACAGATTTCCAAAATAGTTGACAGCATTCACGGAGTTACAAATTTGAATGTTAATGAGATCAAGCAAATGGTGCAGGCTTCTGTTTCCCTCAACAAACTGGCAGGTAATCTCGATGATTTGATACATCAGTTTGAACTTCACGAAGAAAACCTGTTGACTAAATAGTATTGAGGAATAAGTAAAAAGCATAGCTGCATCTGGTATTCTTTAATCCTCAATGCATTCTACCCCACTCCGGGGTATCAATTTGAAGAGGGTAAAAAAAATCCCTCCCGTATTTCTACAGGAGGGATAAAAGTGAATTGACTGCCCATTACCTGAATAAGGAGAGAACTGCACTAGGAGCAGAATTCAACTGAGATACCATCGAAGTAGCAGCCTGACCGAGGATTGAGCCCCGGGTTGCACTCAACTGTTCCATTGCCATATCTGCATCAAACAAACGGCTGAAGCTTGCCTGGGCATTAGACATACTGATGTTGAGCGTTTCTTCTTTTATATCAAGCCTCTGCACAAAGTTACCAATTTTACCCAGTGAATTGGTTACTTCACTTTTTAACGATGACAGGTTGCTTTGCAGCGAGGTAATTGTTGAACTTGTTGTTAAACTTGCCTCTGCAACACTCTGGAAATTTGTGAGTGAGGTATTAAACCCGGTAGCTGAACCGGAGAGTATTGCCTGAGCAAAATCGAGTGTTATTTTATCGGTATATGCATTTCCCACCTGGAATTGGAATCCGGATTTTGCATCGCTGGAGCCTGTTAACAATGTAGTGTTGTTAAATTTCGTTGTTTCGAGAATCGACTGAATTTCATTCGCTAATGATTTAATATCAGATGCAATTGCGCCGCGGTCTGCTGTCGGGTTGGTTGAGTCGGAGAGTTTTCCTTCTATCTTAATAAGCAGGTCATTTGCAGATAACAATGAACCTTCTGCAGTAGCAAGCAGGTTCTTTGCGCCGGAAACGTTATTCTGTGCAGCTTTCATGACGGCAATCTTTCCTTCGAGAGATTTACCGATATTAAAGCCGGACGTATCGTCTGCAACATTGTTTATACGTTTGCCCGAGGCCATCCGTAATTGAGAAGTTGCAGTTTCTTTGTTTACCTTTGATAAGGCGTAATACGCATTTAATGCGTCAACGTTTGTGTTGATCCTGAATCCCATAAAATACCTCCATGTATTTTTATGTTGTGGTTAAAAATCCGTTCAGTA
>JACPGF010000224.1 GCA_016182615.1 Ignavibacteriales bacterium
GTCTGACCTGTATCCCATCACCGATGTAACTAATGATGCGCAATGACCACAAGTATACCTTCTTGCTTTAAGATTTTCTAAACTGCGCCAATTCAATTTTTCCTCCTCAAATCTGCAACGCTTTAGTTTTTAAATTCGAATTTCAAACTCTTTAATCGCTCTTTCCATTACACTTCTCTGTTCCTTTTCGGTATATGTGTTCCTATTCTCTATTTGCATGCATAATCCACCTAAGTCGGGGAAAAGTGTCTGATAGTTTATTCCGGCCAAATTTAATTGTATTTTTATCCTTTTAAAACTTTTACCATCAATTGGTATTTTTATCAATTTTCGGTGTGTTTTTTCTGTGATACTCTCAAATTCTTTTTTCTTGCCTTCCAAGATACTGTGTACAGTAAAGGCTCCGTATTGCGCTGCAATTCTTTTGCTTACGTACTTAGGCACGAAAATTTTAGTTTTTTTTATGCAATAAGGTGAAACGGAGTAGTCCATTAATATTTCCGCATTAGTTATCCAGACCCATACAACACCGATCTCAGATTTGTCGTTTTCTAAAACAGGATCATCTTTTACTGCGAACCATAAAGCGACTAAGCTGCTCAAACTCCAATCCAGCAGTCGAGTCGGCAAGCCATGATGTTGAGCTAAGGCTAGTAGGTCCCATTCGTTTTTAATCGTTGAATCAGTATAAAGAATAGAAGTTCTTTCAAATTCTTTCATCATATTGCTCTCTGCTCTACTTATACCTTGGCGCAATTGACCGTTTTTCCAAAGTCTTCCAAGCCTTGGAATCAGAGGTAAATCTTCTTTTTGACCCCTGAAATACATTTCAGAAATTCCAAAAACATCCACATAGTAAAGATGAAGCAGTGCCACAAAATCACAATATTGTCCCAAATTTTCTATTGGTTTATCAACTTTTGGATCCTCAATTTCATTTACCATATTTTTATCTTTTTTTATCGAATATTAACTAATACCTTCAATAAACGCATTCATTCATTTAGATCTAATGAATATTGAGTTTCCCACAATAGTCGTGCGCTCTTTTTAGTTCACCCGCCTAATGCATGTTAGTAAGAAATTGCATTTTTAAACGAAATTTTAACTATCATAATTCTATTGTCTCACATACGGATGGATGGGGTCAAATTGCTGGAAAGGAATGTTTACTTTGCACATCGGTAGGGCATTTTGTAAGTTTATGTTGACTATAAATTATCGGCAAATCCAACAGAAGCCCAAATTGATGTAAACCCGATAAAACAGAGCCATTTATAATCCAAAAAAAATGGGAAAAACAGAAAATCATTATGAAATCCGTAATTTGGTATTGTCATTTACCATTTCCGGAAAGAGTAGGTAACTTATGAGAATAATAATGCCCAATTCAGATTTTAATTCGATGATACCACCTTCAGGCACCAAAACTGTTGCACGCTTGCTAACCAACGAGGAACTGAAATCCATTCAGGAATATGAAATGCCTGATTCCTCAGTTTTTATGGCACATTGTCCATGCGGCAGTGAAGACTTTTATGTGAAGGAAGAGGATGGAATACTGTATCTAATTTGTGCTCTGTGCGGATACCGGTTTATTATATATAATCCTGCAAAACATGGTATCCAATCACTGGAATATCACGACGATAAACTGCACTCTGAAGAAAAATCTTACAGTTGTACAACTTGCACGCATGAAGTTTTTAATACGCTGTTAATCTACCGTTATCCTGTAAAGGATGGACAACCCGCGTCAAATTTAATTAAGCCAGAAGATGCATTTTCCAAACTAATCGTATTGGGTACCTGCATCAATTGCGGAGCGCGCGGTACTTACGTGGATTTGAACTGCTAAAATATTTACTTCTTTTTTTTGTCAAAATGCAGCGAAGCAGAGTTGATGCAATACCGTAAACCTGTCGGAGCCGGGCCATCATCAAAAACATGTCCAAGATGACCGCCGCATTTGGCACAAGTGACTTCTTCTCTCACCATACCATAGGCATAGTCCTTGGTAATTTTTATCGCGGTACTGTCGGCTGTTTCCCAAAAACTTGGCCAGCCACAGCCACTTTCAAATTTTTCTGTTGAAGAAAATAAAACTGCACCGCAGCCTGCACATTTGTAGGTGCCGTCATCAGTTAAATTCCAGTATTTGCCGGTAAATGCACGTTCCGTGCCTTTTTTTCTTAGAATTTCATATTCATCGGGTGAAAGTTTCGATTTCCATTCTTCTTCTGTCATGGTATTGGTGTCTCCATTATTAATTGCTGTTTGATTGTTGTTAACGGTTTTAACAGAATCCGGTTTTTGACAGCCGCTTGCTGTAAATAATACTATTAAACATATAATAACGGTTAATTGCTTACCAGACGGTACAAATACAAACCTGAAGGCATACCGGCAAGTGAAATACTGAAACTATGCGTGCCTTGCTCTATAAAACCTTCGGCTACCGTTTTAATCACTTCGCCAGTCGTGCTGTACACCTTTAGCGTGGTATAGGCATTTGTTGGGACACTGAATGTAATTGTCGTTGAAGGATTGAAAGGATTTGGATAGTTTTGCTCAAGGGCAAAATGTAAATCCATGTTTTCGTTTGTGTGACGGATTGCAGTTAACAACGAAGAGAGTTTCATTGATTCCGATTGCAGTATTTTTTTCGAAACCGCATCTTGTACAAATACGCATAAGCTCAGGCTATCAGTTATCCAGCCGCTCTGCAATGCAAAGGACTGTCCTGTAATTGTTGTGCCGCCCCCGGGAACAAAGTCAATTCCTGATGGCCCTGTAAGCATCTTTCTTACAACATAATCATGATGAGTTATACCGTTTCTTCCGGCATAATATACGTTCTCAGCTAGTACAAAGTGAATTTTTAATGGATTTATCCCAACAGAAGCCAATTCAATAACGCTGGCTTTTGCAGTATAGACAGCCCCGGTTTCAATTATGCTTAAACTAATACTCAATGGTGTTATCTGGTTTGCTAACGTAGTAAGCGTTGCAGGCCATTGTGAATAAGCATTCGGTTGATGTTCTCCATCAAAAAACACTACCGGAGTTGAGGTAAAATTGCCATAGTAGTTACTCCTGCCGGCCGGATCTGTTTTATTATCCTGATTAAGTTTATCATCAGCATAAGGGTATGCCATGTGATAATACAAGAAATTGATTTTACCACTATTTGCA
>JACPGF010000243.1 GCA_016182615.1 Ignavibacteriales bacterium
AAATTTAGCCGCAAACACATTTTGGAAATAATTGCTGAACACGGTTACGGCTCTATATCAGACCGCTCCTTACCCCATAGCCCTATAACAAGCTGTCCCTTGCCCCGTAGGGGTTTTCTATTTGTAGCAAACCCCGCAACAAACGTTCTATTGCCCCGTAGGGGTAATCTCGTACAGAAAACAAGATACATGGATAAAATGGTAAATGCATAACAATTAGGGAAAGTGCACCCCTACGGGGCGCGGAATGCTTTTTTTGTGATATTTCTACAAACAGAGCACCCCGCTGGGGCGCGTGAATATTATAATTGGGGATTATTGTGTTTGTTAAACGTAACGCGGGTATAAAGTTTCAGGAAAGCATGTAGTTGAATAAATTTCCAATCAATCTTAACTCCAACAAAAATGATGGCTGTTCATAGCCCCGTAGGGGTTTTCTATTTGTAGCAAACCCCGCAACAAACGTTCTATTGCCCCGTAGGGGTAATCCCGTACGGAAAACAAGATACATGGATAAAATGGTAAATGTTTGACAATTGCGGAAGGTGCACCCCGACGGACCCGAACGCATTTTATTGTGCTATTTCTACAAACAGAGCACCGCGCTAGGGCGCGTGAATATTATAATTGGGGATTATTGTGTTTGTTAAACCTAACGCGGGTATAAAGTTTCAGGAAAGCATGTAGTTGAATGAATTTCCAATCAATCCTAACTCCAACAAAAATGATGGCTGTTCATAGCCCCGTAGGGGTTTTCCGTTTGTAGCAAACCCCGTCCCAATCAGCCCGTTGCCCCGTAGGGGTAACCCTGCCTGGACAACAAGATATATGGATAAAATGGTAAATACCTGACAATTGTGGAGTGCACCCCGTTGGAGCGGAGGAATTTGGATAAATCCAAATGACAATAAATAGAACAACAGCGGCAGCAATGAAGGACATATCACAATCCATACATTTACCAGTATTAAAAATATCCTGCTGGTAATTTATCAGAACCAATTTCCGTTGCACTGTATCCCAATTTTACAAGAAAATTAAATTATTCTTGACTTGAACATAATTATTTTCTAACTTAGAAATAATTATTACAGTATTTATCCCACATGTAAAAATAGTTACAAATGGACAAGCAACGGTTAATTGAAATTTTCCTGCAAGCCATACGGGTTAATGCCCTTTCGGGTAATGAAAAAACTGTGGCTGACTTTATCAAATCCTTTCTTTCTGCTTACGCCTACAACATATCCGAAGATGACTCGCCGCAGTTTACCAAGAGCGATACCGGCAATCTTATTTGCAAAGTAGGTACCGGCGGAGATTTTCTTCTGCTTTCGCACATGGATACCGCGAGGCCGACAATAGACACAAAGCCTGTTGTCTTGGAGGATAGAATTGTATCATCCGGCGATACAGTACTCGGGGTTGATAACCGCGTTGGTGTAACTGTACTTCTTTTCCTTCTCGAAAAAATTGCGAAAGAAAAAATTCCGGTTAAAGATTTTACCGTGGCATTTACAACATGCGAAGAGACAACCCTTTTCGGATCAAAGCATCTGGCCGTAAGTGAAGACATTAACCGGTGTTTCGTATTTGATTCCGGTTACCGGCCGGGTAATTTTATTTATTCCTCTTGCGGTGCCATTGGTTTTACCATGCAGATTCATGGTAAGGCATCTCATTCAGGCATTTCTCCTGAAAAAGGAATAAACTCATTACAGGTTGCTGCTAAAGCAATGAGCAAATTAGCCCTTGGGCGGATTGATGAAAACTCTACGATGAATATCGGCGTGCTTAAAAGCGGATCGGCGGTTAATGTTATTCCGGAACTGACCGAGTTGGAAGGCGAAGTAAGATCCTTTGACTTGCAAAAAGCGGAAAACTATTTTGAGCAGTTAGTTAAAACCTTTACTACAGAGGCTGATGCGGCGGGGGCAAAAATTTCGTGCAACCATTTTTGGGATTTTAAACCTTATACCATCAGTGAAGACTCCAAGGTGTTCACTGAAACCGTCAGTGCGATTACTGAAGCAGGATTAACACCGAACCCGACTATTTCCTTGGGCGGCAGCGATGCCAATTCACTAAACGGCCGCGGGATTCCATCAGTAAACCTTGGTATAGGAGCACAAAATCCACACTCGAACGATGAATTTGTTTTTATTGAAGATTTGATAAAATCTGCCGAAATAGCACTTGCAATAGTTAAGAAGGATAAGTAAATGAAAAATCTTTTTGCTCCCGTTTTTATCGTAGTCCTATTTGTCTCCTGCCAAATGTTCCCGCAGCACAAGGGTAAACTTGTTATTGTCGGCGGCGTTCAGACTCAGGAAATCGTGAAAAAATTTGTTACCCTTGCCGGCGGGCCAAGGGCCAGAATAATTGTCATTCCAAATGCCGGATCGGAGCCGCAGTTAAATGCAGAAATTGAACAAAAAGATCACATTGCCCTCGGTGCGCAATCGGATTATCTCCTGTTCACCCGCGAGACCGCTGATGCAGATTCCAACCTGAAAAAAATGGATTGGGCTAACGCGGTATATTTTCTTGGCGGTGACCAGTCGGATTTGACCAGAGACATGCTGGGAACAAAGCTGTTGCAAAAGGTTTTTGACATATATAATAACGGTGGTGTTGTTGGCGGCACCAGCGCGGGCGCAGCCGTGATGAGTGAAGTGATGATTACCGGAAACGAGCTCATCAATACAGATTCAACGGTTTCGTTTATAAACATCGAAAGAGGGAATGTAGAAACAAAACAGGGCTTCGGGTTTTTAAAAACGGTCATTGTTGACCAGCATTTTCTAAAGCGGAAACGCCATAACCGGACAATTTCATCATTAATCGAGCATCCTACACTTTTCGGTATTGCAATAGATGAGTCAACCTCTATTATTGTTAATCCGGACAACACGTTTGAAGTGCTGGGAGATAATCAGGTACTTGTATATGATCCCACAGGTGCGAAAGACATAAGGGATAATGGTAAAGGCCGGTTGGGAATAAGCAATATGAAACTGCACGTTTTAATAAGCGGTGACAAGTTTGACCTTACAACAAAACAAGTGATCAAATAAACATGGGTACAATGAAGTTTAAGTTTCGGGTGCCCAACACCTACCTGCTGATATTTTCGCTGCTTGTTCTGATTGCAGCACTGACGTGGATTATCCCGGGCGGTAATTATCAGCGATCCCTTATTGATGGGAAAGAAGTCGTTGTACAAAACTCATTCAGGTTTACCGAAAGCAAGCCGCAGGGATTTTTTGCCTTATTTATAGCACCATTGAAGGGATTTGTTGAGGCAGCCCATATCATCGGGTTTATCCTTATTGTCGGTGGTGCATTTAATGTTCTGGCCAAGACCGATGCAATTAACTCCTTAATTTTTTTATCCCGGTTATGATACTAATGTTTTCGCTCGGTGGTGCAACCTTTGGGATGAACGAGGAAATTATCCCGTTTGTTTTGATTATTGTTCCGATATGCCTTGCACTTGGGTATGACTCGATAGTCGGAGTTGCGATTCCCTTGGTTGGGGCGCATGTCGGCTTCGCGAGTGCTTTCCTGAATCCGTTTAATGTTGGTATCGCGCAGGGAATAGCAGGCGTGCCGTTATTTTCCGGAATCGGGTACCGGATTATTTGCTGGATAATTTCCACAATAGCAGCAATATTGTTTATCAATTATTATGTGAAAAAACTGCAGAAAAAGCCTGAAATAAGTCCGACATTTCATGAAGATAACGAACGGAGAAAAAACGAAAATTTTGAAAGTACCTATAATAACGATAATCATTTCTCGAGTCGACATAAAATAGTGTTGCTTACTTTTGCGCTCTCGCTGGTATTGTTAGTGGTTGGAGTTATTGAATTCGGCTGGTACATCGAAGAAATAGCCGGAATGTTTTTTATCATGGGTATACTTGTGGGTATCATCGGTGGGCTGTCGAGTGATGTGTTGATAAAAAGCTTTATCGAAGGTGCAAGGGATCTTGTTGGTACGGCTTTAATAGTTGCACTGGCGCGTGCAACACTGGTTATCTCAAGGGACGGCAATATTATTGATACCGTACTCTATGGCCTGTCGCCATATATACAATCATCTTCACAAATATTTGCCTCGCAAAAAATGTTTATCGTGCAGGCAATTATCAACTTTTTTGTGCATTCGGGCAGCGGGCAGGCGGCGCTTACCATGCCGATTATGGCTCCGTTGGCGGACCTCGCCTCTGTTTCACGGCAGACCGCTATTTTGGCGTTCCAGTTTGGTGAATACACAAACATTATTATCCCGACTTCTGCTGTTACGATGGGTGCGTTGTCAATGGCAAATGTACCATGGACAAAATGGGCGAAGTGGGTTATTCCTCTCCAACTCATTCTCATGTTGCTCGGATTATTGTTACTGATTCCACCAAATCTATTTGGTTGGAGCTAATACATGTTGCATACTATAAATCTTTATTCAATTAAATAAAAGGTGCTGCTATGAAAAACATTTTTACACGAGGAGTCTTTGCTCTCTTTATCCTGCTTTCCCTGACGAACACAGCCTATTCGCAGGTGGACTTATATCTCGATAGTATAAACGTTTATGTAACCAAGTACGGGAAACTGCAAATCTATTCATTACCCGATACAACGGTACAACTAGCCCGAGCAAGCGTTCTGGTGGGAACAGGAATTGGTTCAGTAATGGACGAGCGGGCAGACATTGATTTTGAAGATACGACGAAACTACTACCGATCCCGTCATTCGGAGATTTTGAAATTTACGGAACTTATAACAATAACTATACAGCTTTGCCGCCAAATGCACTTGTGAAACAATCCATTTATTGCTGGCAGCATCAGAACTCGTTTATTGTTAAATATACAGTTATAAACAGAGAAACAGCTCCAATTAATGCGGTATTTGGTCTTGAACTGATACCCGAACTAGAGGGTGTTTATGCCGGAAATGACACCTTTGCCTATAACCGCCAGACGAAAATATTCAGTAATCGTAAAACAGCTTCACTTGGTTACAAATTGTTATCGGGCGATATAAATTCATTGAATGTTTTCATGTACACGGGTACCTATTACAATAGTGATACCACATTCTGGAATTATTTGACAAACGGTGAAATCGATACCCTGTTTGTTACAGATCCAAATGACCCGGCAGTTGATGATCCGGTAATTATACCATCGTTTGCCTCAAGAACCCTTGCTTCCGGTGATTCAACCACGTACTATGTTGCTTACGCGTTTGGCCTGAGCTATCAGAAAATGTTATATAACATGAAACTTGCCGAGCAGAAATATGATCTGCTGACAGCGGTTGCACCTCAGGGGAGCAATGCTCCCAAGGGCTATTTGCTTGGACGGAACTATCCAAACCCGTTCAACCCGTCCACTAAAATTACCTATCAGATTCCGGAAGCAGCAAGTGTAAAGTTAACCGTTTATAACATGCTCGGTAAAGAAATTACTACACTTGTTAACGGGCAGCAGTCTGCCGGAAATCATGTTGTAGATTTTAATGCGGCTGGACTTCCGAGTGGAGTTTATTTTTATACAATCAATTCCGGTTCATTCTTCGAAGCCCGTGAAATGATGCTAATTAAATAATTAAACTAAAGGGATCCGGAGTGTTTCCGGATCCCATCTACTATTATGACCAGATATAAAGAAGTAAAAGAAAAAATACAGAATAAGTTTGAAGAACTTCCCAAGAACCAACGGAAGCTTGCGCGCTATATTCTTGATAATTTTGACAAGGTACCATTCCTGAACGTTCAGGACATATCTTTAGCTAACGGCGCAAGTGTTGCGTCTGTCGTCCGGTTCGCGCAGCGTATCGGGTTTTCAGGATACAGTGAGCTTCGTGAAGCGATCTCTGATTCGTTGCAGCATCAACTGACGTATTTACGGAATATCCCGCTTTTTGATAAAAAGAAAACAGAAAAAGATATTCTGACTTCCGTCGCTAATCTGGATATGAAAAATATCAACGATACATTGGCACTTATCGAGTGGGAAGTATTTGATACATCGGTTGATATGATATTCAAATCACGGCGTGTTTTTACTGCCGGGTTAGGAATTTCATATCTGTTATCTGAGATACTTGCCTATCAACTGTCTCAGGTTGCAGTCGAGGCTTCGGCGTTTAAGAATAACGCTTGCCCGTTTTACGAACAAATAGCAATGCTCGACAAGCGTGACCTGCTAATCGTGTTCTCATTCCCTCCCTATTCAAAAGACACCGTTGAGTTAGCAAAAATTGCTTCTGAAAAAAGGATAAACGTTATTGCCATTACCAATAAAGAAGTTTCGCCAAGTACATTCTTTTCAACATTGAACCTTATTGTTCACAGTGAGAATATGCTTTTCACTAATTCATTCGCTGCGATATCGGTATTAATTAATGCTCTGGCCACCGCACTCGCCTTAAAAAATCAGGCCAAGACAAAAACGTTACAGAAAGAAACATCAGAAATTCTTGAAAAGTATAACAAGACGATAAACTATTAATAGAGCGTGCTAATGCATTTAGTTCCCGCTGGAGTAACCATGAAAAAATTTCTTTTGTCCTTGTTCTTATTTCAGATCTGTTCATTTGCAGGAGTAACAGGTAAACTGGTCGGCAAAGTAACCGACAGTAAAACAGGCGATCCAATCATTGGCGCAAACATTGTTCTTGAAGGTACAACGCTCGGCGCAGTATCTGGTGTTGATGGTGGATTTATTATCATCAACATTCCGCCCCGCGTTTACAGGGTTTCGGTGAGTTTTATAGGATATGAGACCGTACGTATAGGAAATGTTCAGATAACCGTTGACCAAACAACACAATTGCCAGTGCTTCTTGCAGAAAAATCATTAACGGTTAATGAAA
>JACPGF010000040.1:0-6922 GCA_016182615.1 Ignavibacteriales bacterium
AATCATTGACCTGTTAAGTGCCGACGGGTTAAACGGTGCTGGCAGAATTTTTAGTGCGATGTTTAAGCCGAAGTTTGGCATTTTTGATGATGCGTTATTCGCAATAATTGAAACCATATATATAGCGCTCCTTGCCACGGTATTATCGATACCGGTAACTTTAATACTCAGTTTTTTAACAGCCCGCAACCTGATGAAGGACAGCACATTGGGGCTGATCGTTTATACGATACTCAGGTTCGTCCTCAACTTTATCCGCTCTATTGAGCCTTTGATTTGGGCAATTGTTTTTTCGGTTTGGGTTGGCATCGGCCCATTTGCCGGTATGATAGCACTGCTGGTGCACACAGTTGCAAGTAATGCCAAGCTTTATTCGGAAGCAATTGAAGGGATTGAGACAGGACCGTTAGAGGCAATAAGGGCGACTGGCGCAAATAAAATACAGGTTATATGGTTTGCCGTTGTTCCACAAATAGTACTGCCTTTTTTGTCGTTTACCATTTACCGTTGGGATATCAACGTGCGCATGGCAACTATAATTGGCCTTGTTGGCGGCGGGGGCATTGGTACCATGCTCATGCAGTATCAGGGTCTCGCTAAATGGAATGAAGTAGGTTTAATTGTTATCATGGTTGCACTGGTGGTTTGGATAATGGACTTTATCTCGGCAAAAATCCGCGAAGCAATTTATTGAGGTGAAAAGGCTTATCTTTTTTGTCTTGCAGGGATTAAATTCTTTAAGAATGTGACATGATAATCTAAAACGGTAAATCATCAGTCGTGTCATATTGTTCCCTACTTCCCAAATCCTCGGGCTGATCAATATCATAAAAATAATCAGGCCAAATATCGGTCGATTCAGGATACCGCTGAGTCTTTTCTTTTTTCTCTTTTAATGGTCTAACTTTTTTTTCTTCTCTCCCGTACATATTCACATAGTGTGTGGAATAGGCATCTTCGACATACTGTGTGCCCGATTTACTGAATCTCAACCTTATTTTAGGACCCTTGCCATATTTATTATAAGCGGTCCATGAAGGTTTTAACTGCATTTTCCGCGCGGCACCCCGCATCATCTTTTGTATCCGTGAAAGTTTTGTCAGGTTTACATGACAGACTTTTTCCAGAAAATGAATTCTTCCAAACCGCCAATCGTCGAGGTCCTTTTTTGAAAGATATTCAAGTTTTAACAGAACATCAATCATGCACAAGTACCCTTTTTCGCCCACAAGCACGCGGGCAATTTTATTTACCTTTTCTTCAATTTCAATGTTAGACAATTATTTTTCTATTCCACTTCGTCAGTATCGTCAGTATCATCATTATCTTCAGAACGGTTAAACATTGCAATTTGCTCTTTCACCCAATCAAAATAACGCTGATCTCTGAAAGCAAACCACCTCTGCCGGTATTCACCTGAGTTGTCTATCTTCCATTTGAAATTCGCGAATGGCTTTTTCATCTGTAAAATATCAAGCAATGATTCCCTGAGGCGGTTATTGTCTAAGCTGTGTGCAAAATCTTCCATTATGCGGAATGAATCACGCGTTTCAATATCTTCGAACACAACATAATTTTTCCAGTTTTTTTTAATTTTCCTTACTTCTTTATACCAGATATCGGTATCACCGAATGGGTTTTTCTGGGTGTCCAGAATAGATATACCAGCATGCCGCATTGTAGGTCACCAGCAATGCTTCTAATTTGTTCGTCTGTCAGTGTAATCATAGCATTTCCAATATTTAAAAATACTTGAATTGTTATAAGGGAAATGAGGAATACCAATCTTTGAAGCAACGGCTTTATTGCATTTCTAAAGCCGGGCTTCAGCAATATCTTGTGCAAGATCCTCTTCTCAAACTGTATTCATCATTGAACTTAAAATTAGTATTTTCCGCATATATTATCAATCACTTACAGGGTTTTACTAATTTGTTTTTTGAGTCCGGTAAATTTTATAGTTGTGTCAGCGGCTAGTACTCTAGTAATACCAACGGATTTTTACTGTATTGGCGGGCAAGAATTACCTTAAACTAAAAACAGACTGCTGCAAATCACCGGTCTCAGCATTTAAAGTTTCCATTATTTTTACAATAGGCGCTGTCTCAAGTTTTTCAATAGTTCATTTATTTGTATTTTCTACTCTGTAAACATAAAATTGAGAATATGCTGACACAATTACAGCTCCGGTTTTCTTCTTGGAATTCTGTTGGATTCCTCTCATCTTTCGGATATCCCTCACGACATCTTACCCTTATAATATAATGGAACAAATATGAAGATTCAGTTTATCGGCGCAGCGCGCTCTGTTACCGGTTCAATGCACTTGCTGCATATTAACGGGTCAAAAATACTCTTGGACTGCGGTATGGTTCAAGGCAAACGTAAGGAGTCGTTTGAAGCCAACAGGAATTTTATCGATTTCGACCCGCGTGAAATTGATCTGGTTATTCTCTCGCATGCACATATCGATCACGCGGGAAACCTGCCTTCTCTAGTCCGCATGGGTTTCCGTGGGCCAATTTACAGCACTTTTGCAACAAAGGATCTTTGCAGTTTGATGTTACAGGATTGCGCTCATATACAGGAGCATGATCTTGAATTTGTAAACAAGAAACGGAAAAGAGCTAAAAAAAACCTGTTTGAACCGCTCTACACTCAGGAAGATGTTATACAAACATTAAAACAGTTTATCGGGGTCAATTATCATAACGAGGTGGATATTACTCCCGAGGTGCGGCTGACCTTTTATGATGCAGGCCATATTCTTGGCAGTTCTATCGTCCATCTGATGATACAGGAAAAAGAGCGCGTGTTCAGCTTTGCCTTCTCAGGTGATTTAGGCCGCCCCAACCTGCCTATACTCCGTGATCCGGAAAAAATTCCTGATGTTGACTATTTCCTTTGTGAATCAACATACGGCGGGCGTTTTCATGATTCATTTACTTTATCCGGCGATAAAATGGCTGAAGTAATAAAAAAGGCTGTTAACAGGAAAGCGAAAATCATTGTCCCTTCGTTTAGCGTTGGCAGGACGCAGGAACTGGTGTATTTGCTTAACGAGTTGTTCGAGCAGAACAAGGCTCCACGCATTCCTATTTTTGTGGATAGCCCGCTTTCCGTTAACGTTACTCAGGTGTTCCGTTTACATCCCGAGTGCTTTGATTTTGAAACTTCACGTTTTATTTTACGGCATCAGGATCCCTTCGGTTTTGCTCAATTGCAATACATTACCAATGTTGAAGACTCCAAGGAACTGAACTCCGTTCACGGCCCCTGCATGATTATCTCTTCTTCCGGAATGGCAGAGGCTGGCCGTATTGTTCACCATCTTGCAAACAATATTGAGAATGCAAACAGTATGATCCTTATTGTCGGTTATTGTGCCGAGAATACGCTTGGTAAAAAAATTGTTGAAAAAGTTACACCATTAAATATTCTTGGTGAATCTTTCAATTTAAATGCAGAAGTAGTTCTTTTCAACTCGTTATCTGCCCATGCCGACAGCAATGAACTGCTGCATTATTGCAACACGCTCGATAAAGATAAGCTCAAGAATATGTTTTTAGTGCACGGTGATTTTGACCAGCAGGAAAAATTCAAAACCCGGCTTATAGAAAGCGGCTTCAAGACCGTCACCATTCCCCAAAAAGGCGAAATGTACGAGTTGTAAAAATACCGGGCGATCTAACAAGTCGCCCCTTTTTTTTACAAAATCTCTTTGTATCCAACTATTGGGTAGTCATAAATTCAGCTCCATTAAAACGCAAAGCCGCAAAGTAACCGCCAAGAACGCCAAGAATAGCTGCATTCTTAATTCTTAATTCTTCATTATTAATTATTCATTCTACATTTTACATTCTACATTCCCCCTCACCCTGCATACGCGTGCACCAGTTTTTTCTGGCCGAGTTTCGCGGCAAGGGTAAAGTCTTCTTCGGCAACCTTTTCGACGTCGCCGAAGTAGTTGTTTTCGACGCTGTCTTTTTGCAGTGCGCTTTTCAACTCTATTGCCGCCAAGACCTGCATTTTATCCACAACGAGATTGTTGCCATTGGCAATGTCAACAATGCCTTCCACGAGGAAAGGCCCCATGCAAAGAGTCTCGGCGGCAAAACGCCCGTATGCTTTGGGGAACAGCACCGCCTCGAACGTGTCGCTTAAAGCTTTAAGTATGCCGGGGTCGTGTGTCCACTTGTTAAAAAACTGCAAGGGGTGACGGGTTACCATGTAGTCAAAGGTTTCCATCTCGATAAGGCATTTTTCAACGGTGGAATACTCCTCCGTTGTTTCCACGTCCCTTTCCAACTGCTGAGTTTCCCCGGCAAAAAGATCGTTGTAGCCGGGATCGAACAGGCGGCGGGTCCGGTAGTACAAGTCAAGCAGGCGGAGCAGGGTAGGGCGTGTTTTGCCGAAACAGTCCATAGCCCCGCATTTGATGAGTTTGGTTGTATCCTCGAAACCCGCGCGCGTGCGTATGATGAAATCCTCCAGGGAAAGGAATGGGCCGTGTTTTTTCCGCTCGTCAAGGAATGCCTCCGCTGAAGCCTTGGGCAGGTTTTTGATTGCCATCAGCCCGATACGCACCGACGCGCCAAGGCCCGTGTAATCGTAACTGCTTTTGTTTATGCAGGGGAGCAGCACGGTCAGGCCCTGCCTGCGGCACTCCTGTATGTACACGGCAGCGGAGTAGTACCCGCCGCCGTTGCTGAGTACCCCGGCCATAAACTCCGCCGGGTAATACACCTTAAGGAACGCCACCTGAAACGAGAGCAGTGCGAAAGAGGCGCTATGCGCCTTGCAAAAGGCGTATCCCGCGAACGACTCGATCTGCCGCCACAGTTCATCGGTAACCTGCACGGTAAGCCCGCGGTCCGTGGCTGACTGAAAGAAACGCAGCTTCAATCCCGTCATGGCATCGTGAGAGCGCATCTTGCCGCTCATGGCGCGGCGCAGCAGGTCGGCTTCGTCCAGGGTAAGCCCGGCAATGTGGTGCGCGATTTTTATCACGTCTTCCTGATAGATCATTACCCCGTAGGTTTCGCCGAGTATCTTCTCCATCTCCGGCAGCAGATACTTCCTGCGTTTCGGGTCGTGATGCCGCGCGATAAACTCCTGCATCATGCCGCTTTCAGCCACGCCGGGGCGGATAACCGAGCTTGCCGCGGTCAGCATCTCGAAGGTATCGACGGAGAGCCGCTTGAGCAGGGAGCGCATGCCGGGCGATTCGATATAAAAACAGCCGATCGTGTTGCCGCTGCGCATCATCTGCAGCACGCCTTCGTCTTTGAACAGCATCTCGTAGTCAAAGATATCGAAGGGCACGTTATCGGTATTGCGGGGCAGAGCCGGGTGCAGGCGGGTAATCCGGGAGGTTTGCCCGCGGTCTTGCGGCAGGCGGTAATTACTCAGGTCAAAGTCGTGTTCGGTCATGGTCTTAAAATAGTGTACAAATGCACACTATATTAAAGCATTGTTGTGAGAAAAGCAAGGGGAAAGCGTTGTCTAAATAAGTATATAATCAGCTCCAAACGATTCCCTGCTTTACCCACCACCTTCCATCAACGAGGGGTAACAGGTGAGGCAATTTTGTTTTTAAAAGACTTCCAACTGAAATGAACAGTCAGAAGAAAACAAAAACAATTGAAGAATGTTGAAAAACAAGTCCCTCATTGGCAAAAAGTGGAGTTAGGGGAATCGCATAGGTTGTGTTGAATGATCATAAACCAGAAAAATGAATTGTTCACCGTAAAACACTATTTTTGTATGAATGCTTTAACCCGAATTTAACACAAAAATAGTGAAAGCCAACAATGCACCGTATCCTTTTACTTTGCATTCTTTTACTAGGACAAATGATCGTTCACCCGCAAAATAAACTCTATCCGAAAGATGAATCGGGGAAGGATAAATCCTTGCAAGAGTTTGTTACAAAATTAAAAAAAGCTATAGAAGCGAAAGACCGACAGTTTATTCTTAAATCTCTCGATTCCGAAATATTAACAGTTTTGAGGGGATGGAGGTATAAAGGAATTCGAAGAAAGGTGGAATTTCTCCTCGCAGCAGAGTGAGTTTTGGTGTGTGGCTGCAACGGTTATGAATCTTGGAGGAGTCTTTTTAAAAAGGGGTGAAGGTAAGTATGAATTCGCTTTCCCCTATGTCTACGATTTGGAACTAATCGACCCAGATGACTATTTTAACGTACTAGTAGTAGTTAACGATAATGTTCCGGTTAAAGAGAAACCTGGAACTGATGAAAAAACCGTTGTCTGGTTGAGTTATGATATTGTCCGTTTTGATTATAATGAAAATGAAAAATTGCCAATCAAAAAGAAGGGCTGGATGTATGTTAGAACTATGTCCAAAAAGCCTCTGGGATATGTGGAAGAAAGCAATCTCTACAGTCCGGTAGATATGAGAATGATTCTGGGGAGAATTAAAGGCGTATGGAAAATTACCGCCTTTGTTGGCGGTGATTAATGCAAGCGGGTTGCAAACAAGTGTCAGTGTAATAGGGCTTTTTGTAAATTGCATAGCTTTTCCCAAATTTATTGAATAGTTTCAAGTAGAAAATAATAAAAAAGGTTTGAATAATGTACCAAAAATCGCACAGGCATCATATAGTGCTTCTAAAAAGTCGATTTTTTTAGTGCAACTGTAAAACTCTTGGAATTGTTTTGCAAAAGGCAAATAAAACGGATAGATTGATATAATTTGAGCAAAACCAGATCAAGCTTCGGCAACGTAAAATGTTAAGCCGTATCTGCCGGGCTCAATTGTTTGGTGAATAAATGGTTTCCCCGATACAAAAGTTCTCCCCGGAACCATTCCTGAGAGCAAATATTTCCTGCTCAAGCGTTTTCAATATTGAGTATAAAATATTTACCTTGTACAGGTCTATAATCAATTTTAAATCTTATCT
>JACPGF010000040.1:6940-16564 GCA_016182615.1 Ignavibacteriales bacterium
TTAGGCATGAAGAAAACTATCGGGTGATTAATTCACTTATTCAGGAAAGTATTATTTCCAAATTGTATAAAACGAAAAAAGCGGTATCACTACCGCTCTTTGTGTCAACCAAAGAATGGTTGGTAAACCCAACCAAAGAATGGTTGGTAAACACGAAAGGGGACTTTCCACAGGACTCTGCGAGGAACCCCTACCCACTAACGTGGACTAGACCCTGAATCTAGTTTATCTACCAATTCCAGTGACAATTATGCGATTGTTTAAAACAAAAAAAGCGGTATCTCTACCGCTCTTTGTGCCCGAAAGGGGACTTGAACCCCTACCCACTAACGTGGACTAGACCCTGAATCTAGTTTATCTACCAATTCCAGCGACAATTATGCGATTGTTTAAAACAAAAAAAGCGGTATCTCTACCGCTCTTTGTGCCCGAAAGGGGACTTGAACCCCTACCCACTAACGTGGACTAGACCCTGAATCTAGCGCGTCTACCAATTCCGCCATCCGGGCAGGAATTAGAATTTAAATTTAACAATAAAATTGCTGAATAAAAAGCACTTAGCCAGATAAATCGTTAAATTCTGTTTTTTTTAACTGTGAACTTCTTCAAAAACTTCTTCCATCTCCAATTCTTTAGCAATTGCTATTGCCGCGATGGTGCCATCTGAGACTGCAACAGTTATTTGACGGAACTGTTTGCTGGCAACATCACCTATCGCAAATACATCCGGAATGTTCGTCTTCATACTCATATCGGTCTTTATATAGCCCCATTGGTCAAGCACAAAACTATCCTGTATTTCCTGAATGTTGGGAGTCATACCTGCAAAGATGAATACACCATCGCAGGCAAGGGTTTTCAATTCGCCGGTCTTTAAATCCTGTACTAGAACTTCATTAACCGACGTACCATTCTTTATAAATTCACGGGGTTCATGTTCAAAGATGAACTCAATTTTCGGGTTGGCAAAAGCGCGTTCTTGCGCAAATTTGTTGGCCTGCAGCTTGTCAAATTGGTGAACAATAGTAACTTTTGAGGCAAATTTGGTTATGAACAATGATTCTTCAATAGCTGAATTACCGCCGCCAATAACAATAACATGCTTGCCTTCATAAAATTTTGCATCACAGGTGGCACAATAACTGATGCCGCTTCCTTTATACTCTTTTTCGCCCTTAACACCTAATAGCCGTGGTGAGGATCCGGTTGCGATAATGATTTTTTTAGCATGAATAGTCTCAATACCATCAACTACAATGTACTTTTCAGGCAAATTCATCTCGGTTATATCCACGGCAGAACGGAAATCAGCACCTGCACCCTTGGTCTGTTCGGCCATATAGTGCATAAGCATGTAGCCCGAAACAGGTTCACTAAAACCGGGGTAGTTACTAACCATGTGAGTAGTTTTAACCTGTCCGCCTGGTAGTTCTCTATCGACGACGATAGTTTTTAATTTTGCCTGTGCCGTGTAGATAGCAGCAGCTAAGCCAGCAGGGCCGCCGCCGATTACCAGTACATCACAATACGTTTCGGTTTTGTTAATACCGGATTTTAATTCTAAAACCCGTTCAGGGGTTATAAGAACCTCAAGATTGCGCTCAACTTCTGATCGTTTAATACCACCGGTAAACCGCTCCCCGGTTATTTCTCCATTTTTGTAAAAGAGCACCGTGGGGGAGGATGTAACCCCAAGTGAATTCGCAAGATCACGGTTTTCCTGACGGTGTATTTTTACGAATTTAATATCATCACCATATATCTCGCTGAGTGATTCATATTTACTTGCTAATGCCTCGCAGGGTGGGCATTCGGTTGAGTAAAAATCAACTGCAACCAGTCCTGATTGCAGTACTTCTTTATCATATTCTGCTGCGTTTATGTATTGTATTTTATCTGACATATTTATTCCATATAATTATATAATGACATTCCAAGGCTGACTACTTCATTAATCGGTCTGCAGTCAGGTGAACTAATTTTCCCGTGTTTATTGTAGGCTACTGCCGCGCAACCGCCGCCGCATGCCAGCTGAAGATTGCAGGTTTTACACTCCGGTATGTTTAAGACGTCACGTTCTTCCCATTGCTCAATAATATCCTGCCTGTAATATGTTTCAGGATAATACATGCCCAACGAAGAATCCGGCTTGCCAACGGTGGCAGTGCAGGCAAATATATTGCCGGTGTAATCGAAAGCCCATTCGGTTTTGCAACCGGTACATGCATCAAATAAGGGCTGTGGCAGTTCGCCATTTTCGAACAAAAATTTAGTTATCGAAAATGCCGGTTTGTGAAATTCAAGAATATGAGGATGCCTGAGTGCCTGTTCATAGAGAGCGGTGTAAAACTCAACTCTGCTCATCAGTTTCGAGTTTCCATCCTGGCAGTAATGCAGTTCATAGTTTCTTCCAAGCTGCGTCTTAAAGTCCGGGCTTTTAGTCCAGCCACTATCAATGGCAAACTGAGCCAATGCTGGAAGCGTATCAATATTCTGTTTGTCAACAACCATTCTAAGATTAATGGTAATGTTGTTTTGTAACGCGGCCGTTATTCCCTTTGCAACTTTGGTAAATGTCGGGTAACCGCCATGCAAATAGCGCCGTGCATCATGCATTTCAGCAGTTCCATCAAGGGTAACTTGTACTTCTCTGATGCGGCTTTTTATGAGCAGGTCAGCATATTCCTCAAGTGTATATCCATTAGTTACAATTGCGGTATCAAGGCCAAGTGCTGCGGCTTTCCCAAGGAAGTATTCGATTAGCTCACGGCTGTTTACACCCGGCAGTAAAGGTTCGCCGCCAAATAAGGTTAAGTATTTTTTTCGGCCTGAAAATTTTTGTTGCACGTGTATAAAAAACGCATCAATGATTTCTTTGTTCAGTTTTTTAGGGTTATTGTCGTAACCGGACTGATAACAATAACTACAATCGAAATTACACGCGTACCATGGCACAAAAAATATTTGTACCTCATCTGTATCCCTTTGCTCGATAAACTCAAGATACTTTTTATTGTATAATTTTTTTTCGTCTTGCTCCGTTGTCAGATAACCCTTATCAATATATTCCTGTTCATCACTCAACTTGCCCGTTTGCAGTTCAACTGCTTTTTCTGCGGTCAAAATATCAGCTTGCCCGGTAAGCAGGTTAAGGATAAACCAGTCGTCCTGGTTTTGTATTTTTCCGAAAATATTGTGTTTTGAAAAGTTCATATGCTTTGTTTTATTACTACTAGTAAGATGATGGGTGAGAGGAAACGATTCAAAAAAAAAGAGCTGATTTCATTTCTGATTTCAGCTCTTATAAACAGAAAACTAATCGTGACAGCCTGCGACTGCTTTAGAAACTTTTGCACAACACTGTGCAATTTTCTTTTCCGGGGCAGGTTGTTTTTTGATTAAGGATTTCATGTTTCCTCCTTTTTTTGTTAGGGGTAATTATTTTGCTCCGCAACAGCAGGAAGCCTTCTGGCCTAAAATTGAAAAACTTGCGACTTCAATTTTACCTTTCGCGTATGGAGCACTCTCTTCTTTAATTTCAATGTTCGTGAAACCGGCATCCTGCACCATTTGCAAGTATTCATCTTTGCGCACTGCTCCGGCCCAGCATTCAGAAACTGCTATAGGGTCTTTGCGGTATTCTTCGGGCACATCCTGTATCGAATAAATATCGCTAATTACAAATCTACCACCTTTTTTAAGTATTCTGTGTATCTCGTTCCAAACGGCGGGTTTATTTTCAGCGTGATTAATGGTGCAATTTGAGATTACCAGATTTGCCGTTGAAGAAGCGAGTTGCAATTCTTCCAATTCGGATTTGATAAAAACGACGTTTTTTACATCAAGTTTTTCAGCGTTTTTCCGTGCTTTCTCAAGCATGCCGTCTGAAATATCAAGCCCGTACGCGAAACCGTTTTCACCCACTGCTTCCGCCATGCGGATGACATCGTTGCCGCGGCCGCAGCCAAGGTCAACACACACTTCACCGGGTTGCGGCAGGCTTAAATCCAAAGCACCGCCGCATGATAGGCAGCATGTGTCCTGCGCAAGCACGGTATATCGGTTATTAATTTCTGTTGTATCCATTTTATATCCTGTATAATACTTATCTGTCCGGGAATTAATCCATATAATAATAAACTATAAGAAAGACAACCGGTATCAAGATGCCGAGAGCCGTTAACCAGGCTCCTCTGCCGGTAATACCTTGTTTGCCTTTAATCATAAACAAACCGCTGATTGCAAGAAACAAAAGTGCCACTGCAAATATATCAGCTACCCATGTCCAGAGTTTTTTAGGAACATTGAGATGCAGGAAATTTGTTTCCCTAATTCCGGTTCTGCTCTGTACTTTTTCTTCTTCAACCAATCCGGTTTTTAAATGTACCGTAATCGTATTGTCCTCCACGAAAATACTCATTGTCGATGAATCAGGATAGACAACATCTTTCACTTTACCTTTTTCGCCAATTTGGTCAAGGATGCTCTGTGTCAATCCCTCTTTCCCAATTAAACTGTCTGCAATTGGTTCAATCTGGCTTTCAAAATTTTGAATTTTGTAGTTCGGGTTCCAATCAGCAACATGATTGACCGCTATCCCGGAAATTGCATAAATGACTGTTAACCCCGCGGCTATGTATCCAATGTCCCGGTGCAGTATTCGTAACCATTTTCTCCAATAAACCATGTAATCTTTCAGTGTAATGTGTAGAACAGATACAGTTGTATAAACTAAGTTTTTTCTATAAACTCAGTTATGCTAAAACTGTTACTCTTCTGCGAGATGCTGCGCATGCTCAATGGCTTCTTCTTTTGTATAAGAAATTTCATAAATCTCACCCTCTAACAAGGCTTTTTTGCCCTTAGCTTCCATCGGGAAAACGATTTCGCCGTCATTTACTTTAACTTTTATTTTTTGAAATGGTTTGTCACTCGCCAATTCCATCCAACAGCCTCTTTTTGCACACACTGCAATAATGGTGCCTTCAACTAATACTTTTTTGCCAACATAATTCTTTGGGTTTGCAAGTATCACGGACACCTTAGTTTTTTCCTTAAGGGTTAAAGGTTTCCCGTACTTTTTACTGCCAAACCCGAATGCAGCTGCAGTAATAAATAAAATCGTTAAAAGAGCATAGAGTGCTTTGTTCATTTTTCTGTTTTCCTTGTTTCTAAAAAGTAAAACTAAAATTAGCGATTTTTTTTAATGAAAAATAATGGCAATGCCGTTCTTTTTTGCTGTTTATGGTGTTTATAAAAAAAACAATTTACCAATTTACCAGTTTTTGCAAAACATCTTTTGACCGCGCACCAAGAAGTACCTGGGAGATAACGCCGTTTTCGACAACCATGGTGGTTGGTGTGGCTTTTATCCCGAAGACTTGTAATGCGGAGCGGTCTTTTGATATATCAACTGCAAAAATGTTTTTATGCTCGGTTGCCATTTGCTTAATAACGGGAGTTATTGTTTTGCAAGCATGGCAGGCAGGGCTATAAAAATAAACCATACCCTTCGAGCCGGATTTCTCCAAAGCTTTCAGCGGCCCTTGTAAACCTGTTAGTTTCGTACCCTTGGCTTTGCGGGCTAACAGTACTTGGGATATCTGCAGCAAAACGAATAAACCAATAATGCCAAGTATTATATAAACTGCTATCATAGTCGGTGTTCCAAATTTCTGTGTTTCATACAGGTTAGGATGCAGGGTACAGTAAATGGATTCAGAGGGGAATGATTAAAACAGGAATTAAAAATTTTTGAGAAACCGGTATTCTCCGGCTATTCGACTATTAATGCTTAAGGGAATACACGTAAGAAGTTCTAATAAATTTATACTGTTTTGGATGCACTATATTCGTTTTTATTGCAACAAAAAGCGTAGAAGCTGTCATTGCACTTTGATCATAGGTAAATTGAGAATCTACCTTAAAATAGTCAAAGCAATCCCACTTTGCTAAGTATCTTCTTAAAGTCAGGATGCTCCTTAGAGTATTCTTTCATAGCTTCAATAAGCTTTTCCAATCTCGAGTCTGAACTCTCATGCTTACGGTCTAAAAGTATTAAACCGTAGAGAATTATCATTGCAATTAAAAATGCTGCTGTAATTAATTCTTTGTTCACTTCTTTTTCTTTCGGGTTTGTCTGAAATCTTCAATAAACTTGGAAATGGAATTTACAAAAATACCGTAAAACAGAATTCTCATTAAATCGGTAATAGACTGACTGAGAAAATAGTAATCGAATACTACAAAAGCAATCCCAATTAAAAGAGTCACTAAGTAATAACGTTTGTTGCGTTTTGTTAACATAATTCTAAAAACGTATCAGTGCTTATATTTAAAACATTCCGGTTTAAAAATTCCAGCTCTTTTTGTTACATGGAAAAATGAATGATTATCAAAGTTTTGTGACTAAGTCTCCTGCCAGTAATTCACATTCTCGATTGTCTTTGAATTACTGACTTTTTTGCAGTGAAAATTCCATTAAAAAAAGCAATTCAGCTTATTCGATGGAACCTATTTGCAATAGAATATGGCAATATTTTAATTGTACTTTATTACTTTTTACCAAAGTTACACAGCCGTGGTACATTTAATCTTCGTTAGTATTTGTTCCGGCTTTACTCGAATGCAACCGCAAACTCAAACAACAATTACTGGAATAATGAGCATAAATGCCAGACTCTTTACAAAGATAGCGAGTAAAAAAGAGAATTGCAAAGTGTTGAGAAATAATTTCCTTTGGGATACTGCATGAACACCCACGGTGTAAACCCAGTAAGTATAATAACTTGCGGGGTTTATAAAGGTGCTTGGGAAAAATTATGTACAACAGGTATGTATAACCTAGCTTAACGGGTTTTTGACAGATCAATTCGGATTTTTCTGCTAATAAAATATCTAATAAGTTTAATGTCAGTATTTAAGGATATATCTATACAATCAAAATAAAATGAAATTTAGTTGTAGTTGATGCTCTATCCTGATATTTATGATTATTAGTAAGAATCATTCATCCGGAGGAAAGAAATAAAATGAGAGAGTCAGTTTTTAGTGTCGGTAATCTAAAAAACTTATTGCGGTTTATAATTCTGGTATTTATTGCTTGGGGTGTTTATGAATATTTTTTCAGTTATAGAATTATCTACTACGAATGTAATGGGGTAACAATAACAAGAATTAATGAAGATAGTGGCAGATATTATTTTTTATACGGGAAGTATAATTATTTTACTAAAGGCAGTTGCACTGATTTTGTAACTGGGCCGAGTTGGGCTTTGGATGAGTGTGGGGGAGCCTATATTGTATTTCATAAAGACGGGAAAGTGCAGATAGTTCCTACTGAGGGATTACTGGACTATTCGGAGAAACCATATAAAGGGAAAAATCTAAGCATGAGTTATGAAATAGAGGAAAATTATCAATATGATTCACTTAAAGCACATGCCAAAGAAAAGGGGTATTCATTTATTAAGGTATATGAATTTCTTGAGAGAGAAAAAAAACTGTATGCAGTAAAGAAACCGGAAGTTGTAGCAAAATACTAATTGTCTAAAAACCAGATGCAAGCAATAACCCAAAATACACCATTTACCTTAATTCAAAAGGTGCTGTATCGTAAAGCTGGCAGAATTAGCCCGGTTATTAGTAAATTTTGACTCGAAGAAATTGGAATTTAAACGGACATTTAACAAACATGCAAAATAATTGTCTGAACCTGGATTTACAGGATTAGAGGATTAACAGGATAAGACAAATTTTACACGATAATTATTTTACTTGCAAGCAAAGGGTGCTGTTTAAAGAAGCAGAAAGAATTAACCGGATTATTTGTAAATTTTGGCTCCAAAAAAACTGAATTTAAGCAGACATTTAACAAACATGCAAAATAATCCTGTTAATCCTTTAATCCTGTAAATCCAGGTTCAGACAGTTTTGCGGGTATCTTTTGAGCCTGTTGCCAACAACAACATTACCTTATCGCTGGAAGACTATTATTACCCGTTTGGGAAAGTTAGCGGTTTTAATAACATAACGAGAAGTTCAGGAGATGATGGTACAACTGCGAAATTTGGAATATTAGGATTTATTTTAAATAAAAACACAGCAATCTTTTATTTAACGGCAAATGTTAATATCGCTCCTTATTCACTGAATGAAAAAACTATTAATTCAAAAGCAAAGTATGAATATCAACAATACGAAATAAGCGATATTAAGAATTTTAATGGAACGATGAATGAAGAATTTTACATGTTTAACAAGAAAAAATGAACTTGAAAAAGTGTTAATAATGTTTTCAATTTTAACATTATTTATTGGATGTAAATCCCAGACAAAACCAAAGCTTGCTGAAAATGAAAAGACAGTAAATATCACTACGTGTGCGAATCTATATTTAGACAATGACCTTTACACTGTTTTTGGAGCATTTATTTTGATGAATGAATATCCAGAAGCAAAGTATTATCTGGCTATAGATAATGTAAGTGATTCTATTCTTATACTCACTTATATTTGTCAACGGAAAGACACAAAAGTAAAAAAAATACGTTCACTTTTTAGTTTATTTTGGAAAGGTAGAGAAATTGGTATTATTACTGGTTATGAAAATTTGTTTATACCATCAACCTCGATTCCCCCTCATAAGAAATTTGAGGAATTAAAGAATTGGAAAACTGGAGAACAAGATCATGGTACTATTGAAGGATATAAATTGGAAAAACGTATCAAGTATTATACAAATAAAGAAATAATTTCAGATACTAGCAATTTCATAATTGGTAGTAGCTATTTTATAAAAAAGTTTAATTCGTTTATTCCAGCTAATCAATCCCCTGATTTTAATTCTAATGAAACTGAATTTGATAATGGTGAAATAGGTTATTATAGGTTTAATAGTTTTTATGTACATGGTAGTACTAATTTTCACGAACAAGAAATATCTCAATGCTCAAAGGATAAAAATACCCCAAACGGCGACGAAGATATAATATTTATTATCCGTGATAAAATAATGAAACGAATGAAGTTATGAAAATCTTTTACAACAAATAATAGTGGTAAGTAAAAATTGAAATTCATCATTGCTCGAACACCTTGAGAAGCGACCTGAATAGAGGCATTACCATTATTGCATTTAATTATCTAAATTTGCCGGTAACAATAACATATACTGGCAAAAGGCGCAAGGAAATATGGTACGCGGCAAAAAGTGTTTGAACAAGTATTTCCACGATTGACAAGAAATTGGCTGGACTATGGAAAAACAAGCTCGCCAAACTACATATTCAGCTAGCAAACCGGCGGACTCATAAGTAAGGAAAAAATATGAATGGCAAATTAGAAAGAAAATGTAGTGTTAAGTTTAATGGTATTCTTTTAACGTTGTTCTTGTTAATAACTTTTCTTTTCCCAGTTTATGCTCAGGATCAGGGAGAAATTCAAAAAATAAAAAACACCATAAAACGTATTGATGCCAATTTAAAAAATGAGCATTGCGACACCGTTCTTCGGTTTGAAAGCACGGATGGAGGGGAGTGTCGAATATACATTAATAATAATGGGGTGCTAGAAAAAATCCAACTCGTGGATTATAGGGAAACAGGGAAATGTATTACTCACTAT
>JACPGF010000230.1:0-3646 GCA_016182615.1 Ignavibacteriales bacterium
AACCTGTTTTTCACTTGTTCTTCAGGGTAAGCCTGTTTTGCAAGCTTTACAAAAGTAACATAGTGCCCGGCTTCGGTATCTGCAAGCCCTTTGTAAAAACCCGCAAGGCTTTCATCATTCAAAGCAGCAGCAAGCAGTCGTAAACGCTCGCAAGAACGGGCTTCGATGATTCCGGCAACAAGCAGCCTGTCTAAAAAGCGGGCAGGTTCATTCTTGTGCATGTTGGCAAAAAGTGCCTGTACGTAATCATCGGTTTGGTCTTTTCCCAAAGGGATACCACGCGCCTGCATAATTTGCACCACACTCCTGAAATGCCCGATTTCCTCTTCAACCAGATCGGACATCGCGAGCAGTAAGCCGGTATTCTCCGGATAAGCCGAAATAAGGCTCATACCCGTCGAGGCAGCCTTTTTTTCACAATGGGCATGGTCTGCAATGATACTATCTAAGTTTTGTAACGCTGCTTCAACCCAGCCAGACCGGGTGTCACATTCTAAACAAAGCATTAAAGAATTTTGGTTGTAAATGAAAAACGCAATATAAAGAATTATGAATTATAAATTATGAATTATGGGAATTTGTGCAAGTGGGGGATTAAAGTGAATTTTAGGCTATAATAATTGATTGCATCTTTACAAGAAAGTGATATAAGATGGAGATGAAATATATTTGTATAGTTACTAACTGCAGGAAAAATAAATTCTTCCCGTGAGGACAGTTCGTCCCCGTTCGGGGACGTTTAAACTAGGAGGTGCAATGCCACGGGTTTTACCCGCGGTTAATGAGATTTAGCTCCTTCGGAGCATTGAAAATTAGTGCCAATTATAATTATATTACAACGGTTCCTCCCTGTCTACCGGCCATGCCGCACAAAACTAAAACCCCTTCCCGGAATTGTGACTGCTTAAAGAGCTGAGCATCAGTAACCGCGGGTGAAACCTCAAGGATAATGTTTATGGTTACGGGCAGGTTTTTTTTGTCGTAAAATTTTCCACTGCAATATGCCGATAAATAGCCACAAATTCATAATTTACAATTCATAATTCATAATAGATTTTAAGGAAATTCATGAGAAGCACTTTTACTCTGCTCGCGGCAGTATTATTTGTTATTCTTTCACACAATACCGGATGCGCACAGCAAAAAGTAGATTCATTAGTTGTACCGGCTGCACCGGACTCGTTCAAGGTAGTATTTACCACTTCCAAAGGAAGTTTTACGGCTGTAGCATACCGTAATTGGTCACCAAAAGGTGTTGACCGTTTTCATCATCTTGTTAGCGCGGGATTCTACGACAGCGTGGTTATTTTCCGGGTGGTAAAGGGATTTGTTGCACAGTTCGGTCTTTCTAATTCTGAACAGTTAAATAATTACTATAAGGGTCTGCCGATTAGTGATGAGCCGGTAAAAACCTCGAATAAAAAAGGAACTATTTCTTTTGCACGCTCCACGAAGGATTCAAGAACCTCACAACTGTTTATTAACATCAATGATAATGCCTTTCTTGATAATATGGACTATGGTGGAACGCTTGGTTTCCCACCAATTGCCAAAATTACAGAGGGGTATCAGGTGGTTGAATCACTGTTTTCCGGTTATGGTGAAACCCCCTCCGCGCGGCAGGATTCGATTGCAATAAAGGGTATGAACTATACCACAAGAGCATTTCCAAACTTGGACTATATCATCTCAGCCCGGGTTAGTAAAATTAAATAATCAGTTAAACTTTAGCAGTTAGAAAAATTTATAATGAGTGTACAAATAACGCCGGTAGTTTTAGCTGCCAAAGAGTTACAAGTAGAATACGGTGAACAGATAATATTAGACCATGCCTCGCTGAGCATTCACGAAGGCGACCGGATTGGTCTGGTAGGCAGGAATGGCGCGGGTAAATCGACATTCCTCAAAATTATATCCGCGGTAATGGAGCCTGATGCGGGTGAAGTAGTGAAACGCCGTGGGCTGACCGTGAGCTATCTCTCCCAGGATTTTACATTAGACACCCGGCGTACCGTTTACGAAAACATCCTTGACGGTGCCGCTGAACTAAAAAGCCTGCTTGAGGAGTATCACTCCCTCCCTACGGATTCCGCCAAACACCACCAGCTTGAAGAAGCCATTCACCACAAAGACGGCTGGAATCTCGAGCGGAAAATTGATGCACTTATTAAAGAATTGAAAGCGCCTGAGAGAGACAGGACAATACCTTCCTTATCGGGTGGAGAAAAACGCCGCACCGCACTCTGCCAAGCGCTCATCTCACAGCCGGATTTACTTATCCTTGATGAACCAACAAACCATTTAGATACGGAATCAATCGAGTGGATAGAAAATTTTTTGGCAACGTACACCGGCACTTGCATTTTTGTTACTCACGACCGTTACTTTCTTGACCGCATTGCCAACAGGATAGTTGAGTTGTCTTCGGGCGAGTTTTACTCGCACCAGGGCAACTACACCGATTACTTGATAAACAAAGCGCAGCGGCAGCAGGTACTTGAAATTGAAGACCGGAAACGCAGGCTGTTTTTGCGCAAAGAACTCGACTGGGTTATGCGGGGGCCAAAAGCCCGACGAACCAAATCAAAGAGCCGTTTGGATGCATACTACGAGATGGCAGCGGAGCCCGGCGTGCAGGCTGAACTTGATGTTGACATGATTATTCCCCCGGCGGAAAAAATGGGCAACAAGGTTCTTGAACTGATTGACCTCGGTTTGTCTATCGGCGGGAAAGACCTCTGCAATATGCTCAATGTCGCGTTTACCCGCGGAAGGAAGATAGGTATCGTGGGCAATAACGGCGTGGGTAAAACCACTTTTCTGAGGGCGTTGTTGGGTGAAGTGCCTGTTAAAATGGGCAAAATTGAAGTCGGCGAGAGTGTGATATTTAACTATATCGATCAGGGCCGGCTGCTGTTGAATAACGAAGATACCGTTCTGCAGGCAATTGGGGAAGGCAGCGAGTTTATTACATTCGGCAAAGAAAAGATGCCCGTGTGGACGTATCTCCGCCGCTTTTTATTTACCGATGACCGGATAAACCGTGTCGGTGGCAATTTCCTGCTGCTTGATGAGCCGACAAACGACCTTGACCTGCCAACCTTACGCATACTTGAAGAAGCACTGATTAACTTTGGCGGCTGTGTTTTAGTGGTAAGCCATGACCGTTATTTCCTGAACCGCGTTTGCGACGGCATTATTGCTTTCGAAGGGAACGGCAACACGTATTACAGCGAAGGCGATTACGATTTTTACGTTGAAAAACGCAAGGCACGGCTGAATGCCCAAACCGACACTGCTGCCAAACAAAAGAAAGAGGACACCAGGGTAAAGCCTCAGGTAAAAAAACTTTCGTGGAAAGAAACGAAAGAGCTGGAGACTATAGAAAACCAAATAACCGGAACCGAAGCTGAAATCGGACGGATAGAAAATATTTTTGCCCTCCCCGACTTTTTCGAAAAACATGGGCACGAAGCGAAGCAGCTCCACGAGCAGTTAGAAGCACTTAAACTTGATGCACAAAAATTGTTTGACCGATGGGAAGAGCTGGAAAGCAAGAAAGAATTATAAATTAAAAATTATAGAATTTTGAATTATAAATGTATGGAAGTCGAGATAACTGTATAGAACATCTGTCATCTGAGAA
>JACPGF010000230.1:3715-7629 GCA_016182615.1 Ignavibacteriales bacterium
TTGGGTTTCGCCTGGTTTGGGGCAGCACGGATGGAGCCATGTTAAAAGAAAATACCGGACGGAATAAAACACAACGTGAAAAAAATCTGCTTTTTATTATCAATAACCGACGGTTTCTAATAATGCCGTGGATAGAGGTACAGAATCTGTCCACGTATGTATTGGATAAAGTGAAGAAACGCATCAATGAGGATTGGTAGTTGAGGGTTGGACACAAAGTGGCTTTGGGAGGGATATATAAAGAAATCTCAGGGACAAAAACAGGAGCATCAGGAAGAAGTGAAAAAAACTTTAGCCGATGATGCATTTGATCATCGGGTAATTTATACGATAGAGGAAATAATCTGTTCTGATTGCGGGTAACTCTTTCGTGCTATTCGAAAAATAGGAGCGAATCATAAAGGAATTGGAGCCTCCTGAAGTTACGAGCATTCCTCTTTTTTTTGGACACTCGAGAAGAAATATGACACAGATGCTCTGCCGAAGTTTACTTAAGCATTGGATGCGAATGCCTTATCCCAAAAGGTAGAATTGTTCAATTCACCTCTTGTTGAGTTTTACCCCCGGTAAATAATATCTTGCGAAATTGTTTGCATTTGCATATTTACAGACTAACTTTTTTTGTAATTTAGCATTTTAACAAATTTTTAATTGCGAAAGTAACACCTATGTTCGATGATAATCTTCAATGGCGTGAAATTAACTTTGGTGAAAATGAAACAGGGAAGACCGATGAGGAGAAAGCCAGATATGTTGAAGCGAATCTCTGGACCAAAGTTGAGAAATATGGTAAGAAAATATCGTTCCTTAACGACATTATGGCTATGTACGGTTACTTTAAGGATTCGAAAGTTGCATGGTACAGGAAGAGTATTGTTATTGCCGCGCTTGTCTATTTTATATTTCCCATTGATACAATTCCGGATATTGCCCCTCTCATCGGCTATCTGGATGATATGGCCGTAATAACGGCAGTGTTAAAGTACTTGGGCAGTGAACTTAAACCTTATTACGAATAAAAATCAATGAACTACAAAATCCTCAGTACTGAAACCGTTTTCAAGGGCAGGGTATTTGATATTCAGGTTGACCAAATCGAGTACGACAGCGGTACACCCGGCGTGCGTGAAATTGCTATACATCATGGCGGTGCAGTAGTTTTGCCTGTTAATCCCGAAGGCAAAATTGTGATGGTTCGGCAGTTCCGTTACCCGATAGATCAATGGCTGCTTGAATTACCCGCGGGCAAACTGAACAAAGGTGAAGACCCATATCTTTGCGCGGTAAGAGAGCTAAAGGAAGAAACCGGTTATACTGCTGAAAAAGTGGTAAAGCTTGGGGCAATTGTTACAACTCCGGGATTTTGTTCCGAACGGCTGCATATCTACGCCGCGTTTGGGCTTTCTGCAGGAGATCATGAACGCGAAGAAGGCGAACATGGTATGTCCATGATTGAATTGTCAATGCAGGAAATTGAACAAAAAATATCTGCCGGAGAAATTATTGACAGCAAGACACTTTCCGGAATTTTGATGTACAAAATACAATATGAACCTGCCTGATATATGATCAAATCGCTTTACATACGTGACTATGCTGTCATTGAATCTGTTACGGTAAACTTTGAACGGGGATTGAATATAATCACCGGGGAAACGGGTGCCGGTAAATCGATTATTATTGATGCAATGGGATTACTCCTTGGAGAACGTGCTGCTGCTGAAATGGTACGTAACGGTGCACCCAAAGCCATCGTTGAGGGTATCTTTGATGTAACTGCAAACAGTAAAGTGAAATCTTTATTTCAGGAAGAACAAATCGAAAGTGCTGATGAATTAATTATCCGGCGGGAAATTGCCGTGAAGGGAAACTCGCGCTGCTTTATTAACGATTCCCCCGTATCGCTCGCAACTCTCCGTTTGTTTGGCGATTTGCTGGTTGACCTGCATGGACAGCACGAGCATCAGTCACTTCTACGCAAGGAAACGCATATTGATTTCCTTGATGAATTCGCGGGTCATGAAGACAAAGTGCTTTTTTACCGGAACAGTTTCAGGCAATTGCAAAAAACACGAAAAGAACTCGCGGATATCCTGAAACGTGAAGAGGAAGTACGGCAGAAGCGTGATTTTCTGGAGTTTCAACTGAAAGAGATCGAGTCTATTGGTCCGCAACCTGAAGAAGACAGCAGTGTTGCGCAAAACCTGCGCATCCTTGAAAACTCGCATAAAATTCTTGAGTTGTTACAGTCCGCTCTCGATTCACTTTACGAGGGTGATATTAACGCGTATCAGGTGATGAACAGGGCAAAAGCGGATATTGGTGCACTTGCAAAATTCGATAATTCCCTTGAGCAGCAACTCGAAGAAATCCAAACCTCGATCACACTGATAAAAGATGTTGCCGTGGGATTACAGTCGTATCAGCAGCATTGTGAATCTGACCCTGAACGGCTTGAATTGTTACGGAACCGGCTAGTCTCGCTTAATATGTTGAAAAAGAAGTACGGCGGTTCTCTCGGTGCCGTGATTGAATACAGGAACAAAATACTTGAGGATCTAGGCGAAAATGCATCGGTTGATGATGCTATTAGTAATTTAAAAAAAGAAATTGCACGGCTGCAAAAAGAATGCGGTTCATTTGCCTCTGAAATCTCAACGGCCAGAAAGTCAGCGGCTGATAGGTCAGCAAAACATATAGTAAAAGTGCTCGATGAACTTGGGATTATGCACGCGGTTTTTGAAGTGAAACAACAGCAAACAAAAACCACGGCAGACAATGCCGATACCATTGAACACGATAATACATTGTATGCAGGCACCCCTAAGGGATTTGATGAAGTCGAATTTTTTATCAGCACTAACACCGGGGAATCGGTTAAACCTTTGGCCTCGGTAGCCTCCGGCGGTGAGGTTTCGCGAATTATGTTATCGCTTAAATCGGTGCTCGCGAAAAGTGAAAAACTGCCTTTGCTGGTCTTTGATGAAATTGACACCGGGGTCAGCGGCCGCATAGCGCAAAGGCTTGGCGCGGTACTCAGGGATCTTGCAAAGAGCCATCAAATAATTGCCATAACCCATTTACCGCAAATTGCAGGGTTGGCCGACAGCCACTTTGTTGTTGAAAAAATTGCCCGCGATGGCAGAACGGTCAGTTCAATACGGCCAATCAATCAAGAAGAGCGGGTAAGGGAAATTGCTAAACTGCTGAGCGGTGAAAACATTACCGACAGCAGCCTGAAGAGTGCGCAGGAACTTATGATAGGTACCGCGCAAAGAAATTAACAAAGGATTTCTATGAAGGCATACGAAATACAAATTCGTATCTCCAAAGACGGGAAAGTAACCATCCCAGAACCGGCAATAAAAGCATTACCAAAAGAAACAGACCTCAGAGCAATCATTCTTGCCCCGGAAGCCGCCGACAAAATTTATTCGTCATCAGTGAATGATATTAAAGTTCAGGAATTTTCATACTTCATTCCGCCAACAGAGGGTATATACGACGAGTATTAGGAATGAAGAATTAATAATGAAGAATTTGTTTTAACTCTCCAAAATATTGTAACTACTCAGCTTATGTAAAATAAAGTTGAGTTTAGGCATTTAGTTAAAATAAGCAGCTTAAGAAGTACAGTGAAATTTTTATGACCTAACCTCAGACTTTAGAGGCTGTGTGAAAACTCTATGCAATAGATGTGGAAAAAAAAAGGCGAATGTGGAAAAGTAATTGTGGCATGTCCGGATGCAATTCCGTAAATTTGTAATAACAATTCAAAATATTCCCAGTACGAGCTCATGCCCTATATAAGCCCTCAAGACCGCAATCAACTACAGATATTCAACACACTCGAAGAACAAATCGAAGGAAATAATCCTGTACGGATAATCGATGCACTGGTCGAGAGAATATTA
>JACPGF010000231.1 GCA_016182615.1 Ignavibacteriales bacterium
GGAGAACTAACCTCTTTTTTCAGCAGGGTTAGAAACAATCAGGTGATGCTGAAATGGGCAACCGCGACTGAGCAAAACTCGGCTGGATTTGAGCTGCAACGGAGTTCAGGAAACCAGAACTGGCAAAAAGTTGTTTTCATAAAGGCTGCAGGCAACAGCAACTCGGTTAAAGAATATTCGTATAAAGATGCAAATCTGAAAAGTGGTACGTACAAGTACAGGCTGAAGATGCTGGATAACGACGGTACATTTGAAGTGAGCGATAATATCGAAGCAGTTGTCGGCCTTCCGGTTGAGTATAGTCTTTCCCAAAACTATCCGAATCCATTTAACCCGGCTACAAAAATTGTCTATACACTTCCAACAAACGGTTTTGTAAAGCTGCAGGTTTATGCAATAACCGGACAGGTAGTAAAAACTCTTGTTGAAAGCAGTCAGGAAGCCGGTTATTACTCGGTTGACTTTTCCGGGGACAACCTTTCTTCGGGAATATATTTATACCGGTTGTCAGTCAACAATCAGTCAATTGTCAAAAAGATGATTTATCTGCGTTAAAATTTTCAGGGCCGTTCAATTTTGGGCGGCTCTATTTTTATTCTGTTTCTCATACATAAATCCTGTTGATTAACTTACCATGATACAGTAGTACAAATACAATTTTCACTATTCATCATGAATAAAGACCTTTTCTATAGTAAATCACAGCAAACCTCTTGCAATAATCGAAAATCTTTATAGTTTTAGACTGCAAAAAAAAATTTTTTATAGGGTTGTATGATACTTTCAATGATTTTTGAAAACCCATATTTGATATGGATTATCCTTGCGCTATTGGTTCTTATAGTGCTGTATAACACTATTCTTATCGTCGGAGGTACGCAGATTGCCCTCGTTGAAAGGCGTTACCTTGGTAAAAACCTTTCTCAGGACCGCGTTATCGCGTTGAGTAATGAAATAGGTATTCATGCCCACACGCTTGGGCCGGGTCTTCATTTTCTTATTCCCTTCCTTTATAAAACCAAAAAGCTCGAGTTTATGCAAATACTTGAGAATGAGGTTGGTATCGTTGAGTCGATTGACGGTGACCCTGTACCGGCGGGAAAGATATTTGCAAAGGTAGTAGAAGGGCATAATGCATTTCAGGATGGTGAAAATTTTCTCCGTAACGGCGGCCAAAAAGGCCCGCAAATTGAGATACTGCCTCCCGGAACATTCCGGATTAACACGGTTCTTTTTAATGTTACGGCGCAGCCTTCGGTTGTTGTGGAAAAAGGGCAGGTGTGTATTGTTGCGGCGTCAGATGGCGAACCGATTCCATTCGGAAGGCTTTTGGCAAAGCGGGTTGAAGGGCATTCGAATTTTCAGAATGGTGAAAATTTCCTGAAATCCGGCGGTCAGAAAGGTCCGCAGATTGAAGTATTGCTGCCTGGAACATACCGTATAAACACGTCACTATTCAAAACCGAAATACGGGATGCAACCATTATTCCCCCGAATAAAGTAGGTTTAGTAACATAACGATTATCAGGATGCTTCAAAGTTTCTTGAATCAGGCGGACAGCGCGGCCCGCAATTCGATGTACTTAAGCCGGGTACGTATTATATTAATCCGCTCATTTTTAAGGTCGAACTTGATGATGTAGCAATTGTTGAAAGGGGTCAGGTTGCTGTCGTCGTGTCGAATGTTGGTGAAGAGCCAGTGCAAATCAGGCGCCTGCTCGAAGAGGAAGCTAAGGCAGGTGGTGTACCGGCAGGTACCGAAGCTTACCGGCAGATTGAAAACAGGCTGGAGAAGGGGATTGAACGTTATGTTGTGCCCAGCGGATACCGCGGAATCCAACAGGAAGTTGCCGGTCCCGGTTTCTATTATCTCAACCGGAGAGCATATATCGCCTACATTGTCGATACAACAAACATTACTATCGATTGGGACGATAGTAAAGAAACACGATTCGATCCGCTCCGGGTTATCTCCCGTGATGGTTTTACCATTAGTGTATCAGTAAAAGTTATCATCAGGGTTCGCCCGGATCAGGCTCCGTATATGGTTGCCAAAATTGGATCAATAGAGAACCTGATACTGCATGTCATTCATCCGATGATTGACTCGAGTTTCAGAAACCAGGCATCATCGACCAGTGCAATGAACTTTATGCAGGACAGGCAGGACGAACAAAAGAAAGCAGAAGAACGTGCACGCTTTGAACTGGAAAAATATCATGCCGAATGTGTTTCCGTTCTCATCTGCCAGATAAGCCTGCCGCAGGAATTAATGGACACGCAAACTAAAAAAGTAATAGCCCAGCAGCAGCAGGCAATGTACCAGGATATGCAGCGCGCAGAACAGACAAGAATCGCTACAGAAAAAACCAAAGCCGAAGCTGATCAGCAGAAAAACCTTGTTGAGGCTGAAATAGGTGTGCAGATTGCCGAACAAAACAGGGTTAAGGCTATTAAATATGCCGATGGTGAAGCCGAGAGCATACGCCTGCGCGCCGAAGGTGAAGCAAAAGGTATCAGGGCAAAAGGCGAAGCAGAAGGTGCAAAGATTTTCGCGATTGGTGAATCAACAGCAAAAGCTTACGAGATGCAGAACAAAGCAATTGGTATGGAAGGCGTTACCGCAATTGAAATTGCCAAACAGATTGCCAGCGGCAACGTTAAAGTTACTCCTGACTTTTTGGTACAAGGCGGCGAGAATCTCGGTGGCCTTCTTTCAGCGTATTTAACCCGTCTTGTTACCGATAAAAAGGATAACAAAGCTTAAAAATGTGGGTTTAAAAAAATAAATGCCATAAATGCTTACATTACAAGCATTTAGACCCCCCTCTTCTTTAGAATGCAATGGTGTCAACTTAAGGGTAAAATATTCGTTTTCACGCTAAAAACAGCCCTCACCCTAACCCTCTCCCCAAAGGAGAGGGAACCGGAAGAGCCGCCTATGACGCGGGTTTTAAGTCTCCTCGCCCTTTGGGAGAGGAG
>JACPGF010000232.1 GCA_016182615.1 Ignavibacteriales bacterium
CCACTCCTGCGAATGGGCCGTGAGTAATTCTGATTTTTGTACCGGGAACAAGTCCTTCATACACATCATACTGCATTTCCTTTTGTATAAACGACCGGAGATTATTCATCTGGTCTTCGGGAATGACAGCAGCACGCCCTCTTTCAGAAACACAGCGGATAACCGCGTTTTGTTCGAGCGAAATCAACCGTTCTTTTTCGGTTGCATAAATAAATATATATCCGCGCAGGAGGGGCTCTGTTACTTTCTTTTTCCGGTCACTCCATTGTTTTATTTGCGTGGTAACCGGCAGATAATTCAAAATTTCAATAGAGTTCAACTGTATTTCAGCTTTAAATTCGCTTCTGGGCCGTGTATATAGTGCAAACCAGTTACGTTGAACGGGTGAGTCTTCTGCTCGTTTACTCAATGTAATATCATCCTTAATGTATTGACAAACTCCTCGGTTTCCTGTGAAAGATCTAGTATTGCTTTTGCTCCCAACCGATAGTATTGCATTTCATTTTCCTGTGTCAGGCTGCCAGAAACAATAACAAAAGGAATTTTAATATCAGACTCTCCCCGGCGCAGAGCCTCAATCAACTGCAAGCCACTCATCAGTGGCATCGAGTGAGCGGCAATAATAAGATTTGGTGTCTGCGCGGCAACCGATCCAATAGCTTCATAACCATTTTCCGCGGAAACAATGGCAAATTCAGGAAATGCAGACCGAATCATCTCGGCAATCCGTGTCCGGTCTTCCTCTTTATCGCTAACAAGCAATACCACATTTGAAGGCACTTGGAGTGTAAAGTGGAACTCCGCACCTTTTTCGGGTTCTGAGTAGAACCATATTTCTCCCTCATGTTTGGCGATAATTTCTTTAACCAAAGCCAATCCGAAGCCGCTGCCTTTTTCACCCTTTGTACCCTCTTTGGAATAGGTTTTTTCAATCGAAAAAATCTTTGCCTGGTCATCGGGAGGAATACCAACACCTGAATCCTTTACAACAACTTCAATATGGGTTTCATTAAACATCGATGCGGTAATTTCTATCACGGAGTTTTCAAATGAGAATTTAATCGAGTTGCTTAATAAATTTAAAAGAATTTGGGTGAGGAGCCTTTCATCTGCCTGAACATATAACCCTTCATTGATATCAACATGAATGGTGATACCTTTCCTTATTGCATTTCCGGTAAGTATCGAGACGGTATTATAGACCATAGCTTGTAAACGGAGGCGCTGAGGTTCCGGTTTCATGCTCCCTGTACGCAATCTCGACCAATCGAGTAGATATCCGATAAACTGCAACTGGTTTTGTGAGGCATCATAAATATAGGTTAGGTATTCATTCTTCTCTTTAATGGAAAGATTCGGTTCATTAAGCAGAATTTCTGAAAACCCGAGAATACTGGTAAATGGAGCCCGCAAATCGTGCGAGAGAATATTGATAAAACGGTCTTTGGACTGGTTGATCTCGATGAGTTTGGATTCCGATTCCAAAAGCTTGTTTTCGTATTCTTTGCTTCTGGTTATATCAATTATAACCACTTGGTATTGCAATTTTTTAGGACTGCCGACTTTTACACAAGCTATATTTTCTTTAACCCAAATAATAGTTCCATCCTTTTTTATAATGCGGTATGTAATTTCATCTTTCTTCTTACCATAATCAAGATTAAAATCGTTCATACTTTTCATTAGTAAGGGAACATCATCAAAATGAATGATTGAGAGAAATCTACCGGGTAAATCATTGATCTGGTCAAGTGTATATCCGGTAAGAGTCAACACTCCGCCGCTAAAGAGAATGGGTATGTCCCTTTGTAAACTTTCAGCACAGAAAAATATTGCGGGGATATAGTCGGGTATGACTGTTGTCAGGTCTGGTTTATCGTCCAATTCCGGCAAAGTTCTAGCTGCTTTAACAATTCCCAAGTAGGTATATCCTGAAGCCGGAGATGATTGCAGAATTTCAATAATAATACCCTTCCGGTTAAACCGGAGGGCTGTGTCCCATTTGAGGTTATTCTCAATTTCAGAACGGAGAACAGCCGGATTGATAGGAATCCCCCAGAATGTCAACAGGCTGTCACCTGTATTCAGAGTAGCCGCTTCCGGTAAAAGCATTTCCTCAACACGCAGAACGTCCATAATTTTGAAGTTACTGTCAAGGGTAAAGGCAGCATCACCATATAGGCTCAGCTCTTCTGCTATTTTCTTTGCCCGTTTTTCTCTCGTGGGTGCCATTAATATTCCATTTGTTTTTAATGTTTGCTTACGTGCCAAAACACTTTGCTTTTTTTCTGAGATAACTTAGAATCTAAAAAAAAATCCTGACATATTTGAACTATAATTTATGTAAGTTGGTTAAGAATTGTACACAATATTGGAAAAAATGAGAACATCGGTATTAAATATTTTATTGTTATTATTCGTAAATATAATTGTTACAGCTCAATACAGCGGGGTTATTCGTGGAAAAGTCACCGATTTTACCACAAAACAAGCAATACCGCTTGCAACAGTGCAACTTGTTGATGAGAGCAGGGGCACTACCACCGATGAAGACGGTAATTTTAGCATCTCTGGCCTCTTACCAAAAAACTATATAATAAAGATAACGGCAATCGGTTATTCAGCCATCACAAAAAGTGATATTCCGGTAAATAACAGTAAGCCGGTTCAGGTAGATTTTGCATTACAAGAAGAGATATTACAACTTTCCGGGGTTACTGTTACGTCAGACTATTTTGATAAAAACCCTGCTCAATTTAATAGTACAGCCTCTTTCAGTTACGAGGAGATTAGAAGGTCGCCGGGTGGATTTGAAGATGTTATCCGTGCACTTTCTGTTTTGCCGGGTGTTGCACAAGCTGATGCCGGGAGAAATGACCTGATAGTCCGTGGCGGTGCCCCGTCTGAAAACCTGTATATCGTTGACGGAATTGAAATCCCGAATATCAATCACTTTGGCACTCAGGGTGCTTCCGGTGGTCCACTCAGTTACATAAATCTCGATTTTGTTAAGGAAACTTCATTTTCAACCGGGGGCTTTCCGGTTTTATACGGTGATAGACTTTCATCTGTCCTTTCAATTAAGCTGCGTGAGGGCAGGAATGATAAAATAGGCGGTAAAGCCACAATAAGTGCATCACAATTTGGTCTAAATCTGGAAGGTCCGGTTTCCAAAAAATCTAATTTTATTTTTTCAGCCCGGCGCAGTTATCTGGACTTTATTTTTAAGGCTGCCGGATTTGGTTTTGTACCCGAGTACTATGATTTTTTTGCTAAATATGATGTTGATATGGATGTTAATAATAAAGTTTCATTTATCACTGTCAGTGCCTTGGATAATGTCCGCTATTTTAACGAGACACCCGAAAAACGATTCAAGAATTCGAGGATTCTCGGCAGCGATCAGGTGCAATATTTCTCCGGACTTACCTGGCAGCACCTGATTAAAGACGGGTATTTCCGTTTTGTGTTAAGCAGAAACTACACAGACTATAACACAACACAAAAAGACTCTTTGTTAAACCCTATATTTAAGAACATTTCACTTGAATCAGAGAACCGTCTCCGCGTTGATTACACCAAGAAATTCGCGAATCATTTTGAAATAAATACCGGCGGAGATATTAACCTAACTACATTTGAAGCCGAAGTAAAACTGCCAACATTTTTTACATCCTTCGGCGAAAAATTACCCTACAACGAGCTGCAACTTAAGTCAAACTTCGTAAAATACGCATTGTTTTCCAACCTTAGTTATTTATGGAAGGAAGTTTTGGCTACCAACTTTGGTGTCCGCGCAGATTACTTCAACGGGATAGATGAAAAACTCCATTTTAGCCCAAGATTTTCCGTTTCATATTTGGCCAGCAATCTTCTTTCCTTCAGTTTCAGTACCGGGCTTTACCAGCAATCTCCTTCATATATTTGGCTTGCTGCAGGCAATAGAAATCTTAAACCGGTTAAAATGCTCCAGTATATTGTTGGAACTGAATATAAATTCCGTGACGATGCAATTGGCAAAGTTGAAGTATATTATAAAAAATACAGCGATTATCCAGCCAGCCTACTAAGGAATTATCTTACTCTGGCAAACACTGGCGCAGGTTATGCCGGTGCAGAAGATAACTTTGCATCTTTCGGTTTTGAGCCGCTTATCAGCGGAGGAAAGGGTGTTGCCCGGGGAATAGAGTTTTCTGCACAGAAAAAGCTTTCTTCAATTCCCTGTTTTGGCATTGTGAGTCTTACTTACAACAAGAGTGAGTTTACAGCTCTTGACAATAAAGCCAGAGCCGGAGCCTATGACCAAACCTGGATATTTAATTTCAGCGGCGGATACCAATTCAATGAATCATTTGAAGCGGCTATTAAATTCAGGTATGCCAGCGGGCGGCCGTACACACCGTATAACAACGATGGCACCCAAAGTGTTGGTAATTATAATAGTGAAAGGCTTCCCGATTTACACAGCCTTGATGTGCGTATTGATAAAAAATGGTTTTTTGAAACAATGACACTGATTACTTATATAGATATACAAAATATCTATGGCAGAAAAAACATCAGTGCATACCGTTGGAATAGTAGTGAAAAAAAGATCGAGGCGAACAGCGGAATCGGGATACTTCCATCCATAGGTGTCAGCCTGGAATTTTAATTTACATCCCCATAAAGGCAATGGTGTCTATTTAAGTTTCCCATCAATGCGGGGCATTGATGTGGCACTTGGGTTGACACGTTTACCTTCCTTGGGCGGCATTGCCAGTAAAGCAGATCCCATGTGTTCTTTTAGTAATTTTTTTTGTTTCTTTAAACCTTTGTGGAATATTGCATGTCAAATATTCAGAAACAATAATCATTTAATTAACATAAAGGTAAATTTATGAAGCATGTAAAATCTTTTTCCGGTTTGTTCTTGACTGTGCTTTTATTATTAACATTTTTGACAAGCACAGGATGCAAAAAAAATGACAGTGTAACTGTTGATGATCCCATCATCGAGGCGGAAGCAACACAAGATGCTGCAGAAGCAATTGCGGCTTCTGTTGCAATAGACAATGGCGGGGCCATGGATGTTGTAGGTGATATACTTGATGTATCGACAGTCGGCGGGCTGATTGCCTCTGCTAATGACGGTAATGCACAACTAAACAGCGCTCAAAGAGAATATGATTCAACAACAGGATGGTGGACTGTTACCATTAACCGACATAGAAGTAATCCAAGCGGTCTTAATTATGCAACATATCAAAGGGTAACCAAGCATCAGTTCCTTAATAAAAATGGAATATTTCAAAAGAACTATGTAGTTGGGGCAGATACTGCTTATACCATTAATCATGAAATTATCAGCGGTAGTGCTGCCGTCCATACACCCCGTGTTTCCCATCGCTTATTAAGCCTTACCGGAAAATGGATTGCAACGAATACGAATAAATCCATAGTAACGGTAAACACTGTCAGTGGATTCCCTTTCACGAGAACCGGTGCTGATACGGTTACCAGACTCGGAACCGGTGCTGTCCGTACTCTTAACAGCTCCCTTACCCTCAATTTTGCAAATGTTACCGGGCCACGGGTTAACCGTACTAATTGGCATCAGGCAACTTCGGGTACAATTACCGGACATTACCATGCCGAGGTTACATTTACAAGCGGGGCAACACATAGAGAGAAGACGATTGACAGGGATATAACAATTACTCTGGGCGGTGAAAAAATTAAAATTAAAGTTGGCTCTACTTCGTTTGATGCGAATGCTCAAACGGGAGAAATTTATTAGTATCTCGGGTTTCAAACCCTTGCACCAATAGTTAAAACAGCTCCTACCCGGAGCGGTTTTTTTTACAATAACAAAGCCGGGACGACAGGTTGTGTACTGCCGCCCCGGCTCTTGTAAGCCAGATTTGGTTCTCTGTTTATTTAACCGGGAAATAACCGACTTTTTGAACAACTTGCTGGCCTTCCGGGCTTAATATCCAGTCAATGTATTCTTTTATTTGTCCGGTTGGTCTTGTTCTTGTATATAAATACAAGTACCGGGTTATGGGATAAGAACCGGATTTAATCGTTTCTGCATTCGGCTCGAATGCCTGGGAGGAAGCATCTTTTTTTACCCGCATGATATGAATGCCTTTTGCATATGCAGCACCGCCAAAACCAATACCAAATTTGTCTTTAGAAACAGCGTTTACAACTGCAGCTGTACCTGGAAGTGATTGCATTGTTGAGGTAAAATCTTCACCCTGAAGAACAAAATCCCTGAAATAGACATAGGTACCCGAACTATTTTCACGGCCATACACGATAATTTTTTTATCCGGTCCGCCAACGTGCTTCCAGTTGGTAATTTTTCCGGTATATATGTCTTTTATCTGTGCAAGGGTCAATTCTTTCACCGTATTGCTCTCGCTCACATAAATACTTAAACCGTCTTTTGCTACCTTTATTTCAACTCCTAATGAATTAAAACGCTGCTTTAATTTATCTCTTTCGGAGTTTTTCATGGGGCGCGAAGAATTGCAAATCTCTGTTGTACCATTAATTAATGCCGAAATACCAATACCCGAACCGCCGCCGGTAACCTGAATTGTAACATCGGAGTTTTTACCCATGTATAACTCGGCCCATCTCTGAGCTAAAATCACCATCGTGTCTGAGCCTTTTACTGTAATTACATCTCCTGGACCTCTGAAGCCAAAAGCGGCTAAACCAAATAACACTGCTAAAAATAAATTTTTCATTTTACTGCTTTCTCAATTCTTCTTAAAATTTGTACTGCATTCTCATGGTGAGAACGTTGTCTTTAATATCTTCTTTTAACGCGGCAACGTATTTTGTTGTCTCGTTTTTAACCGATTCATAATAGAGTGTAAACTTTACATTAGCATCCCAATGATGGACAAGGCCAACACCTAAAGTGGTATATTTTATATCTGCAGCACCAAGCTTTGCAGCCACGTTTTGGTTAATATCATCTCCGCTGACATCCGAATTAGGATCATAAACATCGTATTTGAGTACAAACTGATTGCTGAGTCCGAGATTCTGTACATAATTAATGTAATAACCAACAAAATTCCTGAGATAAATGTCAGTTGGCGCCGAAACGTTGACCTTATGAAAGGTTGTTGCTGCTGCATCTCCCGGTTGTTTTCCGCTGATAAACTCGCCACGCAATGAAAATCCGCCAATAACCGGCAAGTCGTAATAGATTTGTAAATCAGCACCAAAATAGGTTCTATCGATATACTTGGTGGTTGAGTCTGCACCAGCTTTAGTAGCCGAGGATAGCGTGTAAGATTTTTTTCCTGTTTCACGAAGAACTGAACCAGAGTAGGCCGACACTCCTGCATCAATTGCAAGATTTTCTTCTGCAAAGGGTAAGCTAACACCAATGCGGCCAATAAAGTCTTTAGCGTTATCGGTTTCGTTCGCGATACCATTACCGGTAAACCAACCACCCTTGAAATTTAGAAAACTCAGCGGCCCTTCTAATGTTGAAAACTCAACTTTCGCCCCAAGGTCTCTTTCACCCGGGAACAGTGTTTGGAATATGCGGGAGCGTTCCGGAGTTTCCCGGCTGCTTGATGAATAAGCGATTTCAAATCCGAATGGCCGGTCAAAAACTCCTGCTGTTAAGGCAAACATTCTTAACCACGGCTCTCTGCTTGTAATGTACGCATCTTTTATAGTTACGCCTGTTGGAATAGCATCCAACTGTATAACATATTGTGTCAGGTCATTGTCGTACAAAAACTTTACCCTTCCGCGCCGGACTTGAAAACGGTTATGGTAGTTTTTATCAAAATTTCCGCCCGAGAAACCACCG
>JACPGF010000233.1 GCA_016182615.1 Ignavibacteriales bacterium
AAGCCGCCATACAATTTGCCGAATTTGCCATTCCTTCTTGTCATACGGGTAATAATGTTAATAGCTTTACTGGTGTTTCCGTCATCAAATCCGGTAAATTGCGACTGATCGCTCATGCGGTCATATATCTGCACTTTGTCAATCAAATCCGCGGGTAGATTTCTCAGTGCAATTGCAGGATCATCACCAAAGAACTGTTTGCCGTCAACAAAAACTTGTTTAACTTGTTCACCCTGTGCTTTAATCGTGTTTCCATCCCTTTGGATTCCGGGAATTTTGGTCAGTAAATCTTCAGCGGTCGCATCCTTGTTGACTTTAAAGCCTTTAGCACTATACTGTATCGTATCTTCTTTCTGCTCAGCAGGTATTGCATTACCGACAACTTCAATGGCATTCATTGAAACAGCCTCTTTACCAAGTAGGATGGTTTTCCCTTCAATACTCCTTCTTAACAGCCTTAATGTATCAGTAAAATCTCTGTAACCCATGTAGGATACATGCAGCAGATATATCCCCGGTTTTATACCGGAAAAGGCAAAACTTCCATCTTTGCCGGTAATACGAATCAGAATGTTTTCAGTATTTCTCAAATTTGTCAATTTAACCGTTGCACTCGGAAGTGTTATATTATCGGAACTGTCCTGAACATTTCCGGTAAAACTAACTTCTTGAGCAAAGCCGCAAATGACAAAAAAAATGAATAGGATGAATAATTTATTTTTCATGAATACTTCTTTTATGGAGGCATGGAAACTGATTTCTTTTAGACATCAGATTGCATGTCCGGGTTTAAACATTTTACCTGAGTAAGATAGATTTTATTGTCCGTGTTGCACCCTCTGTCCGCAAGGTAATATAATACACACCCGAGGACAGCGCATTTCCATTAAAAATGGCTGAATGCTCCCCTGCAACGATCCATCCGTCAAATAATATGGCAACTTCTCTTCCCATAACGTCATACACTCTCAGCGAGATATTCCCCGAAATATGTGTATTGTAAATTATTTTCGTTTCAGGGTTGAAGGGATTGGGATAACAATTAAACAGTTTAAAACCATTAGTAAAGCTTCCGTCTTTTTCCGTCGCGAGAGTATTTGCCACCCCCGGTGTAGGTGTCATATTTCCCCAGGTAGAGCCGCCATCAGGAATCCTGCCAAATGCAATATTAGTACTTTGCGGACCAAAAGTTACTGAGTCAAGAATGGTTGTTCCATTCGTATCAACAATTGCAATAAATTCACCGGATTTACTCAGCTTAAACATAGCATGTACCCCTTGTTGTGCACTCTGCTCATCACACCATACAATCAAGTGAGCGCCGGGTTGCAGAACTAGTTGCGGCTGTGTAATACGCCACTTTTTCAATTGTGAACTGTTATCAGTCATATACTTACCGGTTAAAGTAATAAGCTGAGTTGTTGGATTATAAAGCTCAACATAATCATCAAATTCACCCGACGGATCGGGGACTAATCCGCTGTTGTCAGCTAACAATTCATTTACAACAACGGTATTAGTTATGGGATTATTAACTTTTACCGCAAACGGTTTTTTACGTGGATATAATTGACTTGCCCCGGCAGGGTCTTTGACATAAATTAAAAACGTTCCGCTTCCGTTAATGCCAAGAGGTGGAATAATGGCAATGTAACGGTCTGCTTCTTCTGCTTTTTTCGTCCCGGTAACCGGTGAGAATGTAAGGGGATATTCCTCGCCGGAAACACTTCCGGTTTTAGTAAATAAAACCGATGCTTTCGCAATTCCATCATTATCAAAGGCGGAAGCAAAAATCCTGATGGTATCAGCCGGCCCCGGATTAGCTGGCTCAACACGGATATTATATACAATCGGAGCACTGCTTAACCACTGTATTTGTCCCGGATATGAGGTATATCTTGTGAGAGCGAATTGCTTAATGCCAAACTTTACATGTTGATAAGAAAAAGACGCGGAATAACTGTTATGAAAATGGGTGCTATTGAAACCATAATCAAGCGTTCTAAATGAATCCATCATTGCTGAAGGATTGATAAGTGCCTTTATCGAATCAAGGTGACTTTCCCAAAGAGGTAAATAAAACGCATTTTTACTGATGTGGTCGATAAAATGCGTGTAAAGATTCCTGTACTGTGCATTTGCCAATATCTTTTCGGCAAGCGGACGTGCACCGCCTGCAACTTTTGGCCAGTTGTATATATTTGCCGTAGCCCAATTTACCGAAAACCAATCGATCCCCAGCGTGTTATCCTCATCATACGGTAATATGTGAAAAATATCGGCACCCGGATCGTGATACAGGTAATAATTATTCATCAGTGACCAGTAATTATCCCACCCGCCAACAACAACATGTAAAGCTAAATATTTTAAAAGATCCTGAATATCAATTACCGATTCAAGTGAATCTGCCAGCACACTTGCTGATGTATTATTTACAATATTTACTAATCTAACGAATTTAGTAAAGTCACCAAGTTCCGTGTTCGTTTTCAGATCGTAAGCAGGAACACCGTTATTTAATACATTTTTATAAGCATTCGGATCCATACCCAAATACCGGAGATCAGCCGGATAGAGACATTTCCAAAGATTGCCGTTAAAATTTTTGTAGTTTTTTTTCAGCCATTCATCATCAATTTGTTCTATTAAAATATACAGCCCGTAGTATTTACCGTTAATGTAAACTTCAGCATGACAGGCTCTTGGGCTTTTTAATCCTATCGTTCGTGAAAGGTCATACACGAGTTTACTGCGGACAATCGAGGGATCGTTGTGCTCACCATTCAGATTTAAATCTGTTATATTATAAAACTTCCTTCCCTTAACAAATGAATTATATTCCACTTTAAATGATTTTTTTCGAGCATTGCGGGAGGTTGCACCACGAAGCCTAAAGCCAACAGAATCTTTTGTTTCGTCTATATATTTGTTCTTAAAACGTACCTTAGTAACATGCTCTGAATCGGATTGGGGATACTGGTATATAAATGCAAGTGCTGCAGGCGCAATGGTAATATCTACCCGTGCAACTTGTGAATCATCAAAGACTTTCCAACTATCATCTTGAGAAAAAGTAATTTGGCATGTTGTTACGAAGAAAGTAAATAGGAGTATGTTAATACGCATGACGATCACATAGAATAAATTATCAATGATATATTAATTGAACTACAAATAGTAATATATCATACAGGTAAAAATAGGTAAATCACTAAAACTGCACAATTATGCAGCCGCCACTGTCTGACATTTCGCAGTATTCTTCACATATTGTCCCGGAAGCTAACAAGACAGATTAACAGGTTAGGCTGTAACCGGCTTATTTTAGTAAAATCATGCTTTTGACCTCAAAAAGTCTTTCTCCCTTCAGTATGTAAAAATACACGCCGGAGGGCAATGATTCAGGAGTAAAATCAATTGAGTATGAACCACGGGCCTGATCCAGATTTACGAGGGTTGCGACCTGACTACCCATCGCATCAAATACACGCAAAAGCACTTTTGTATTTTCTGGTAAAGTATATGAAATTTTGGTTGATGGATTAAACGGATTCGGGAAATTCTGTTCAAGCCTAAAACCCTCAGCCTTCCGGGAACTTCTTGATACAGATGTTAAAGGAAATACTTTTGTTATGGTAAAATCGACCCAAAACAAGCCAGCGCAGTTAGTGATATTTGCGAGCAATGAACTGCCAAGGGTTTTCATTGGATCGGGATACTGCCGCCACCAGATTGAGTCAGCAGGATAGCCAAACTGGAATGCTGCCTGAGCAGGTGCAAATTTAGCAGCCCATGATTTAAACTCAGTTACCATTTGGTTTAATGATGTGAATTGCTGACTGTCATCAACAAATAGTATTTTACCCCGGTAAGTTGGGGGCATCCATGATTGACCGTAATGCTTTAAGAACAATGTATAATTGGTGTCCACAGCTTTTACTTTTTGTTCCCAACGCATGGCTTCAGTATCAGTTACTTTTTTACCATCATTAGGATAGAGGTTTGCCTGATACCATTCAACATCAATACCAAAGCCTAAAACACATGGATGATGTTTGTATCTGTTAAGAACAATGGATATCAGGGTATCTATACTTGCAGCACCGGGTTCAACCTGCAGCCATACCTTTATCCCCGATGTGTCAAAATATTTTAGAAAGGATTCGTTCTGGTCAGTTCCGCCGAAATTAATATATGGAATACTTAATCCACCTGACGGGAAATTCATGCCAATATTCCCATTTTCCCAGTACGTGCTTACTATCCATATCCCAGCCGGACTGGCCGCACTAAATTTTGCTGCAATTGTTTTGCCTGTCGCGTTCCAGTATTGAGCCGCAGGAAATTGTTGCTGTGGATAGCTCTGCAAAATACGCGAAGCCCTAAATCCGGTATAAAGGGAAGTGCCTTCAGCTATTTGTGCCTTGCTTGAGATTGCGAGGAGAGTATATATCGCGAGTAAAAAGTAAAATTTTTTCATGCAAAAAAAATACCGATTTGTTATAATGCATCCTACCGCCACCCAGAATTTTACCAAAAATAAAAGGATCTCTTTATTTTTCTTCTTGGTGGGGCTATATTTTCCGGAATTCCAGTGGTTAACGGTAAATTATTAAAAAAAACATTCGATTATGGAATATTATAAAACAGAAAATTATTGTAGTTCTATTAATAATTCAAAGGCAATGGAGTTTCGAATGCAGTTACATGGTGTTCCGGCTAAATATTCCCGGCTTTCGATAAGAGTTCCTTTCCGCATCCTTTTGGGCGGATGGACAGTTATCCTGTTGGGGTTGGCTGGCTGGAATTACAATACAATTGTAACAGAAACCTTTAATCTGGCAAAAAGAGAGGCGTATAAAGGATTTGAAAAAGATGTCATGTTGCGTTCCTGGGCTACACAACATGGCGGCGTTTATGTGCCAATTACAGAAACTACTCAGCCCAATCCCTATTTATCGGCTATTCCAAACTCACGCTCCTGAATCCGGCATATATAACCAGGCAAGTGCATGAAATTTCGTTAAAGGAAAAAGGCATAAAAGGGCACATTACCAGTTTATTACCTATCAGAAAAGAAAACGCTGCCGATGCATGGGAAACAAAAGCACTCAATTCTTTCGAGCAGGGCAAGCAGGAATATTTTGGATTTGATACCATTGAAAAAGAAAAATATTTCAGGTATATGGCTCCATTATTTGTTACAAAAGGCTGCCTTAACTGCCATGCTTTTCAGGGATATAAAATTGGTGAGATTCGAGGTGGAATCAGTTCCTCAGTCCCTTGGAAGCAATACGCAGCATCAATAGTTGCCCAGTCAACTAATATCATTCTGGGATATGGAATTATTTGGTTAATCGGTTTTATCGGGATTACTGCAGTAAAGAAGAGGTTTCTCATATATATTTCTCAAAGGGATACAGCGGAGAGTGAAATGAGCCAATTAAATATTGCTCTATACAATTCCAAGCAGCTCATAGAGGAAAACCTTTTGCAAAAAAACAAACTGGTAGATGAACTGAAAGAGACTAAATCGAAACTTGAGAAGATAAACTCCGAAAAAGATAAATTTTTCTCAATTATTGCCCACGATCTAAAAAGTCCCCTCCATGGATTTCTTGGTTTAACAGAAATGATGGCAAAAAAGAATACCTATTTTTCCAGAGAAGATGTAGCCATTATCAGCAAAAACATGAACAGCAGCGCACATAATCTTTACAAATTACTGCAAAACCTCCTTGAATGGTCCCGAATGCAGGGAGGAACTGTCGAATTTAATCCTACAGAACTTCCTCTTCTTGAAATGGTA
>JACPGF010000234.1 GCA_016182615.1 Ignavibacteriales bacterium
AAGGAGTATTTTTACAAGCTATTTTACAAGAGTATCGAGTGGTTTGATACCGGTAAACCTAAGACAATAGTAAAACCCGGTTTTGAATCTTTGGCTCAGGAATTGAATCTTATTGACACAAAAAAACTTGGTTCATGGGTAGTAACGGGCACATCACCGGTTGATGATTATGCTTACTGTATGCAATTTGTAAATTCGTCAGGCACGGCAGCGGCATCGGAACTACAGGTTTTTGAAGTTGAAAATATGGTTATGGATTTTTTAATTTCTTATAAATGATTTTTTGGAGAAAAATTTTATGGCAAATCCCATTCATCACAAATTAATTATTGTCGGCAGTGGTCCTGCCGGTTTAACAGCCGCGGTGTATGCAGGTCGGGCAAATATGAATCCCGTCGTTTTTGAGGGTTTACAACCGGGCGGCCAATTAACAATTACCACCGAAGTGGAGAATTTCCCAGGTTTTGAACATGGCATTCAGGGGCCTGAACTGATGGATGTCATCCGCAGGCAGGCAACCCGTTTTGGTGCAGTGTGCGAGTATAAAGAAATAACCGCGGTTGATTTCTCGAAACGCCCGTTTACCCTGCACAGTTATGATGAAGTTTATACCGCTGATGCTGTTATTATTTCCACCGGTGCATCGGCAAAATTGCTCGGCATTGAATCGGAAAACAAGTACATGGGTTACGGCGTCAGTGCATGTGCCACGTGTGACGGGTTTTTCTATAAAAACCAGCGTGTCCTTGTTGTCGGAGGCGGTGATACAGCCTTGGAAGAAGCCACATACCTAACCCGTCATGCGGCAGAAGTGACAATTATTCACCGCAGGGAAGAATTCCGTGCATCAAAGATTATGTTCGAACGGGCATCGAAGAATCCGAAAATTAAATTTTTACTCAATAAAGTTGTGGATGAAGTTTTAGGAACAGAAGACGGGACTAAAAAAAGTTTAACGGGTGTACGGCTGAAGGATACCAAAACAGGCGAGCTATCAGTAGTAGAAGCGGAAGGATTATTCATCGCGATTGGCCATCAGCCAAATACTGCGCTATTTAAGGATGTGCTTGATATGGATGAGACCGGTTATTTGTCAGTTAAATCCGGCACCACCTATACCAATATTCCGGGTGTATTTGCCGCGGGTGATGTTGCTGATAAACACTACAGGCAGGCAATAACCGCTGCCGGTACAGGGTGTATGGCTGCAATAGATGCCGAGCGGTGGCTAGAAGCACAGGAATAAAAAGCGGATTACCCGGTAAATTTTAAGGAAAGCTGTCAAAGGCTTTCCTTTTTTTTGTTTATGCAAAATACACAAATGTTTTTGGTCTATTCTATTAGCAATTGAATCCATCTCAAAAGTGAAAAGTTTTCTATAATTGGAATAATACAGAAAGAGCAGCAGCAAGAATTAACCGAATTATTTGTAAATTTTAGCATTAAGAAATTGGAATTTAAGCGGACATTTAACAAACATGCAGAATAATTGTCTGAACCTGGATTTACAGGATTAAAGGATTTATAGGATAAGACAAATTTTTCACGATTAGTATTTCACTTTAATGCAAAGGGTGCTGTTTGATGAAACATGAAGAATTAACCGGATTATTTGTAAATTTTGTCTCTAAAAAATTGGAATTTAAGCGGACATTTAACAAACATGCAAAATAATCCTATTTATTGTACCGGCTGCAGTTGGGGGTTTTATCCTGAAAATCCTTTAAACCTGAGAATCGAGGTTCAGACAATTTGCGGCTTTGAATACAACGCCGCGGGTACATCGTACAGCCTTGTGCAGTTTCCGTTTAGCGAAGGGCGGGTATTGTCCAAGGGCGGCGGGCTTTACGGGTACGAGTATCTCATGAAGGATCATCTCGGCAACGTGCGGGTATCTTTTGAGCCTGCTGACAACAACAACATAACCTTAACGCAGGAAGACTACTACTACCCGTTTGAGCTTAGGGTGCCAATCGTTGACCAGGCGGCAAGCAAAAACCGCTACCTCTACAACGGCAAAGAATACGTGAACTTTGAAAATTTGAACTGGTACGATTATGGTGCAAGATGGTATGACCCGCAACTTGGCAGGTGGCATGTTGTGGATCCGGCGGATCAATTTTTCTCGCCGTATGTTTATGGAAATAATAACCCCATTAATGGTGTTGACAAACATGGAATGTTTTGGGAAGAATTTAGAAACTATTTTAGTGGTCTGGGGTGGTACAAAGATTCAGAATTGAAGACAATTCAAGTATTAAGTTGGGTGAAATCGGGAGCTACAGATGTTGGCCACATGGCCTTGATGACAGAGGAGGGTAATATATATGGCTATTATCCTGGTGATGAGATCCCGTTCAAGAAAGTGCATTAAAATCCTTTTACATTAGTCTTAAAGATAACCCAGGAATATACAATTTACTCACTCGTCAATGTACGAGTGTCGTTTTAGCTGCGTTTTACTCTGCTAAAATAGCTTTCCCTAAAAATGCAATTTTCGCAACTCCAGGTTATGTAAGTACCATGCTAGAATGGGGTTTAATTCCGAATGTTGTTGGAAAGAAAACTATAAAACTCGGAACAACCTCAGGCTGGAAATGAGAAACTGGAATAAATCCATAATATTTATTATCCTTTTATTCCTTTTGTCTTGTGATGTGAATCGAAAGAACAAGCTACCTGAATATAGAAGAATATTGGAATTTAGTGATAATCCAACTGAATTAATTGTCGCTTCTTATAATGTAGGTGAATTGAATGATACATTTAGTATACCTTTGCTTTTAAAAAAAATGGCTGATCCTCGAAGAACTAATTCCTTATATCATAAAGGAATGAATGTTTATTATGCGAAAATTTGTGCACTTCAAAAAATAACCGGTAAGAAATTCGGAAAAATTAAAAGTTTAACTGAACCAGATTCGGCTATTATATCTTTGTGGAATAATTGGTGGATGGAAAATAAAAAAACATACATCAAGGAGTGAACAGTATTACAGCGACATGCCTGAATTCATAGGATATGAGTGTTTGAACTTCTGAGATTTAATGGAGTGGAAAAGTTCGTATTTTTAAAATTAAAGCAAAAATTCACAAATGCGGTTGCTAGGAAAATATTACTTCGGCGGCTTTGAATACAACGCCGCGGGTATATCATACAGCCTGGTGCAGTTTCCGTTTAGCGAAGGGCGGGTATTGCCCAAGGGTGGCGGGCTTTACGGGTACGAGTATTTCATGAAGGATCATCTCGGAAACGTGCGGGTATCTTTTGAGCCTGCTGCCAACAACACCATAACCTTAACGCAGGAAGACTACTATTACCCGTTTGGGCTTAGGGTGCCAATTGTTGATCAGGCGGCTAGTAAAAACCGCTACCTGTACAACGGTAAGGAACTTGTAGACTTTGAACATTTGAACTGGTACGACTACGGTGCACGCTGGTACGACCCGCAGCTAGGCAGGTGGCATGTTGTGGATCCGGCGGATGAGTTCCACTCGCCGTATGTGTACGTTGGGAATGATCCGGTGAACTATGTTGACCCGGATGGGATGGAATCTATAGACCCGACATTAATATTTGGTGAAGATGGTCAGTTCTGGGGTAGTTTTGAGGATGGAAATTCATTTTATACAGGCATTGTTGAAAATGCCAAAGGTAATCCTATTGCTAAAGGAATTTTTAATGATAATCTTGATGCTCTATCAATTATTTCTTCGAAAACCGGTTCGCTGGTAAAGAATGTGGATGGATTCAATCTGAATGGCGTAAATTTATCTTTTCAAAGTTCTGTCGAATCAACAACAAGTATTGCTTCTCAATATGTATCGACAATGTCTGACGCCTACAAAGGAATGTCCTACGGATTAAACAAAATTTCATTGTTATCAACCATAGCATTTGAGAGCCGGGAGGGTGTAATGGATTTTGCCAATTTTAAGAACCCATTGGGAGCAAATATGAAGGCAAATTCTTACAATCCAGTATTAATAAATGGTGTTTTTTATAATCAGTTTGATGCGGTAATTATCTCTGGGGAGTTACAATGTCTAAACTCGGCTTTTCATCTGGTGTAGCAATGTGTGCAGCACAGTTAAACGAATTTACGCACTTTAGATTTGATGCAGCAACTGACCAAAGAGCCATTTGGAACGGAGTAACTGGGAGTCAGAGACATCCATGAAAAAAAAGTTTCTAATATTTTTTATAATAGCACTGCTAATTATTGCTGTAGTATTCATTTCAAAAGGTTTTAATAAATCTGATCCTCAAAAAGTATTGCACGCACTAAAAAGGGACAATTATTACCAAAATTTTGTTAATTGGTATATAGCTTGGCGTCCTGATGAGTACTACTTTTTGCTTTCAGATAGTAATAAAAGTACAGTAGAATTTGGATTTGACAAATGGAATAGAAAAATAGATGTTTTCCCCGGACAAGAGGAAGAAATTGTTAAGTATTTGAAACTAACGAAACGGGATACTTCTGTACAGGGCAAAAAAATACTCTTTGATAAATTACAATCATTGATGATTTTCTGTGATGATAATGGGATTCAGTGTTTTAGTGGTAACGAAAAAAGTATTAGTTTCAGCCTCAATGATTCAACAGAGATTGTGAGATTTGAGGAAATTAATAAAAATTTGTTTTATGATTTGTTCAGATTTAATCGAATTGTACAGAAATTAGATACCAATTGGTATTTACTAATAAGAGACAGATAGTACAGTTACATTGCATATCACAAACTAACTTATTCGCGTAAAAATAATACAAGCAGTGGAAGAAATTGTCTGAACCTTGATTTACATGACCTGCCTGAAAGCCATCAACGGGCAGGTTGACAAGATGAGCTGGATAAGAAAAAATTTATTCGTTAATTATTTTACTTTCAAGCAAAGGGCGCTGTTTAATTAAGTAGGAAGAATTTACCGGATTATTTGTAAATTTTTGTACTAA
>JACPGF010000239.1 GCA_016182615.1 Ignavibacteriales bacterium
CAGGCAGTGCTTTGCGGCGGATCGGCTCAATTAATAAAAGCTGGTTTTGAAGTGCTTGTCGAAGCTGGCTATCCACCTGAGTTGGCATACTTTGAATGTATGCATGAAATGAAATTGATTGTTGACCTGTACTACGAAGGCGGCCTTTCTCGTATGAATTATTCGGTAAGTGATACCGCTGAGTACGGTGGTATGACCCGCGGCAAGCGTTTGATAACCGATGAGACAAAAACAGAGATGAAAAAAATTCTTGAAGAAGTGCAGAGTGGACAGTTTGCCACCGAATGGCTTGAAGAGTGTAAAAACGGCCTGCCGAATATGACTGAAATGCGTACCGAAAACAGAGAGCACCCGATTGAAAAAACCGGTGCTGAATTACGCTCGATGATGAGCTGGTTACAAAACAAAAAAGGATAACTGATGGCGCACACGATAGCATTACTTCCGGGTGACGGAATTGGAAAAGAAGTAACTGTATCCGCAGTAGAGATAATGAAAGTTATAGCTGAAATATTTTCTTTTGAACTATCATTTACCGAGTACTTGATTGGCGGATGCTCGTATGACGAATTTGGAACACCGTTAACCGAGGAAACTTTAAACGGCTGCAAAAAGGCCGATGTTGTATTTCTTGGCGCTGTTGGCGGCTACAAATGGGAAAAACTTCCGCATCATCTTAAACCCGAAGCAGCATTGTTACGGCTGCGCAAGGAACTGGGTTTGTTTGCAAACCTCCGGCCGGCAAAGATATATGAGCCGTTGATTGATTCCTCCACTCTGAAGCGTGAAACCTTAACCGGAGTTGATTTTATGGTTTTACGTGAATTGACCGGAGGAATTTATTTCGGCAGTCCCCGTGGCTATAATGAAAAATCGGGCTGGAATACCATGGTTTACAGTTATGAAGAAGTTGAGCGGATCGCGCATAAGGCGTTTCAGATTGCACGAACGCGCTCGAGCAGAGTTACATCGGTTGATAAAGCCAATGTACTGGAAGTATCGCAATTCTGGCGGAATGTTGTTCACAAAGTACATGAACAATATGATGATGTAGAGCTAACGGATATGTACGTGGACAATGCTGCAATGCAGATAGTACGCAACCCGGGGCAATTTGATGTTATCGTAACTTCAAACTTGTTTGGTGATATACTGAGCGACATCGCGGGAATGATTACCGGCAGTCTCGGGATGCTGCCATCTGCAAGCCTTGGCGAATTATACGGCCTGTACGAGCCGGTACACGGCAGTGCACCTGATATAGCTGGGCAGGGAAAAGCAAACCCGCTCGCGGCAATTTCGAGCGCTGCAATGATGTTTAAGTATTCGTTTAATCTTCCTCATGCTTCGGAATTAATCGAGACTGCAGTAACTGAAGTTTTGGAAGCAGGTTACCGGACACCGGATATTTATTCAACAGGGTGTACCGGAATAGGAACGGAAAAAATGTGCGAGTTAATTAAAGAACATATTTATCAGAAAGCGGCTTATGCAAGAGAAAGTTATCATCTTTGATACAACACTGCGCGATGGCGAACAGTCTCCAGGGGCATCGTTAAATGTCTTTGAAAAACTGGAGATTGCACGTCAGCTCAGCAGGCTGAATGTTGATGTGATAGAAGCAGGTTTCCCGGTATCATCTCCCGCGCAGTTTGAAGCGGTGCAGCGGATTGCAGATGAATCTGATAAGATTATCGCGGGTCTTTGCCGCGCGAAGGAGATTGATATTGAAAAAGCATATCAGGCTCTGCGCAATGCTAAAGCTCCGCGCATACACACATTTGCGAGTACTTCGGATATTCACATTCAAGGCAAATTTGCCGATTCGAAATACGGGTTGTCACTCGCGGAAAAAAGGAAGACAATTCTCAAAATGTCTTTTGACGCGGTAGCTTATGCGAGAACGTTCACAAATGATGTGGAATTTTCAGCAGAAGATGCAGGCAGAACTGACATCGGCTATCTTGCTGAAATAATCGAGACAGCAATTAATGCTGGTGCAACTACGGTTAACATTCCGGATACTACCGGGTTTACGCATCCGCTTGAATATGGTAATATGATTTCCGAACTAAAAAGACGGGTCTCGAATATTTCCAAGGCTGTTATAAGTGTGCACTGCCATAACGACCTTGGGCTTGCAGTTGCCAATTCGTTGTTTGCTTTGCAGAGTGGTGCACGTCAGGTTGAATGCACCATTAATGGCATTGGTGAACGGGCAGGGAATGCCTCTTTGGAAGAGATTGTCATGGCATTAAAAATCAGGAGTGATTTGACCAATCTCTATACCGATATCCATATTCCTGAGATTTATAACACGAGCAGGATGGTATCGGGGTTCACCGGAATCGTGGTACAGCCCAACAAAGCTATTGTTGGCGAGAATGCATTTGCGCACGAGTCCGGCATACATCAGGACGGGATGCTGAAAAATAAGCAGACGTATGAAATTATATCTCCCGAATCAGTCGGTGTCAGCAAAACAAAAATTGTTCTGGGCAGGCACTCTGGGCGGCATGGGCTGAAGAACCGCCTAACGGAACTTGGCTATAAGCCAAGTGAAGTTGAATTGAATCAATTATATGATGCTTTTGTCAATCTGGCAGATAAAAAGAAAGAAGTGTTTGACGACGACCTGCGGGTATTGATGGGTGATGAAATCTATAAAAAGCAGGAGATGTACGAGTTAAAATATCTGCAATTTAATTCAGGGACTGACACGATACCGACCGCGACAGTCAGTATAAAGTTTGAAGGGCAAACCATGACCGACACCTCCACAGGTGACGGACCGGTAGATGCATGCTTTAATGCAATTGAACGTGTCCTTGGCATCAAACTTACTGTTGAGTCGTATAACGTCCGTTCGGTTACATCAGGACGGCAGGCAATGGGCGAAGCAATATTGCGTATCAGGCAGGGAGAGGTATCTTTTACCGGCAGGGGTGTTTCAACCGATATTATTGAGGCGAGTGCAAAAGCTTACCTGCAGGCTATTAATGACTTAAAAGTGTATGAAAAATCGGTTCTCATTATGGATGAAAATAACCGGTTCTATATTGGAGATAAGGAAAGGACTATCTGATGGGTATGACCATTACAGAAAAAATATTCGCAAAAGCATCAAAAAATACAAAACTGACTCCCGGCGAAAGTGTGTGGCTTAATGTTGATGTACTTATGACACACGACGTGTGCGGCCCGCCAACGATAAGTATTTGGAAAGAGCAGTTCGGAGAAAACGCGAAGGTATGGGATAAAAACAAGGTGGTTATTTTTCACGACCACTATATATTTACAAAAAATGCGCATGCAAACAGGAATGTGGATGTGTTACGGCAATTTGCGGCTGACTATGATTTACCCAACTATTATGATGTGGGTACCGACCGTTACAAAGGTGTTTGCCATCTTGCATTGGCTGAGGAAGGATACAATATTCCGGGCACTGTTTTATTCGGAACCGATTCCCATACCTGTACATCAGGCGCATTTGGCATGTTTTCAACTGGTGTTGGCAATACCGATGCTGCTTTCATTTTAGGTACCGGAAAAATTTGGGAAAAAGTTCCTGAGTCAATGTTATTTACTTTCAATGGTACTATGCCTGCATATCTAACTGCCAAAGACCTTATACTGCAGATACTTGGTGATATAACAACAGACGGTGCAACATACCGTGCGATGGAGTTTTCCGGAGAAGCGATTGCATCGATGTCTATGTACGAGCGCATGACGCTTACCAATATGGCAATTGAAGCAGGCGGGATGAGCGGCATAATAGCCGTTGATGATGTAACCCGAGCATATTTAAATGGCATTGGCAAAACAGGATACGATGAACTATATAGTGATGCTGATGCTGAATACTTTGCAAAGTATTCTTACAATGTAAACGAGATGGAACCGGTTGTTGCAAAACCGCACAGCCCGGATAACCGGGATACGGTTAAAAATGTTGAAGGCACGCCACTGACAAAGTGTTATATCGGCTCCTGTACAGGCGGTAAGATTACCGATTTCCGTTATGCTGCACAGATACTGAAAGGCAAAAAAGTTAAAGCAGTTACGTACGTGGTACCCGCCAGTACATTGGTAGCAGGTCAGTTGGAAACTGAATTATTTGAAGGTGAATCGCTTGCAGATATTTTCAGGCAGGCAGGATGCATCATGGCTGAGTCTTCATGCGCCGCATGCCTTGGCGGCCCCTCGGACACGATAGGCAGAAGTGTTGATGGTGATGCAGTAATCTCAACAACCAACCGTAACTTTCCAGGCAGAATGGGTAGTAAGGCAGCAGGTGTATATCTTGCCTCTCCGCTAACCGTAGCGGCATCAGCCGTAACCGGAGTAATAACCGATCCACGTAATTTTATTTCCTGAGGAGTGTAATGATAGAATCTAGAATAACCGGTAAGGCTTTTGTATTATCCGATAATATTGATACGGATCAGATTATTCCCGCTGAACATTTGGTTTACAGCACCAACAATCCTGATGAGTTAAAGATGTACGGGCATTTTGCTCTTTCGGGTGTACCGCCTGCTAAGGCCGGGCTGCCCAAAGGATATAAACAATTTATCATAGGTGATTCATCAGCCTCTGAGTATTCCGTTATCATTGGCGGCTCAAATTTCGGCTGCGGTTCATCGCGTGAGCATGCACCGTTGGCTTTGCAGGTTGCCGGTGTAAAAGTTGTTATTGCCGAATCATACGCGCGCATATTTTACCGTAACTCGGTTGACGGCGGTTTCCTTATTCCAATGGAAAGCATGGACAAACTGAAAAATGAAATCTGTACAGGTGATGAGGTCGCAGTTGATATGGA
>JACPGF010000240.1 GCA_016182615.1 Ignavibacteriales bacterium
ATGGAACTCGGTGCGGACGATTATCTCTTTAAACCATTTACCATGAGCGAATTGATAAAATCAATCGACATGCGTTTCTCTAAACGTGAACTGCTTATCAGTTTAGCTAACGAAACACAACCCGGAACGGCAAAAAAGCTCAGCAAAGAATCAAACCTTTTTGTTATGTCCGGTAATCATCCCGAATCGGTAAAGATTGAAAAGATCCTTTACATCGAAGCTCTTGAGCATTATTGCAACGTGTTAACCGCTGACGGGAAAAAACTCCTCATCAGGAAAACAATGAAGGACTGGGAAGAAATATTGCCTGAAGAACTTTTCATCCGTATCCACCGTTCAACAATTATTAACCTCGATTATACGGTCCGGTTTGAAAAATGGTTTAATAACACTTTCCGGGTGTATTTAAAGAACATCGAGCAGCCGTTCGAAGTTTCCCGCAGGTACGGGGCTAAAATACGGGATATGATTGGGGAGAAGTAACTACAACTACGTACCATTCCTTAACTGTATTCTGTTTAATAAAGAATAATCTTTTAGATTGAATTACAAAATCTATAGAGTAATGTTAAAAAAGAAATCGGACGCATTTTATAAGGTAGCAAATTGACAATCAATCATGCTTACAAAAAGTCCTGAAATAACCACATTCCTTTAAAATTTCTTGAAAATATTGTGTATGGATATAATCTGATTTTAGAGTTTTAAAGTACTTGCCGGCTCTAAAATCCCCATTATAACCCGCTGGTTTATTAATATAAAACTCGTTCTGTTCACATCTTGCCAACATAAAATTGCACCGGGCTTTAAGTTCAATATCCGTCGCAGCCAAAAGGGCTTTATGGAAGTACTTTTTTGCAGTTGAGCAACTTACCACGGGTGGATCCCCGGCTCGTAACCCATATTCCATACTAATATAACCATAAGGTTTGATTTTAGTTTCATATAGATGTCTCGAATTGCCAAACAATGAGATATTATAAAAAGCGGCGGCAATTTCAAAATACGTTTCAGCCGCTTTGGTTGGTTGGTTTTCAATTCGTGTAAACAGCTCGGCTAGTTTTTGAGAAAAACTGAGTTTTGTGAATGGAACTTTACCCTTCATTGCTAACCATTCTCTTTGGTCACGTTCATTTATGTATGTCATAAAAGGATTAGCTGATGAATCCAAACGAGGAGAAATATAGGTCTCAGGGTTTTGGTTGTTTGTTTTCTTTTTGTAAAGCTCAAATTCCTTCCAACTTAAAGCAAACTTCGAAATAGCTTCCGCGATGTCCTCCTTTCTTAGTGCTACTACCCCTTGATAATCATAAACATCATGCGGGGAGTACCAGCAGTGCCGTATGACAAACGATTCATATGCGCTTTTCTTGTCTTTATGCATAAAAGCTACAATGTCATTCATCTTCCCTTCATTAGAATAAAACGATGTGTCAATACCTTTTGAGAGGCATTCAGCAAATACAAATTCACCATTTGCATAGTGTTTTGCTGCTAATCTGCCAATCGCCCATTCACTGACTTTATTTACTTGATCTTCCAATCCTTTCTTATGCTCATCCAACCATGCAAAATCTTGTAATGTAATATCCTGACCTGTTTTGTTACCAATTCATCCTTGTTCGCTTTTTTTGCCGCTGACTTCAAAAAACTATCTGCATCCCTGAAGTTTCCCTTTATTATTGACAAGTAACCGGCCGCAATATCCCATAAATATGGTTTATTGGTATTGTTTTTTATTGCGACCTCTTTAACAAAGATTAATTCAGAAGGTTCTATTGAAAGGCCAAAAAATTTATTAAAGTCTTTTACATTTGAAAAAATAGTCCGGTCACTTTCAGGGTAAGTTTGCCAGCGTTCACTATTTAATGATTCTTCAAGTATGTCTAAATACCGGGTTAACAATACATCGAGCAGTTCACTCTTAGGCTCGAGTTTGAACATTTCCTGCAGACCACGGAATGAATCGTAATAACCGAGCAAAAACCACATAACAGCTTTTTCATGCGCATTCTGAGCTAAATTTAATGCCTCATTAAAATCGGCTTCTTCCTGCGGATGAAAACCTATTACACTTTCTCTTCGTAATTCCGCGCAATTATCAAAAACTTTTGAAAACAAATAATTAGCTTTCGCGTAGTTCTGTACCTTAAAATAAGCCCCTGCTGCATAGCTCATGAAACGGTATTTGATGCTTTGACCGACTGTAAATTTCTCAATATTGTTTTCAAAGTATTCACAGCATTCTTTCAACCGGCCACTCTGGAAAAGTAACCGGCAGACTTGAAACATATATCGTTCTTTAATGAACTGGCTTTTGGTATTCTTTATTTGTTTTTGACCACCCTCAAGTAGATATTCAATTTGTTTCTTGCCGGTAATTGGTTCAATTCTTGTCCATTCGATTGCCCAAACAGAATCTCTGCATGCTTTATCCGGATATGATGCTGTAGCATAAGGTTCACAACGCTTGGCATATCCTAAATAAAACAAAAAATCACTGATCAATTTTGAATCGCGGTAATAGAGAACCGCGTTATCGGTAATTTTCCGGGAAGCGGGATACGTTTTAATTTTCAACCTGAAAATCATTGTATCAATTTCTTCAGTACTATAGTGATAAACAGTGCTATATAAATCATCCCATTTTATAGCTTTATTGAAATAGTTGTACCAAGAATGAATATTTATAGTATCAAAATCATGAACATTATTCTCCTTTATGTCATCAAGGAACATTAAATCTGTTACTCTGAAAAATGGTGTGTATTTACCGGTTCTGCAAACTTGCGGAGCAAAAAAACCAACGTATGAATCATCCTCATAAAAACTGCAAGCATAAATAGTAATAAAAGAACCTATTAAAATGATTCCTCCAATAAAAATAGCAGTATAATTTTTTGTAGTGCGTTTCATATTGTTTTGCCTGTCATTCCAGTTTCTGTGATATATAAAACTAAGAAAAAACTTTAATAGAAAATAAGTTATTTGCTAGAAAATTTCCGGAAATACCCGCACTCAGCAAGAATTTCCTGATAGTATTTTGTATGTGCATAATCCGATTTCAAGACCCTAAAATATTTCCCTGCCCTAAAGTCGCCTTTGTAATTGGCAGGCTTCCGCACATAAAAATCATTCTGCTCGCACCTGGCAAGCATAAAGCAACAGCGGGCCTTCAATTCAACGTTTGTTGCCGCATGCAGTGCTTTCTGGTAATATTTTTTCGCGAGTGAACAATCGAGGATAGTTAGTTTTTTATCAAAACCTCCATAGTAAAAATCTATGATACCCAGCGGACGGACTGCCGTTTGGTATAACTCCCTTGCATTTCCAAAATACGTCATGTTATAATAAACTGTTGCAATTGCAAAATATTCGGTAGCACTGTTTTTAGGATCCTGCTTCGCTTTCGTAAATAATTCAGCCAGTTTTTTGGCAACGCCCAGTTTGGTAAATGGGGTTTTCCCCTTCATCGATTCCCACTCTTTCGGTTCACGTTCCCTGATTGACGTTAAAAAAGGATCGGATACTAAAGTTCCGGAGTATGAATAATCAGTACGATGGTTATATCTATAAAACGCACCTGTATCCACTCCTGCGGCAGTTTCTGCCATCCTGAACTTTTCAAATGCGGTTTCTGGCTTTTCTTTCTGCAAAGCCATATAGCCAAGATAATTATAAACAGCATCCGGTCCCCACTGACGGTACCCCAGAGCAAAACGCTCATACTCACTTTTGTTTTTATTCAGCATCATTTTCAGTAATCTATTGATTTTAGCTTCACTCGAATAAAAAGATGGATCAATTCCTTTATAAAGACACTCAGCAAGTACATATTGCCCGCTTGAATAGTGCTTTGCAGCTAATCGGCCGCAAGCCCACTCTTGAACAGAGTAGAATTCTCCTCCTAATACATCATCATTCCTGGCAAGCCATTTAAACTCTTTATAGAGATATGACTGCAGCGCAGGGGTTACTTTCTCAGCTTCTTCAATTGCAAGATAAAACCTTAATAGCCGTACTTGTTTTCTTACTAAAACATCGTCAGCAGCTTTACGGAATGCCGAATTGAGATATTCATGAGCATCAGTATAATGATGCATCACCGTTGATAAATAGCCTGCTGCAATATCCCATAGATATGGTTGATAAGTGTTATTACTATCGGCTATATTCTTTATAAATGTTAAATCCGAGTCTGGTATCGTTGTAGTTGAATACTCATACAGTTTGTTTATATCCTTTATTGGTGAAAGGCTCCTATCCCGCCATTCTCTCCCTTCGGCCATAGAAAAATTTTCTTCAGCAATATTCATATACCGCGTCAATAAAACACTTAAAAGCTGGCTTTTTGGTTCAAGTTCGTATATTTTCCGTAAACCTCTTTGAGGATCGTTATACCCCAGTAAAAACCAGATAACAGACTTTTCATGATTATCTTTGGCCATCCGGAGCGTTGCATTAAAATCAGCTTCTTCCTGCGGATGAAAGCCGATGACCGATTCTTTCCTCAGTTCCGGGCATTTATCAAATACCATTGCGTACAAGTAGTTTGACCGTGCATAATTGTGGCGGCGGAGATAAGCACCAGCTGCATAGCTCATCAAACGGTATTTGATATTTTGACGGGTTTTGAATTTTCCTTTTACCCGTTCGAAATAGCGGCAGCAGCTTTTCATATCACCGCTCTGAAAATACAGCCGCCCGATTTGAAACATGTATCTTTCCCAGATAAAACTGCTCCTTGTTTTCCGGGAAAGTTTTTCGCCACTTTCAAAAAGAAATTTCAGGTAGTTCTTTTTAGTCACCGGCTCAATACGGGTTCGTTCAATAGCCCATGCTTCACACTTTATACGCCAATTCTCGAATAATGTTGCGGAATAAGGCTCACAGAGTTTTGCAAAATTCAAATAGGTTAAAAAGTCAAGGATGAGGCTGCTATTAGGATAGGTTAAGACGCTGTTGCCCTTCAGTTTAACCGAAGCCGGGTTTTGTTTATCACGCACTGACAAAAGCATCGTATCTATTTCAGGCTTGCTGAATTTATATACCACCTTTTCTAAATCCTTGAAAGCAATTTTTTTATCAAAAAAGTGGTACCAGGAAGCAATATTCGTAGAATCAAAATTGTGCAGATTATCCATTTTAACATCATCATTAAATAGGCTTTCTGTATTCCTATAAAATGGGGTATACGCCTCAGTATGGCTGACATTAGCAGAGAAAAACCCGAAAGCCGGTTCAGAAAAATAATCCCCGCAAGCGAAAACTGTGAGAAGAGCAATGGTTAAAAAACCCAAAAGACTAAAAACTATTAAATATTTTTTCGAATTCATTTCCTTCCCACCCGGATATTGTCAGTGAATCTAAATCAAATAAAGCTACAGTGCGTTGTGCCGGGGCTAAATATCCGGCAACTTTATCAGCCGCTTTCAAACAAAGTGCAGGCTCGGTTGTTTCCAATTTGACAATATCGTTCTTCATAAAATAGGTTCCATGTAAAAAGAACGACTCGTTTGCGATAAAAGAATTTTTAACGACATGATTGAAACGGCCGCATGCGGCCAAATCAGCTAGCATCGTTTCGTTAAGTAATTTTATAATGCGGTTATACCGTATTTGTATCCCCCACCCGAAAACCGGCAAAGCACAATCGAGCGGCAAAGGATATGACGAAACAGATTTGACATACAAATCAGCATCCGCATCGTTATAAATTGAATTACGGACGGATGTGGGACTCAGTTTGCCCATGTTATAAAACATCAGCATGCCCCGGTCAACGGGCGGTACTCCGGTTTTACTATAGTATTTAATCTGATGCAGCCGTATAGTTGCTGAAAGCTTTTTACCGCTTTTTTGCAATTCCGGTTTAATGGCCCTTAAAAATGCAAAAAACTTATCTCTGGTTGACTCAGTCCAATCACAGTCAAACTGCACCTCATTGTATGAAAAACCGCCTTTACCTGCCAGAAAATTGATTTGGTAAAGTACTTTAGCGGCTAAATTAGGTATCTGCTTTTCATCAGATACCAGAAAAGTTTTATTAGTTATATATATCACGGGAATAATGCGCAGGTTTGTATCCGGTAACTGCTTAAAAGAAATCTGACCGACAGGTACTGCACATTTAGCATCCTTATCTATATCAACATCAAAAAGCCGGATATATAATGTGGTAATTTTCATTTCTTCAAGCAGTTTCATTTCAGTAACAGAAAGGCGGAAAGTAGTTTTCCAATAATAAAATGCCCTGCCGGGATCAGGGGAACTGTTACGGCATGAGAAACTGACAAATGCAATAAATAGAGCAAAGAAGATGAATCGAGGAAAGGGTTTCATGTAATAATAATATTCCGAATTTGCTCTAATAATATATGCAGTATGTTACTCAACGGCAAAGTTGAATTTAAACAAAAAACCCCATGGAGCTCCAAACGTTATACAGCCATTTTACCTAACGTTATAAAAACCGGCACGCGGGAGCAATTTTTACACTAATTTTACTGATGCTGCTTGATCCTAAATATTTAATTTACAGGACGGAATTGAAAGATTTTTACTCTTATCCGTATCTTAATGGTACAAATACCATTGATTAGTAATTATTTGTGCCGGTAACCTGACACAACTTTTTTTCTTTCAGCTTAAAAACTAACTTTTGAATAACCGGAATTGTAACATTAAACGTAAGCCGCATAAACAGAGTCCGCGAATTAACACTGCTTTTTTATTGGAGCTTTGGCTGTTTATTGCGCTGTTTTCCGGTCTATCTTACTGCCAGCAATCTGTTCAAACCGAGCCGCGCACCGATGTTTTCCGTATCAGGCTGGATAACAGGTATTTGCTCTCTGCTGTTTCTATTCTGCCGCGATCAGAAATAATACGGCTGCGGGGCAGGTTTCTTAACCGGGGTGAATACAACATCTTTTATGAGCAGGGTTTATTGCAGCTATCGGATTCATTACCCTATTCGGTTTTCGATACGCTTACGGTGACTTATCAAACATTGTTAATATACATGCCAAAGTCATATTACAAGCATAAGCCGGAATACCGCCTGAGCGATAGGGGGAAAGACAGCCTGCTTTTTGCACAACCTATTGGCAGAGTGCTTTCCGGTGAGAGTATATTTGGTAAAAATCTGGAAAAAAGCGGTACCCTCATCCGCGGTTTTACCGTCGGGACAAACCGGGACCTTACCGTGCAAAGCGGATTCAGATTACAACTTTCCGGGAAACTGAGTGATGATATTGATATTACCGCTTCTCTGACCGATGAAAACTCACCCATTCAACCGGAAGGCAATACTGAGCGTTTAGATGAATTAGACAAAATTTTCATTCAGGTTAAACATCCAAACGTGATGGGAACATTTGGTGATTTTGACCTTCAAAAGCAACAGGGCGAATTCGGAATTGTTAATAGGAAATTACAAGGGCTTTCAGCCGAGGTAAACTATGCCGGAAATAGTGCCTTTGCCGCTTACGCAGTGGCACGTGGTAAGTTTAATACCAATACGATGCAGGGGGCAGATGCAGTACAAGGACCGTATCAACTGCTTGGGCGCAACAACGAAAAGGATATTATCCTTATTGCCGGTTCCGAAAGGGTATATCTTAACGGCGAACTGATAAAGCGCGGAGAACAAAATGATTATTCTATTGACTATGGCAATGCCCAACTGACTTTTACACAAAAAAATATTATTACTTCCGCGAGCCGGATTTTTGTTGAATTTGAATATACAGACAGAAGGTACACCCGTAATGTATTTGCATCAGGAGCAGGTACCTCCTTCTTTAAAAACTCGCTTAAACTCAGTTTTCTTTACTTGCGCGATGCAGACAATCAGGACAGCCCAATTGATGTTTCACTCAGTGAAATTGAAAAACAGACCTTAAAATCTGCCGGAGATAATCAACAAAAGGCAATAAAGAGCGGTGTAACGCTTGCAGAAATTGACACGGTGAGCAATCTCCGCAAGGGTCTTTACCAAAAGATTGATAGTACGGCTAATGGGAGCACGATTACATTTTACAGATATGCTCCAAATACATCGGGAGCATGGTATAATATTACATTTTCTTATCTTGGGAGCACATCAGGTGCCTATATTAAAGATGCTCCCGGTGTTTTCCGGTATGTTGGGCCGGGAGCAGGCAGTTATGACACTGTTCTTGCTCTCCCCTTGCCTGAAATGAAACAGTTTTCATCCTTGCTCCTTAACTGGGAAAATCCCAAAGATTTCTCTGTTTCTTTAGAAGGTGCCTTTAGCAGTCTCGATAAAAACCGCTTTTCCACAATTGATGATAACGACAATACCGGATTTGCAGGTATCTTTACTTTTTCTTTAAAGCCAAGGCAGATTAGCCTGTTCTCAACTTCCCTCGGACAACTGAGTGCCGGCTGGAGGGAACGGTACCTGCAAAATAGGTTTAGCCCGGCAGAACGAATTGGCGAGGTCGAGTTTAACCGCGGATATAATGTTAATGAATCTGATGGTAAACAGAATGAACATCTCAGAGAGATTACAACTCTATACTCCCCCGTTAAAGATTTTGAGAATTCATTGTTATACGGTTCATTAAGCAGAGGAAATGATATTTCATCAAAACGGTTTACTTATGGGCTAACATTTGGCAGCATCAAAAATCTTAAAACTACTTATAGTTTTGATTACGCTCAATCCCGGAACGGAAAGTATGTAAGCAATTGGTATAAACATTATGGGAGCACCGCTTACAAGCTGCCTGTCATTACTCCCCGCCTGGGATTTTCTGCCGAAGATAAACGTGATATACTTGACAAAAAGGACAGTGTGTTAAACGGGAGTCTTAAGTTTTTAGAGTTACGCCCTGGTTTTGAATCAGTTCCATTCCAAGGCTTATCACTGCTGACAGAATACATCCTTCGGAATGATTATTCAGCATTGTCAGGCAATCTTGAGAAAGAGGCTACATCTTCGGGTTTTAATGTTACTGGGGAGATGCATTCTGGTTCTGTGTTTCATTCAAATCTGCTCGTCAGTTCATTAAACAAAGAGTATAGCCCGGTTTTTAAAAATAGAGGTTTGCTAAACTCTCAAATTGTACTTGTTAAGTCTCAATCAAGGGTAAATCCTTTCAGGCAGTTAACTTCGGATATTCTCTACTCAGTTTCCACACAAAAATCAGCCAAACTGGACAGGGTTTTTGTGCAGGTCACTAAAGGATTTGGCAATTACCGCTATGTTGGCGACTTGAACAACAACGGGGTATTTGATGAAAACGAGTATGAACCGACTCTGTACGACGGTGATTACAGTCTAATTACCGTTCCGAGTGATAAACTTTATCCGGTTATTGACATTAAAACCGGAGTCCGTTTCCGCTATAATTTCACGGGAATATTCGATTCCCAAACTCTCCCTGACAATTTAGTTTCCCCTTTCACGTTTGAAAGTTACAGCCGCATAGAGGAGAATAGCACGGAAAGCGATTTGAAAAAAATGTACCTTTTGCAGCTTGGCTCTTTTCAAAAGGAAGCAACAACAATCCGGGGAACAAACCTTTTCGAGCAATCGGTTTATATTTTTGAAAACAATCCGGATTTAAATGGTAAACTCTTTTACTCGATGCAAAAAGGGCTTAACCAGTACGGCTCAGGTGCAGAATACAGCATAAAGAAGGAACAAAGCATCAGGATAAAGAGCAGGCTGGTTGAGGAAATATCTAATCAGACAGATTTGCAGCATATCGAGGATGGCCTCAGAGCCTCAGGCAGTTCTGTCAGGAACCGCATGATTGAAACCAATGCTGTTATTCTCGATTTTTCTTACCGCCCTTATCCCTTTGTTGAGGCTGGATTGAAGATAAAAACCTCGCAGAGCACTGACAACTTCCCGGTTAAACCTACTAATGTAAATTTGAATAGTCAGTCGGTCAGAATCAATTTTTCGTTTCAGGGTGCAGGCAGGCTGCGACTGGAATTTGAGCGGAATGAACTAAGTGTTAACGAAAAGGAAAACTATCTGCCATTTGAATTGACAGACGGCAACGGGGTTGGGAAAAACTACTTTATCAGAATGAATTTTGATTACAGGATTGCAGAGAACCTGCAATCGACAGCAAATTATGACGGCCGCTCAATCAGCGGCAGCAAACTCATTCACACGATGCGTGCAGAGTTGCGCGCGTTTTTCTAAGGAAAGAATATGCAGATACTAAAAGGATATATCGAACTTCATGTATTCAGGCTTAAAAAAGAAAAAGTCGAATTTCTTTTATTAAAACGCTCGGGTGGAAGGATTTATCCGGGCACCTGGCAAATGGTGAGTGGCAGAATAGAGACCGGTGAAACAGCCGTGCAAGCCGCAATGCGTGAATTGATGGAGGAAACCGGCCTTGTTCCGGTAAAATTTTGGGTTGTGCCAAAAGTGAATTCGTTTTATACTCCGGACAATGATGCGGTAAATATGGTTCCGGTTTTTGCAGCCATGGTTGATGTAAAATCCAAAGTGCGGCTTTCGGATGAACATACGGATTTCCAATGGGCCCCGTTAAAAAAGGCTTGTAAGCTGCTTGCATGGCCGGGGCAGCGGGAGGCTGCCAATATTATTCAAAATTAT
>JACPGF010000228.1 GCA_016182615.1 Ignavibacteriales bacterium
CCGGCATTGCTGACTAACCAAACGATATTTAAATTGTTGAATGTCCAGATGACCCCAAGCGTGATTGCAGGTATCATAACCGGTTTAATTAATGGTATCGTAATTTTTGTCAGTTTATGATACCATTTCGCTCCGTCAATATCCGCGGCTTCATACAATTCCATAGGAATGCTTTGCAGTGCACCGAGTGCAATAATCATCATAAACGGGAAACCCAGCCAGATATTTGTTATAATAACGGAAAGGAAGGCCTCGGTGGGAGATTTTAACCAAGCGACAGATGGGATAGAAAAATAATTCATCACAAGATTGATAGCACCGTATTCATAATTGAACATGCCGCGCCAGGTTAATGCCACGATGTATTGGGGTACAGCCCAAGGCAGGATAAGCAATGTTCTGAACAGCGGGGTGCCCGGAAGATTTTTGTTTAACAGGAGTGCAAGAAATACGCCAATAGTAACATGGAAGAATAAATTGACAACCGTCCAGATTATTGTTTTTACAAAAATCTCATAAAACTTTGGTTCCTGAAAAACATGGCCGTATTGAGCAAACCCGATAATACTCCAATCATTGATATGAGAGAGGCTCATGTTCGAAAATGAAAGAATGATATTGTAAAAGAAAGGATAAAAAATAACGGCAAACATGATAAGTAATGCAGGCATTACCAGAATATATGCAAAGGCATCGCGTTTAATACTCCTGATAAAAGCAACAAAACTCTTCCGCATCGAAAATAGTAAAATAACAACCGCCGCTAAAAGTACAATCTGTATTATCAGTCCTGCAACCGGATTGGAAATATCTTCACGCAATTCTTTTATTTTGTTTTCAGCATCAACCTGCATCTGCTTAGCGGCTTTTTCAGGAGTAATACTACCACCGAGAACTGCCTGATACGGCGGCCTCATTGCATCCCAAATTGCACGCATTTCAGTGATGATAGGCAGGGGAGTGCCAAGTTCAATTTGCTTCATGGAATTGCTCAGTATCGGGTCCGAGGTCAGGCGTGTATCTGAGTATGTTTCAATGCGTGTCGGAAACGTTTTGGTAAGTAATGCTGTTTCCATTTGGTTTTCGGGACTCATCAAATATTCAAGCAGCATTTTTACGTTAGCGAGTTTCGCTTCTTTTACCTTTATATTTATCGAGTATCCTTTTGGTGAAACCATTGGCGAGCAGTATTTACCCGATTCGGTCATGAAAGGCAGAGGCGAGATGCCATAATTGATACCTGCGTTGCCATAACTTGACCATGACCAGTCACCGTTTATCATCATGCCTGCACGGCCCTCTTTAAATAAAGCATCTGCAACGTTATAGTCTGCCTCATTAGGTATAATCTTGTAGGTGTCCCGTAAGTCTTTCAGGAAATTTAATCCCTTTATCATTTCAGGGGTATTAAGCGTGGGTTGATTGTTTTTATCGAGCACCCAGCCCCCGAAACCGGTTAAAAAGGGAACAAAGAAGTAGGGTTCTGTATAATTCCATACTATGCCATACTGATCAATTTTACCATCTCCGTTTTTATCAATGGTAAGTTTTTTACCAATTGCTATCAGTTCTTTATCTGTTTTTGGAGGTACGGGAACAAGATCCTTATTATATACGAGGGTTAAATGATTCCCTAATTTATCGGCAATCTGCCAGAGATGATTATTACTATAAATGAGCGCCTTCTGATTAAACTTATTGATAAAAGATGAATCGAAAACCTCATCTAATTTTTGTACAACATTTATCTCAACAAAAGGGCCGACCTGATCAGACGGGCCATAAATCAAATCGGGGCCTTGCCCGGCTATAGCCGCAATAATAAATCCGGACCGCATCTCTTCGGTCTCTTTAAATAGCTGTGTTACTTTCAGGTTCGGGTGCAGCTTTGTAAAACTTTCAATCTGCTTTTGCAGCTGCAAAGTTTCTTCCGGCCGCATATTGTGCCATATAACAATTTCATCGGGTTGGTCTTTCTTGCCGCAACCGGTAAAGAACAAAATCAATAAAACAAACGGAAGTAATAATCGAACTTTTTTCATAAGGTTACTTTAGTTTTATGAGCAGGCAGCCGGAGGGCTGTAAATTTAGATGTTTAAAATTGAGGAAATTACCTTGAATATCCAAAGTTAATGCAAAATCTTTCATCTTTACTGTATTAGAACTATATTTTATCTGCATGTTATCAGCGTTTACCGCAGATGTCTTTACCTCAACTATAAGCGAATCACAAGGCAATTCACTATTATTGATCAGTACCAAATATTTCCCTTGAGTATCAGTCCGCAAATATGACAGGACTTTTTTATTATCATTCTCGGCAAATATTAAAGATTGTTGTGTTTTATCATTCCGTGCAGAAAGTGTTCCATTACTTTTTCTGAGATTAATCATTTCTTTATATAAAGCGATAAAACGGTTTTCACTCATCATTCCTGATTCTAATTTAGTCCAATCAAACTGCTGCCTGACGTTTTCGGGCGGCATTTTGCCTTCAAGGCCCAACTCGTCGCCGTAGTAAACCATTGGCGTTCCGGGCAGTGTAAATAAAAGAAACAGAGCAATCCGCAGTTTTTCAAAACTACCATATCTACTTAATGCTCTGTTGTTATCATGGTTTGCTAAAAATGTCACTGTCTGAAATCCGGAAGGATAGATTTCAGGGAATTCATTCAATCTCCTTTGTAAGCTGCCAATATCATTCCTGTTGATATATTCATCCATAGCATAAAGCAACGGGTAACAGAAAAGCGCATCAAATTCATTCAAATAAAATGGGATACAATAATTCGCATTGTCCCAAACTTCACCCAATAGTACAATTGCGGGATTAATACTTTTGATTTTTGCCCTCCAGATATTCCAGAAATCATGGGGAACCTCTTTTGCTGCATCACAACGAAACCCATCGATACCGTCATCAAATTTTCCATCACTATTGGGGTCTATCCAATAGAGTGAAACTTTTATAAAATATTCCCGCACTTGCGGATTATCAAAATCAAGTTTCGGCATTTTTCGCTCAACCCCAAAATGATTCCAGTCGCTATTATCTTTATTAGTAAACTGATACCATGATGAGTACTTACTTGAAGGGTTTTTGTAAGCATCCAGAAAAAATGCATGGCTGCTGTCGGTGTGATTCAGTACAAAGTCGAAAAATACTTTCACGTTATATTTTTTACATGTACTGATAAATTCCTGATAATCAGCAAATGAGCCATAGTCTATTTCAATACTGAAATAATCGAGGACATTATAACCATGCTCGGTATTGGATTCATTAATCGGCATAAGCCATAATACGTTAATACCAAGGTCATTTACCAAATAAGGCAATTTGCCTGTAAGCCCCTTTAAATCGCCAATTCCGTCACTATCAGAATCAGCAAACTTTCTTACGTTAACTTCATACATTATCGAAGAATCAAAATACTCGGGTGTTTTAATTTTGCTTATCCCGATATCATAAAAAAAGCGTATAACTGTTCCCTGGTTCTTATTGCCCTTGTTGTCGGCAAATGAAATCTGAATTTTATTTTCACCGCTTTTTACGAAGGCGGCTGCAGGAATTTTTACCGCTTCAATTTGTGAATTAAAAGTAAAACGGGCAGGTTTCTCATTTACAAAAACAGCGATGGAATTAGGCGCAATGGAACCGAATGGTGAAGCAAGTGCAATTGAAATGGTATCAATACTGATAACCCGCTTGTTAAATGCCGGAGTTGAAGCCGCGATATATGGCTTGCCGTATTCCTGAGGTATGATAATCCCATTTCTCCATTCATCTTCTGTGAAATCGGGAGCATTCGGGTCAGTTATCCATAAAGAGTCATTAATTACCAGTTTGTAATGGTACTCGATGCCGGTTTTGGCAGAAACGACGCCCGTCCAAATCCCGGATTCTTTGTCGTACGACATATAATTGGTGCTTTTATCCCAGTTATTAAATGCCCCTGCAACGGCAACACTGCTTAATCGCTCCTTCGATGGATGTTTATAGAAAAACCGGGTGCCATGCGGATCGGGTATGGGTTTTAAAGATTGCCCGTTTGCAGCAATCGGGTAAATGGCTGATAGCAGTAAGAAAAGGATGAGCGTGTTTTTCATTCTTCAGTACTTTTTGATATAATTTCAATCATTGCATTATGGATTTTACCATTGGAACAGAGAATTTGCGGAGCAAAAATACTCGATGGAGTCCCTATAAAGTCGGTTACTTTACCCCCGGCTTCTTCAACAATAAATTTTCCGGCGCAGATATCCCAAGGTTGCAGGTTTACTTCCCAAAAGCCGTCAAAAATGCCTTCAGCGACACAGCAGAAATCGATGGAGGCAGATCCCAGCCTGCGCATTCCTCTCGAGGCTTTTACCATGTTGGTGAAAATAGTAAGAGCATTGTGCGGATTGTCGGCAATATCATACGGAAATCCTGTTACAAGTAACGATTTCTCAAGTGAATCATTCTCATTCACGTGAATTTTTTTACCGTTTTTATATGCCCCTGAGCCTTGCTCTGCACTGTACATAATATCATTCATAACGTGATATACAGCGCCACAGACGGTTTTACCGTTTTTTTGAATTCCTATTGAAACACCGAAGATGGGAAATCCATGTGCAAAGTTTGTTGTGCCGTCCAAGGGGTCAATTACCCATTGGTATTCGGCATTCTCGTTTGCAGCCCCGCTTTCTTCAGCCAATATTCCATGCCCGGGGAATTCTTTCCTGATAAACTCAATAATCGCTTTTTCGGATTTTTTATCTATTTCGGTTACCAGATTGGAGATATTTGTTTTATACTCAACTTTATAGTCGGTCTGAAAGCCTTCTTTTACAATATTTCCGGCTTCTTTTGTAATAGTTAGTAATTTATCAATCATTTCTTGCCTTAAAAATTTAATCAACTACTTAAAATACAATGATTAAGAAAATGAATAAAAACTATTTTCCTTAAAATTAAGTCTTTAACATCTCTTTAAAAATGGTTAAATTTAAGAAATTTAATATAAGAATTATGATATACAGCATGACCGGTTACGGGAAATCCGTAGCCACCGTTAAAGACTCCACTTTTGAGATAGAAGTAAAAAGTTTAAATAGCAGATTTCTTGAGATAGCGTTAAGGACACCGGCAGCTTTACAGTCGAAAGAATACGAGTTCAGGGAGCTTATCAGAAAAAGATTAAAACGCGGAAAACTTTTTGTTAATATCAATTTTGTTGATAATGGGCAAAAACTTTCGAATTTTATTTTTAATCAGGATAAACTGACTGAAGCGATTGCCGTCCTTAATAAAACAAAAGAAGCATTTCAACTTAAAGACGAAATACAATTAAGCCACCTGCTTACTGTGCGGGATTTGTTTTCACCGGACTTCGCGGAACTGGAAGAAAAAGATTTTGGCATTATAAAAGCCTGTCTTGATGACGCACTGAAACAATTGCAGAACATGAAAGCTGTTGAAGGCAATGCCCTGATGAAGGATATTCGAGAGAGAATCGATTCAATCGAAAACCTTTTGGGTCAGATTGAGAGTGAATTCAAAATTAATCTTGAAGAGTATCTTAAACGGTATGTTCAAAGAGTGCAAGACCTTGTGAAAGATGTCGCATTTTCGAATGACCGGTTAGAGATGGAAATAGCCTTGCTTACCGAGCGCTCGGATATCGCCGAGGAATGTGTGCGGTTACGTTCGCATATAAGACTTTTCCGTGAATCGCTCAACACCGAAGATGCAGGCAGGAAACTGAATTTTGTCTGCCAAGAATTGAATCGTGAAGCTAATACCATGGCTTCTAAAGCAATATCAAGCGAAATTTCTCACAAAGCCCTGAGCATGAAGGAAGAGGTCGAACGCATCAGGGAACAAGTGCAGAATATAGAGTAGCCAATGGAGCGCGCCAAAACCGGAAACATATTTGTCATATCTGCTCCGAGTGGCGCAGGGAAAACAAGTATTATAAGGCCTTTTTTAAAAAGCCATAAAGATTTTGTTTATTCCGTCTCGGCAACTACCCGGAAAATACGGGAAGGGGAGCGGAATGGTTCAGATTATTTTTTTATTTCAGAAGCTGAATTTCTGAGAAGAATGGCCAATAATGAATTTCTCGAGTGGGAAAAAGTGTACGATTACTATTATGGCACACTGAATTCTTTTATCGAGGAAAATATCGCTCAAGGGAAGCATGTTGTTATTGAAGTTGACGTGAAAGGTGCACTGAACGTAAAGAAAAAGTATCCGGAGGCCAACCTTATTTTTATTGATCCACCGGATTACGAAACTCTTGAAGCCCGATTAAAGAATAGAAATACCGAAAATGACGGGGATTTACGGAAAAGGCTTGACCGTGCAAAAATGGAGCTCGGGGAGAAAGATAAGTTTGATAAGAGCATTAAAAATTATAACTTAGACGAAGCAATAGAAAATTTAACAATATATATATATCAAAAAATAAACGGAGAAAATAATGCCAATAACTGCAGTTGATTTGCGTGAAATTGATAAACACGCGGCAAATGTGTATGAAGCAATAATTGTTGCAGGCAAAAAATCCAGAACGATTAATGATGAACAGAAGCTTGAATTCCAGAATGCAATTGTAAGTGTAGCAACTGCAAATGCTGATGATGATGCTGAAGATTTTCATAATCCGGATCAGATGAGGATATCCCTCGAATTTGAAAAACGGCCAAAACCACACCTTCAGGCTTTAAATTTACTTTTAGAAGGTAAACTGAAGTTTGAATACCGGGAAAAAGAGCCCAAGAAGCTTTTCCAACCCTAAGATTTGGGGTACAAAATGTTACCTCTGGATGGTAAACGGATTGTTCTGGGTATCAGTGGCGGTATAG
>JACPGF010000229.1:0-10032 GCA_016182615.1 Ignavibacteriales bacterium
CAATCGTTAAAAGAGCGCAAAGCCGGGAATTGGGAAAAAAGTTTCCAGCAGGCAACTCTCTCCAAACAAGAAGCGAATAATGCTTATCAGGAAGCCAGCATGAAAAACTCTACCAAGGGTGAAGCCTCGGTAACCTTTGCAAAAGGTAATGTTGAGGGTAAAAAACCGGCAGAAAGTTTGTGGAAAGCTTTACTTGCCATGGCGAAACTATTGGAAAACGATAAAATCCGCACTTTATCAAGTTCGTATGCCGAAATATCTTTCATCGATAAAAGTAAGATACGGTTAAGCGAAAACTCACAGGCAGTTATACAACGTAACAGAGTAGATTTGTTACGTAACGCGAATGAAGCGAAGGTAAGCCTTGAAAAGGGAGATGCATTTGCACTGTTGAGCGGCGGGCAGGGTAAGCGCAAATTTAATCTTGAAGTCCCCGGACTTGAAACAACAGTCCGGTCTAAAGCATACTGGGTTAACCGTGATGAAAAAACAACAAAAGTTGCAAACTATGATGGTGAAATCGAGTTAAAATCAAAAGCATCGAAAGTAACTCTTAAATCAAATCAGGGTTCATCAATGCTTGCCGATGGTAAATTAACGGCACCGAAAGACCTGTTAAAACAGCCGGTATTATTTGCACCCAGCCACGAGTTTACCGTATATGCATCCTCGGTTACCCTGCAATGGGAAGCAACAGCAAAGGCTTCTAAGTACTGGCTGATGATTGCAAACGACCCCTCGTTTAAAACAATATTAACGCAGTTAAAAGACATAACAGCAACTTCTAAAAAAATTGATCTTGAAAAAGGTATCTATTACTGGCGCGTGGCTGCGATTGATGCTGATGGTTTCCCCGGTCCATTCAGTGAATCCAGAAGCTTTACACAGTACAACGATAATGAGCCGCCGTATATCGGTTTAAGTGAACCCTCTGATAGTTCAACTGTTATTGAAAAAATATTGCCTGTAAAAGGTACTACCGAGAGTAATGTTAAAATATCGGTAAACGGAACCGCGGTTACTACCAACGAAAACAGCGGATTTGCAACCGAAGTCAGTTTACAGCCGGGCAAAAATATTGTTGTTGTTGAAGCTGTCGATTTAAATGGCAATAAAACAACGATTAAAAGAAATGTAAAATATACAGTACCACAAGAAACATTTATTGATTTCATATTACAGGACCTTCCTGTTTCCAATGGTATTGTTTATGCCCCTGCCGGAATGGTTAGTATCCGGGGTGCCAGTTTACCTTTTGCAGCAATTGAAGCCCGGATTAACCCGGCTGGTACATTGCTGCGTTCAACCGCTGATTCTACCGGCATATTTATGCTGAACGTGGGATTAGTTGAAGAGGCTATTGAACTGCAATGCACAGCAACCGGGCTTGAAGGGAAAACTTCACAAAAAACTTTGAAAATTGTAAGAGACCGGAAACTCCCGGCAATATCTTTCAAGGATGATTTCCCGTTTAACACTTCCGATGAAAACCTGGTTGTTATTGGTCGTGTTGAGAATGTTGTAAAACTGACAATGAATGGCAAACAGCAGGATATCAAAGAAAATGGTTTTCAGGTGGTCTTAATCTTAAAGGAAGGGAGAAATACCTTTGACTTTGAAGCACTTAATGAAAACGGAAATAAAGTGAATATCTTTAGAGAAGTTGTGCTTGATACAAAGCCGCCGGAATTAGGTGCTTACTCTGTTAAACCGTCTAAAAACAAAAACTTGCCAATGCTGCAATTTGAAGTGAAAGCTGCGGATACAAGCGGACTGAAGAAAACAGTGAAAGTTATTTATGAATTAGGTGATGATATGATAACGGTTTATTTGAAGTGGGACGAGGCCTCAAATTCGTACCGTGGCACCGCTTATGTCTCAAATGCTAATCCTGCAGAAGCATTTATCCGTGTCATCCTGCTCGAAGCCCCAGCGGCCACCGACCCGCCTCGGTCGCCGGTCGAACCATGACGCACGGGACCTTGCTCATCGTGGACGACGAGCCGGGGATGCGCGAGTCGCTCGTGGAGCACTTCAGCGCGCGAGGGTTTCGAGTCCTGGGGGCGGCGACGGGCGGCGAGGCCCTCGCGGATGGTGTTTATTAAAATGCCCACAACTATTCAAGATTCGTTATTTCTCCGTCTTTTCGACCCCGATTGCGGCGGCACGAATGATCAAAAAATGGGAGAGTGGAACTCGGCAACCTCGTTTACCTTATTTGGCGGGCAAGGTGCTTATACCGATGAATTGAAGGCAAGCCTTAATCCAAGCCAGGACTATATTAACGCCGGAACAGTACTTAAAAAAACGGTTTATTCGCTTAATCCGGTGACCGATAATGAGTGGGTCACTTTTGGAGGGTTCAAAGCGGCAATGGGTTTTGTTGAAGGCGATTTTGTCATCTTTAAACTTTTGGTAAAAGGTGATGATGGTGATGATGGCAATGCATTTGATCTGTTAGTATCTTCCTCTGCAATTGCAAATTCACCTGTTAAAGGTGTGGAGATGTTTTCGTTCAATCCAACTATCAGGATTGACAAAAAATTAAATGATCCTGAGATCCGGTTTATAACAGAAAATAGCCTGAAAATTGAAGCCGGGAACTACGATGTTGCCGGAGCCCCGGTATCTGTTGAAACTCCGGTTCGTTCCAAATTGCCGGTTAATTCTGCAAGCGATGGGTCATGGAGCAATTCGACTATTGAGTTGAATCCGTTTGAACTGAATGGCACCTGTGCTTTGGTTATCGGGAAAGGTGCCGAGAGTCCCAATGATGTTACCGTGTATGTGAAAAACTCGGGCAGCAACCTGCTGCGGATACAACTTCCGGTTAAACCATATATTCCTAATAACAGGCCTGAATTAAAAAAACAGTTTGATATACTTGCCGATTGTTATTCAGTGGTATTTGATGCATCCGCCTCCCGTGACCGTGATAATAATGTACTTTCTTATACATGGAATTTTGGCGATGGTGAGCAGGGAAATGGAATTCGTGTGACCCATTCATATAAGGAAAAAAAATCTTTTAGTGCATCATTACTTGTTACTGATAATTCAGGCGCAGTAGGTAATGGCAGTGCTGAAGTTTTTCAAGTCCCTGTAAACCTTGAGCCGGTATCGGTTATTGATGTAAAGAAAATACTTGCTCCCGGAGAAAAAACTCTCTATTCCGGTAAAAGATCTTCCGATGCTGATGGTAAAGTTATCAAGTATGTATGGTCTTTTGGCGATGGAATAACTGCTGAAGGAATGGAAGTTGAGCATGCTTATGTGAATCCCGGCGATTATACTGTCGGTTTGCAAGTTACCGACAATTCTTTGAGCCCATGTAATAATAATGCGGTCAGCACAAGTATTCATGTTAATACAAAACCTGTTGTCGATGCCGGAAAAGATGTTTGGATCGCTCCGGGGCAATCTTACACTTTTGATGCATCCGGAAGCCGTACTTTAATAATTACCGATGATGCTGGTGTCGCAAACTCATCTGCAACAGATCAAATGGTTACCATGGTAAATATCGCACCTATTGCAAAAGCAGGCAGTTCGAGAATTGTTGCTCCCGGTGAAACGGTGTATTTTGATGGCAAGCAGTCATCTGATGCTGATGGAGGTATCACAAAATATACTTGGTCTTTCGGGGATGGCAGCAATTCTACCGGTATAAATGTCTCTCATGTCTATGATAAACCCGGCACGTACAAGGTGCAATTATTGGTTGAGGATAACTCGGAAACCGGAACCAGATCCGCCAAAGATGAGATTACTATTACCGTAAACAAACAGCCAACAGTAACAATCGGTGATGATAAATTATTAACCACAAGTACCGTGCAGTTTTCAGGTGATGCGGCTAAGGATGAGGATGGTTCAATAACCCAGTACATGTGGGATTTTGGTGATGGAATAAAAAGTACTGATAAATCACCATTGCATACATATCAAAAACCCGGGCTCTATAAAGTTGTCCTGAAAGTAAAAGATAATACGGAGACTGTGAATAATGGTGCTGAAGCCTCAATGCATGTTACGATAAACGCCAAGCCAATTGCCGATGCCGGTAAAAATCAGGTCGGTGCTCCGGGGCAGGATTTGTTTTTCACCGCGAAAGAATCTTTCGATCCTGACGGTGTGGTTGGCGAGTATATCTGGGATTTTGGAGACGGCACAACAATGAAGAGTAAGGATGCATTCCATTCATTCAAGAAACCCGGTTTATATAAAGTTCGTTTAAAAGTTGCTGATAATACAGCGCAGGAAGATGCGATAGATTTTACAGAAATTAATGTTGTCATTAATGCTTCACCAAATGCCATTTCCGGAACAGATATTATCTGTTTGCCTAATCAGAAAATTACCGTGGATGGTACAAAATCTTTTGATCCTGATGGCGCTATAGGCAGTTACAAATGGGAATTTTTTCCGAAAGGCGGCTTGTTTCACACCGCGACCGTGACAAAGGATTTTACAGAGCCCGGTGTCTATTATGCTATTTTAACGGTTACTGATAACAGTGGTGCAATTAATGCCACGGCAAAGGATACTATCAGAATTAAAGTCAATTCCCAACCGGTTGCAAATGCCGGGGTGAATGTTTATACCTGCAACACAAAAATTGTGTTCGATGGCAGCAAGTCTTCAGATGCCGATGGTGACCCGCTTACCTATACGTGGGAGTATGGCGATCAGTCACCGACTGAAACCGGTGTGCAGGTTGTCCATACCTATAAAAAGGGTGGTACGTTTCCGGTTATTCTAAAAATTGATGATGGAATGGGGCTTGCGAATTCCGTTTCCACAACAGCAATTAAAGTTACCATTAATGAGCCCCCGGTTGCTAATGGCGGGTCGGACCAGATTGTTTGCGCGGGAGAAGTTGTGCGTTTTAATGCATCAGAATCGAAAGATCCGGAGGGCGGTGCATTAAAATATACATGGGATTTAGGAGATGGTACTATTGCCGAAGGAGTTAACCCCACAAAAATTTACAAAATCGGCGGCAGTTATCAGATTAAGCTTACAGTTCAGGATGATTCAGGCTTGCCATGTAATACCGACTACGATTCGAAAGTTGTTGTAGTCAGTGAATCTCCGGTTGCAAACGCTGGCCCCGATATTAGCGCCTGTGCCAACGCGGTTATTCAATTCGACGGCAGCAAATCGCACGATTATGATGGTGTTGTTAATAGCTTTACTTGGGATTTTGGCGATGGCGCTGTTGGCGGTGGTGCATTGCCAACACACAGCTTTGCAAAAGCCGGTATCTACCGTGTAACATTGTCCATTACCGGTGACGTTAAAGGTGACTGTAATAATTCAGATTCGGATGAATTAATTGTTTCAGTCATTGATGCTCCCAAATCCGATTTTGATGTGCCGCAGAATTTCCCTGTCGGCAAATCATTAAACCTGACTGCAAACCCGACTGTAAGTTCCGGTGTTCAGGTGACAGGATATTTCTGGGATTTTGGTGATGGAACGAAAGATTCAGGACGGGTTGTGCAAAAAGTCTATAACAAATTTGGCCAGTATTTTATCAGTTTACTGATAAAAACCGATGCTAAAACCGACTGTTTTGAAGCTTCGGTAAAAAAACTGATTATTCTTAATGAAAAACCGGCAGCAAGAATTAGCTCGGCTAAAATAATCGGACCCAATCAGCCGTTGGATCTGGATGCTTCTAAATCCAGCGATGCGGACGGACCGGTGCAATATTTTGACTGGAACTTTGGCGATGGGTCAACAGGTAAAGGTGTCATTCAGAAACACCGTTATCAAAAGCCCGGTTTGTATAAAGTTGAGTTACAGGTAAAAGATAATACAACACTTGAGAATAATATCTCGTTCGATACCGTTACTATTCGTGTTAATGCTGAACCTATTCCAGTAGGTAAATATCCTGCTGCCTCGGCTCCGGGTGAAAAAATCGATTTCTCGGCGAGTGAATCGAATGACCCGGATGGAACTATTAAAGAATACCAGTGGGACTTTGGAGACGGTCAGACAGCTTCGGGTATGAATGTTACTCACGTGTATGCTTTACCCGGCATGTACAATGTTACTCTTGCCGTTGATGATGGTGACAATCTTGGAAACAGCCGGACAGAACAAGTAAGGAAAATTCAAATTAACAATAAACCCGAAGTAATTATCGGAAAACAGATTGATGTGTGCGCGAGTGAGATGTTTACGATAGTACCGAAAAAAGTTTTCGATGCGGACAGGGATTCCTTAACTTACACGTGGAAAGCTGATGATGGGGCAGTGTATTCTGCAAAAGAACTGAAGCACGCATTTAAAACTACAGGATTGCATAAAGTTACCTTAACGGTTAATGATAATAAATCTACTTCGGTTTCACAGGCAACGGATGAGGTAATTGTGTATGTTAACAATTCCCCTGTACCCTCCACGGGTGGTAACCGCAATGGTTTTACAGGTGGTGCCCATGATGAATTGTTGTTTGATGGTTCTTTAACAACTGATGCAGATACGGATCCCTTGCAATTCAGTTGGGATTTTGGTGATGGATTTAAAGCAAACGGGGAAAAAGTTTATCACCTGTTTGAAAAAGAAGGTGAGTATATAGTAACGCTGACTGTAAATGACGGCCGTGGCACGGCTTGCAGTATTGCAAAACAAACCTGTAAAATAACAATTTCATTACGTAAATAGACTAAAAAATATTAGAGATAGCATGAAAACAATTTTGGTTACCGGGGGAGCCGGTTATATAGGCTCACATACCGTGCGCCTGTTATTAAAAAATAATTACACGGTAATCGTTTTAGATAATTTATCAAGAGGGCACAAGGAATCTTTACCTCCTGATGTTAAATTTTTACAAGTGGATTTACTGAATCGTACTGCAATGCTGCATGCATTTAAAGATTTGCATATAGATGCCGTTATTCATTTCGCCGCATTCGCGTATGTTGGAGAATCTGTTGAAAATCCATTAATGTATTACGAGAATAATGTTATCGGCAGCTATAACCTTATTTCCGTTTTGCATGAGCTTGGAATTAAACATATAGTATTCTCATCCACTTGTTCAATTTATGGCAATCCGGTTTCCGTGCCAATAAATGAAGGACAGGTGAGTGCACCAATAAACCCTTATGCAAATACGAAACTATTTATTGAACATATTCTGCATGATGCAGACACCGCGCATGGCATCAAGTCTGTTTGCTTACGGTATTTTAACGCCGCGGGAGCCTCAGCAAACGCAGAAATTGGCGAAAGTCACGATCCGGAACCACATTTGATTCCATTAGTACTTTTTACTGCTCTTGGTAAGCGACCGTTTATAAAAGTATTTGGTAACGACTATCCTACACCTGATGGTACTTGTATCAGGGACTATATCCATGTTGATGACCTCGCGGATGCACACCAACGGGCTGTTGAATATCTCCTTTCGGGGAACCCATCAACAATTATAAATCTTGGTACAGGTGATGGCAATTCGGTAATGGAAGTTATTAAAACGGCGGAAGAAGTTACCGGGATAGAGATTCCGTTCCAGATGGTTGAGCGAAGGGCAGGAGATCCGGCGGTACTTGTAGCGGATAATAAAAAAGCACGTGAAATTTTGGGTTGGAATCCGGTGAACGGTATCCGCGAAGTGCTGCAAACCGCGTGGGACTGGCACCAAAACCCGAAATATTAGTACACGTAAATGCGAATTGATGCTTCGAGCGATGCAGCTCGAAGCAGAGCTTCGAAAAGCTATAAAAGTGTATGTGTATGCACGGAAAACTTTATTCGTGTATGAGTTCCCGTTGAATTCCGTTTAACCGAGGTGCTTGGCGAAGCGCTGCTTCGCGCTACAGTTCTTCTGTCAAATGAATATTAAAAATATTCTCTATGGTTTTATACGAATAGCCATGAACAAAATCCTGCCCGGTAAATTCATGTTGGAATTCTTCCTCAACAAGGTCTGTCCAGTTCCGGTCATTTTTATGCCCCCAGTTTTTTACTTTATCAAGCATCTGTAGTTTTGTCCGTACCCAGCTAAAATGATGAAAAATAGCGGGTGAAACCCGGTCATTGGTAAACTCGTAAAAATTCCTGTCAAATGGCTGCCGGTAAATATCCTTGTAGTTGAAATCGAGCAGAAATTTGAGAAAATTGGTATCAAATAAAACAGGTGACCATTCCAAATTTTCTGCCTGAAACACCGGCTCTCTGAAATACCAGTAGTTAAAAAAGCGGGTAGTTATTACATCCCCGGCAAATGTGTCCTTCCATTGCTGCAATAATTGCTTTTCTGCAACCTCATCTCCATCGATAAACAAGACATAAGGAGCAGAGTCTTTTACATACTCAAAACCAAAGATGCGGGTTATGTTATGATAGACAGCATTCGATTCAAATGTTTTTGGCGGCAGGTCTTTAATTACAAACTCAACATTTTTATATTTATTCCTGTCAATAATTTTCTGCATACCCTTCAGATCATCCTGTCCATCAAAAAGTTTGCTAAAACCAATGACCACAACTTTAGTTGAAACATCTAAAACATTATCTATGCAGGCATCAATAAAACTCTCATCCAAACTCGAAAAATTGATAATTGTTGCAAATTCGTTACGTATCGGAAATGCAGTGTAGCGCTGTTTATACACCTGATTATAGAGTTTCATCAGCATATCCTTCGATGCATAATCGAATGGGTTGTACGCGATATTACGGATGAGATAAAAGACGGCTTCATCTGTTTTGCCAAGCCTGATATACGCGAGACTGATATTGTAATAAGGTTCGGGATTGAACTCATCCAAAGCAATCGCTTTATGCAATTCTTCAACAGCCTCTGCGAACCGTGCATTCTTGAAATGAATCATGCCAAGGGTATTATAGGCGGCCGGGTTTTCGGGGTGAAACGTTTTAATTCTATCAATAAAAATTTTAGCATTCTCAAAATCACCAATAGTGAAACAAATCATCATTAATGCCAGTAGAGATTCAGCATGTTGTGGCTTTGTAAGCAATACCTCTTGGAAAAGGTCTGCTGCTGATTGTATATTACCGGTATTTAGCTCATTAATTGCTGTTTCCACTAAGGTGTTCAAGGAATTACTCATGCAGTTTTTCTCTGTTTGATTGTTCAGTTTGTAGAGTTTGATTGATTCAATTAAATAAAATAACAGATTCAATACATTGTATCAAGGGATTAATGGAACTTAAATTTTGTTTGTTGGATAGGTTCAAATGAAAACCCGGTGGTAAATCTTAATGAGGCGAATCAGGCATCTGAACTACTCTAACTAATGTGTCCTTTTAATAAACCAAATTTTAAGCCGGAAATGCTCTGCTTTCACCATGCAATTAGTGGCTTGGCATCCATTCCTTTGGAAAAAGCCAGCGTACAGGGGGAGTAGACAACCCCATAGTGAACTCTGGGGTTAGGGGATATTGTATAATAACCGCTCGCAGAGCGGTTAATATTTATGCCGGGGCATCTTATCCCACGGGGATTTCAGGCTTTAGCCATTGAAAAAACAATAGCAACAACACTTATCTTTTTGTTTGAATATCCGAATTCTTCTAAATCTCTTGAATTTAATTGTCAATGCACTATCAGGCTTCAAAAAAACTCCACTTGAAAATCAGGCGAACTGTTGGATACCGCGATAAAACTATCATATAGCAAGATTTTATTCAATCCGGATGCCCGAAATAAACATTGATTTAGCTGGGTTAACCCTTATACCTTCTTTGTGAGGCATTCCTTGGAAGGGGAGTGCATTTTGGCACAACTTCAAGATCAACTGCTCAGGTGCACAGTGTTTCCCAATTTTGCCAAAAAAAACACAAAAAATCTGTTTTTTTGTTTTGGATTTGTCACAAATTAGCTATCTTCTATTTGGTTTCCCTTGGAATAAAGAAAATACAGATACCCTCTGACGATTTATCCAAAGAACACAGATTTTCAGATTGATTATATACCATGATTTAATTACATCTTCGGGATATCCTATCAATTTGTCGAATACATATAACAATCTATAAACAAAAGGT
>JACPGF010000229.1:10073-23626 GCA_016182615.1 Ignavibacteriales bacterium
ACATGAATATCTATGTAGGCAATCTCGCAAAGGATGTTACCGACGATGATTTACAAGGTTTGTTTTCCACGTACGGAAACGTAACCAGAGCAAAAGTCATTAAGGATATGTTCTCCGGTGAATCAAAAGGTTTTGGATTTGTTGAAATGCCAGGTGCTACCGAAGCACAAAAAGCAATCAACGAATTGAATACGCACGATCTCAAAGGCAAAAAACTTGTCGTTAACGAAGCTCGTCCTAAAACTGACAGCAAACGTCCGGGTGGCGGCGGCGGTGGCCGTAGCAGCGGCGGCGGCGGTCGTAGCAGCGGCGGCGGCGGCGGCCGTGGTAATTTCGGCGGCGGCGGCGGCGGAAATCGCTGGTAATTAGCCCTTAAGGACGACATTACTTTTTAACCGTTCTCACCGTATCTGCTGAACATTTTTGTTCGGTCCTGCCGTGGGAACGGTTTTTTTTGCCTTTTTTTGAAGAAAACTGCCAAAGCGCTATATTTGTAATATAGTTGTTAACTTTATTGCAATAAAAAGAACATTTTGCGGGAGTATCATGCAGTGCCCTGAATGCAACAAATCGTTATCCGATAAATCTTTTAATCAAAAATTTATAAAATTCTGTGAATCATGCAGAGGATTTTGGATTCCGTATGATGATCAAGCAGGGTTTGTTACCTCATTAACTTCCAATCAAGCAATACTTGAAAAGTTTAAAAATACAGGGATACAACCATATCAGCCTGTAAGCCCCGGATATTGCCCTGATTGCAATACCTCTATTAGTTCGGTTGACTTTATACAGTCTGGAGTTCCTGTCCTTGAATGTGAAAAATGTCTCGGTATTTGGCTGCAAACGGTAAATATCGGCTCCTTGATAGGTGCTTTCAATCATGGTGTACTTAATGTATCCGCGGTTTACAGAAAATCTGACACAACCGGTGTAAAGCAGGTTGAAAAAAGCTTTTTAAAGTCTTTTTTGGGGTGGATTGAAGATGATATTCCAGTTAACCGGTTCCCACTTGTTACCGTCTCTTTAATTGTCATCAATATCATCGTTCTTATTCTGCAATTATTTCTTACGAGGGAGGATCTGTTGGAACTAGCATTTGTTCCTAAAAGTTTCTTCAACAATCCGCTGTATTATTGGTATATGCCTCTCACTTCAATTTTTATGCATGGGGGATTTGGGCATATTTTGGGCAATATGATTTATCTTTATTTATTTGGGGATAATGTTGAGGACAGGATAGGTCCCGTCAAGTATCTCGGTTTATACATGTTTGTTGGTTTAATTAGTGGGCTTGCATTTGCCTTTGTCAACGCAGATTCAAGCATACCTTTATTGGGGGCGAGTGGTGCCATTAGCGGCATCATGGGTTGCTCACTTGTATTGTATCCAAAATCAAAAATCAGTTTTCACAGAATGATTTTCTTTATACCGTTCGTTATAAGGGTAAGTGTTTGGGTATATGTTGGGCTCTGGTTTGTGGCTCAGCAATTTCTCGGTATGGCTCTTGGTTTGCAGGGGATAGCCTATCTTGTCCATCTCGTTGGCATAGGAAGCGGTGCAATTATCATGTTTACCATGCGGCAGTTTGATATGTTATAATCTCATGGTATTCTATAACTTTATCAGATAGAATGTGATATTGAGAATAGGTCAAATCTTCTATTCTCGCACTCCGGCTTTTATGACGCATTATTTGCAGGGTATCACTACGGCCCTGTCCACTCAGGCACTGCATTTATCACATAAATCGATAATGGCAATGTACCATTTCCCATTGATGAATGCGTAATACATCTCGTAGCCGCTTGTCTGTATGACATGCTTTTTAATAAATTTGCTTAACTGCCTAGCCTGTATAACCTTTGGATGATTTGGGTTTTCATCACAACAACCTGAGTAAAGGACGTGTTCCGGTAAATCGGGATAAAACGAAATATCTTGGCAGAAACTACCTCTTTTACTCCATCTTTCAGTGCCACAATCCCATACTGGAACTTTACCGGAAATAAGCCGTTGTTTTTTATCTGCCTTAAGTTTTGTTAATTTCCTTACAATAACCTCATCGGATTTGCCTTCAGTATCAATCAGGTTATCAAACTGTTTATAATTGGTCGGCAGCGGTCTAACTCCCGGGTTATCGTAGATATAAAACCCATAATCAGGATGCACGAATTTATTCAGTTCATTCCATTTCCTCGTATTAATCAATGTATTAATAGTGTTATAAAATTTTAAGAATGAGGCATTCGTTGTAGTTGAACTGGTATTTTCCGGTAAAATGGTTGATTTGTGCATGATTTGTGCATGCAGACTAAAAATGAACAGTAGTGTAATAATGAGTGTTTTCATTGGTATCATAAAATCTATCATTTAATGGTTAAAAAATTACGCAATTAACAGGGTTGTGCCTTTTAGTTTGCACCGGTAAACAACCATGTACTGTTTTGTTACCTCATTGAAGTTGTTTGTGAAAAAAATTACAATGGCTGCATGAAATTAACAAGGTTGCCGTATATATCTTCAATTTGAAGGCAATATAATTATTTCCATCGAATTCTTTTGATTGACTGCTGCTAAAATGCTTCAGTTTTTATCGTGCTGTTAAAAGTGCATTCTTTGACGAAGCAAAAAAAGTTCTTTTGTTTTCCATTTTGTGTCTCAAGAATTCTTGGTATTTTAGTACTACTCAAGTTTACATTTTATTATAGTATGAGGTACAACAATGGAAAATCGCATTTTTAATTTCAGCGCCGGTCCGGCAGTTCTTCCGGAAGAAGTACTTTTGGAAGCAAAAGAGAACCTGTATGCTTTACCTGGTGTAGGAATGTCGATTCTTGAAATAAGCCACCGCTCAAAAACCTACGATGAGATTCACGCAACTGCAAAAAAGAAATTTAAAAGCCTTTTGGGTATCTCGGAAGATTACGAAGTTTTATTCTTGCAGGGAGGCGCAAGTTTACAGTTCTCAATGGTTCCTTTAAATTTAATGCCGCCTATTAACAAAGCGGATTATATCGTTACCGGTACCTGGTCTAAAAAGGCCGTTAAAGAGGCAAAGCGTGTTGGTGCAGTAAATATTGCAGCATCAACCGAGACTGAAAATTTTGTCCGTATTCCGAAGCAGGAGGAAATAAAATTAGACCCGGAAGCAGCGTATGTCCATTTTACTTCCAATAATACGATTTATGGTACAGAATGGTTTAATGAGCCTGAAGTTGGGAAGGTTCCGCTTATTTGTGATGCATCATCAGATATTCTTTCAAGAAAAATTGATGTTAATAAATACGCGCTTATATACGCGGGCGCTCAAAAAAACATGGGACCATCGGGTGTAACCGTTGTTGTTATCCGGAAGGATATGCTGGAACGCTCGCAGGATTCACTCCACACGATGTTAAATTATAAAACCCATGCTGAGAATGACTCGTTATATAATACAATTAACGTGTTCGGAATTTATATTTTCGGGTTGGTGTGCAAATGGCTTGAAAACCTTGGTGGTCTGGATGCAATGCAGAAACTGAATCAGGAAAAAGCTCAGCTCATATACGATTGTATTGATAATAGTAACGGGTATTTCCGGGGTCATGCGTTACCAGACAGCCGTTCATTAATGAATCTGACTTTCCGCCTGCCCAGCGAAGACCTTGAGAAAAAACTTATCGCTGAAGCAACAAAGGCCGGGTTTGACGGGTTAAAAGGGCATCGTTCTGTTGGCGGCCTTCGTGCATCAATCTATAATGCTTTCCCTAAAAAAGGTGTTGAAGCATTGGTTGATTTCATGAAAGACTTTCAGTCGAAAAATAGTTAACCTGTAGCCAAGATTGATTTTATAAGAAAGCTGCTTCGGTACTTCATTGAAGCAGCTTTTTTGTGCAGCTGCAAACAGGCGGGATATTTCAGGAATCCGTATATTTGTTTTGTTAACCTTGCAATCTGTTGAAGGAAAATCCTTGCAGCGAAAAACCTTGCCTTTTACGGTTGAATAAGTTGCTAATGTCTGGGCAATGAATAATTAAGAATGAATAATGAAAAATGAGTGCAAAATTTAAGGTGTAAACCCGAGTGCTTTGTGTTAAAAAAAATTGTCAGGACACAATGAATGGTTTGACAAATAATTGGATTACTCTTTTCGAGCTGGATGATTCATTAACAGTATATTCAAAAAAGCACATATGGTGGTTTTATTTTCAAAAAAAGGAAACAATTCTGTAGTTTTATATAATGAAGTATAAGCAATTAAGCAATAACGTTATTGCCCTTAGTATTATCGTGGGATTGATAAGCGGTATAGCCGCAATTATCCTTAAAAACCTCATTGATATTCTGGAACATTGGGCACGGTTGTTACACCGCCAAGGCCAAGGGAATTTTCTTTTCTATCTGCTTCCCATGTTAGGTTTAGCTCTTTCTGTGCTTATCATTCGATTCTTATGCTCTGGCAAACTTGAAAAGGGGCTGTCTCATGTAATGTATATTATTGCAAAAAAATCTTCTAAAATTCCCTTAAAGCATACCTACGGTCATATACTCACCAGTGCGGTTTCAATCGGTTTTGGTGGTTCAGCCGGATTGGAAGCCCCAATTGTGTTTACCGGTGCGGCAATTGGCTCAAATGTTTCTCAGCACGTCAATACAGATTATACACTGAGAACACTGCTTTCTGCATGCGGTGCAGCCGCCGGAATAGCCGCTATTTTTAACGCTCCGATTGGTGGGGTTATATTCGCGTTCGAAGTCCTTTTGCCTCAACTCTCGGTTCCGTATCTCGTTCCATTGCTGTTGTCTTCGGCTACTGCTTCCGTGCTTTCTAAATTTTTCTATTCCGGTCAGTTATTTAGTGTTGTCTCAGCCGATTGGGTACTAAAGGCAGTTCCTTACTATATTTTACTCGGCATTTTTTGTGGGATAGTTTCTATTTACATTATTAAAGTTGTTTCGGGCACTGAATCGCTATTTAAGCGAATCCCTTCAAAGGTACTAAAAATTATCGCAGGTGGCGGAGCTATTGCAGTATTAATTTTTTTACTCCTGCCGTTATATGGTGAGGGGTACTCAACCGTTCGCATTTTATTGGAAGGCAGAAAAAGTTTTGACAAAATTCCCGGAGGGTGGTTATCCGAAATTTCAAGTAATAACATGCTATTTATATTGACATCGATAATTCTTCTTAAACCGTTCGCAGCTGCACTTACCAACGCAGGCGGGGGAAACGGGGGAATAATAGCGCCTTCCCTGCTTATCGGTGCCTTAACGGGCTTTTTATTTACAGAGGCTTTGTTTATCGCGGGGCTTGTAGATTTGAATACCAAAAATTTTGTTTTAGCCGGGATGGTTGGTATTTTAAGCGGGGTTGTTCATGCTCCGCTTTCCGCGATTTTTATTATCACGGAATTGACCGGAAGCTTTATTTTGTTTATACCCCTTATGCTTGTTTCGGCAATATCCTATTTCATCAGTAAAAGTGTACTTAAAGATTCCATCTATACAATGGTTCTAAAAAAGGAAGGAATCAAATTCCGAGGAAACATTAACAAGGACATTATTCATCAGATTGAACTTGAATCGGTGATTGAGACAGATTTTGAAGTTTTATTAACAACAAAAACTTTGCGTCAGGTTATTCCTGCAATTCTTAAATCGAAACGTACTGTCTTTATAGCTGTAGATAATGCAGGACAATATTGCGGAATGGTTTATCTTGATGATATACGGGAAACCCTAGCTGAAACCGAGTATCTCGATATAATTCTTGTAGGAGAAGTTACAAGGATGAATATCCCTGTTATAACAATCGAAACTCCGGTTGAAGAAATTCTTGCACTGTTTGAGAAGGAAAAATACTGGCATTTCCCTGTATTAAAAAACAATATTTATATCGGAATGATTTCGCGGGCTAATTTAGTTAACCGTGTATTTACGCTTGAACATGAAGAAAATGATTTGATCTGAGGTAGTTCAATGGCAAGGAATCATTATAAAAAACAAAAATCACTTTATAGAACTGGAAAACCTTTCAGAGCAGTGATGTTGACACTTTTGCCCATGCTGTTATTTTTATTTTTTTCGCAAAGTTTACTCCATGCCAAGGATGATAGTATATTAGCAAGAATATCATCGATAAAAGATCCAAAGCAAAAGCTGTCGGCAATTGTTGAGGCTTTCAAATCTGCAAGTAATCACGATGGGCTTGCTTCTGTACGAATTCTAAACGAAGGTATAGAATTGGCTGTTGACCAGCATGACTTGACAACCAAGGCAAAACTACTTCTGTCTTTAGGATTGGAGTATCAGAATATGGGTGTTTTTCATAAGGCTTCTGAACAATATTTTGAATCACTCAAAATATTCAGGGAGCTTAATGATTCTAAAATGCAGGTTACACTGCTCAGGCGAATCGGGGACAATTTCCGTTCTTCAGAAAATCATTCAGAGTCTGTAAAATATCTTAAGCAATCGCTAGCACTTGCTGAAAATTTAGCTGATACCGTTGAAATGGCAAAAATTTACAACAGGCTTGCAGCTACACTTTTTGAATCCTATGCCAGTATTGGTTTTGTAGGACTTCCGGATACAACACAAAACAAATACTTGAAATTTGACCGTAGAGCAAATTTATATATCTATGCTCCGCTTTTTGATTCGTTATCAACTGTGGTACACAAGGCTCTCAGGCTCAGTGAAAAAATCCGTAACATTGAATTAAAGATTTCGACCCTCAATATTTTAGGAGCTTTTTTCAATTGTGTCGAGTCAAAGTCCGATTCTGCAAAATGGGCGCTTGAGGAGGGAATCCGGTTAGGGGAGCAAATAAATGCGATAGAAGATCTTGTGCTGTTATACAACAATCTAAGCGGTTATTACAAGTTTGAAAAGCAGAACAATAAACGGTTGGAAGTAAACAAAAAGAGTTTCCATTATGCCGAAATGTCCGAAAATAAAATTTTGCTGCGTATTGCTGCTGAAACTATTGCCCACACCTATCGTGATTTAGGCAGGTTTAAAGAGCAAGCCTATTATATTGAATTGGCTTATTCGCTGAATCTCTATATATATAATACTGATACCCAAAGAAAACTTTTACTGCAAAAAGCCGCGTTTGAAGAGCAAAGAAATGCTGAAATTCTATCTGCTGAAAAAAAACAAAATAGTATTATAATCATTTCACTTGTCGTTATAATTCTTTTGTTTATCGCTTTTATAACCGTGCTCATTCACCGTAACCGTTTTATCCATAATACAAATATTGAACTCAACAAAATGAACTTGTTGATTTTAGAGCAGCGTGATGAATTAAATGCTGCAAATATGGCTAAGGATAAACTATTCTCCATTATAGCCCATGACTTAAAAAGCCCATTCACCGGATTGGCAGGCTTTTCTAAAATACTTGCCGAAGAATATAGAACGATGCCGGATGAAGAACTAGGGCAAAGTTTATATGATTTAAGCAAAACATCAAACACATTGTACGAGCTGACATTAAACTTGTTAAGCTGGGCGGAGTTGCAATTACATCAGGCGAAACATACTCCGGCAGAATTTCAAATCGCGGATTTGAATGAAAAAATTCTGAAAACTTTTTACCTGAATGCCGTGAATAAGGAGATAAACATTCTTGCTGACTTTGACAGCAATGCTGTTGTTTATGCTGATATTGATGAAATTTACAGTGTACTGCATAATCTGGTCTCGAATGCAATTAAGTTTACACCACGCGGTGGCAGTATATATCTTGAAACAGAACAGGATGAAAATTTTGTAACAGTATCGGTTCGGGATACAGGAATTGGCATGCCGAAAGATGTGCAGGAGAACCTTTTCTTATTGGGTGGTGGCAGTTCGAATTTTGGAACAGAAGGGGAGAAGGGTACCGGGCTCGGGTTAATGATTTGCCGTGAAATGATGGAAAAGAATAATGGAAAGATTTGGATTAAAAGTGAAATCGGTAAAGGCAGCACATTTTTTATCACGCTGCCTTTGCACAAATTGCAGTAAGCATTTACAGTTTAGTGTTTACGCACCATGCGTAACATTTTAATATTTAATACAACAAACCTGAAAAACTGATAGAAAATATTTGTTCTGAAAAATTTCGTCAGCTTTGTTGGAACAGGCGGATAATATGTTTGTTCATAAGGTTTTCTTGTTTCCATTGTATTTTCTCCTATTCGGGCACAACCCGCCATAACGGGTTTGCTTTTGCTTTATATATAAATGCATAGTGTAAAAAGTGTTTAATCCAATGCCCTGCTAAACCAATTTCACCTGATGTGTATTGTAAATCTCTGCCTGTATCCGGATATTTCCCAAAATCGGGAATGATTGGAAACATCGTCATGGATACTGCTGTGCCATTAAAAAAATTAGCTCCGGCACTTGCAATACATGCTGCTCCCATGTTGGCCATACTTGCATGTCTTTTCGGCGCTTCTGCTTTACCATTCATCATATCAGTTATATTAAAAGCCACTTGGCGGGCCATCACACCAGAGGGCATACCGGTTCTTGGTGGCGTAGGAAATATCGGTGTTTTATTGGGACTAAACATGGGTTTCGAAATTGCATGAGGCGGTGCAAATGCAATTCCTACAGCAAAAATATTTTTATACAATGGTGATTGATACGTTTTGGGCCAGTCTTCCGGTCTCCAATCGGCGTAAGCTTTAGCCGAGTAATCAGCATCTACTTTCATAAAACTATTTGGAGCAAAAAGGTCTGTTGTGATTTCTGTGCCATCTTTTCTAAATGCTTTTAATCCAACACCGCTAAAAGGCGGAAGCAGCATAGCAAAATCGTGCTGAACAGTTTTTTCTTCACCCTCGATTGTCTCATAACTAATCTCATTTTTCGTCACTTCTTTTACATGTGCCCGTGTTATCCATTCGATGCCCCGTTCTGTGTAAAGTGATTCAGTAAAAATTTTACTGTGCGTAATGTATCCGCCCCGGCTGATGTGCATACCGCCAATGCCGAAATCTCCCAACTCCTGCTCGTTCGATATCCAGATTATTTTTGCCTTTTCTCTAACTTCTTGCCTGCGCAATTCATGCTCAACATTAAACAAGTACTCGAATGCTGCGCCCTGGCAAGTGCAATTGCCATGCCCGGTGCCGATAATCAGTGTTTGCTTTTCACCCTTCTTCATTTTTTGTACAAGTGATTGTAGTGCCTTGGCAGTTTCACCTGCATGGAGATATGTACAAACAGACAGACTATTCCCATCCGGTCCAAGACCTTTCGTTGCGGAAAAATTCAGTTTTGGTCCCGTGGCATTAATCAAATAATCATAATAGACATTTTCAGATTGACCTGACTTTGATTCCGAGGTGTGTTCGATGGTAACAAATGGGGTGGCAGAACCTGAATCCCCCTCAGGATGAATACTGACTGCCTTTGCTTGATGAAAAATGATTCCTGTTTTTTGATAAACGGGTGCTAATGGAAACACAACCTGTTCAGGTTTAAGATAACCAGTACCCACCCAAATGTTTGAAGGTATCCAGTTCCATTTGCTGTTGGGCGAGACCACCACAACTTCGTGACCGCGGCCAAGCCGCTTTCTTGCATGCAGGGCTGCTGTTTGTCCGGCAATGCCGGCTCCTAAAATTAGTAAACGTGCCATATTTTGTAACCCGGATTTATTGAAACAAGTCTGAAATATCTTGTCTAATGCAACCGTGTAGAATTTCAATAGCAAACTACACAAAAGAGCACAATTGCACAAAGTTGTGATGCGGCGGTAAAGAAAAGGATTCATGTAAGTTTAAAATCAACATCTCAAATAAATAATCATATGAACCCGGTTCTTTGCTAATTGTGCACGCAGTTGTATATTAACAGTATTAATAAATTGTTATTGTAATGAATGTCCTAAGCCGTGTTTTTATCTCATCACTTAGCCTGCTCCTCATTCTTGTTATCCTTCAGGTAACTGGAGTTGCAAATGTAAGCTTTGCCATAATTTTTAGTTTTGTAATGATGTTGGTTGGTTTAATTACTTTTAGCTGGCTGTTCGGCAGTCAGAGAAAAGTTTTACTCGGCAGTAGTGCTGCTTTGTTCTTTTTCGGGCTATTATGGTTTCTCCAAAAAGTTTTCCGGTACAGCGCGGATAGTAAAGAATTTCTTTTATCGGTTATATTGGTAGCCGGTTTTACGGCATTGATGGTGTATTTTGAAGATATCGTGCAGAAAAAATATTTGATTACCGCGTTGATAATATTGAGTTTTGGAGTATTTCTTCTTTTCAGAAATACCGGTTTTTCTTTTACCGATGCTTTATTTTGGGCTCTGGAGATTCTGAAAAAAATGTGGCTGGTATTTGTTGTTTTAATTGTCTATCTGCTTATAATCAGCAGAAACAGGGGCAAGGAAGTTTAATATTGAGCCCGGTGAATCATCTCCGGGCTGTTACTCTTGACCAACAGGGTCACAATCACACATGTCAAGATATTTCATTAACCTGTCATGAGCTTCTTCCGGCATCACAATTTTGTAATCACGGTAAAATCCAATCGTTTTTTCTACCGAATCGAAATAGTTTTTACAGCAATCACATGAATCCATATGACTCCGTATAGCAATACATTTTGGTGATTGCAGCTCTTCACCAAGGCTGTCACAGATATGGCTCATGACATCTTTGCAGGTAACGGTTACATCCATATTTACTTACTCATTTCTTTTTCTAATTCATTTCTTAAAAAGGCTCTCGCACGGTGTAGCCTCGATTTGACAGCAGCCACTGAAAGGTTTGTTGCTTCGGCGGTTTCTTCTGTTGACAATTGTTCAACATCCCTTAAGAGAAAAACCACCCGGTAATCAGGGGCAAGTTTACTAATCGCCTTGTCGAGAATAGCACGTAATTCATTATTCTCAAATTCCTTCCATGGTATTTTACTACTATCAGAAAGATAGCGGTCATCAAAAAGACTGTCCTCGGTTTCTACATCAACAAACTGATACTTGTTAGAGTATCTGGCTTGCATCAGGCAGTGGTTAGATACAATTCGGTAAAGCCAAGTTGAGAGTTTGGAATTACCGTCGAATTGGTGCAGAGATTTTACCATACTCAGGAATGTTTCCTGCATGGTGTTTTCAGCCTTCTCACGGTCACGGCAAATTTTAAACGCGAAATTATATACCGTCTGCTCGTATTGTTTTATCAGCCTGCCGAGAGCGTTCCTGTCACCGGCTTTTGCTGCTTCTATTAATTCTGTTTCGTTCATGCTGTTGGATGCAATAAATATTAATTGGATTCTGAATAATACAAAAAAAGTAAAAGGTAACTACCTGATACTCAATAAATCCGGCATTGTTTTGATAATATAATCCGGTTTTTCTGCCTTAAGGAATTCGGTGCTCCGGTAACCGTACTCAACCGCGCACGTTTTTGCCCCTGCATTTTTTCCGCACCGGATGTCATATTCGGTATCCCCGACAATTACCGATTCACCTTCTGTTACGCCCAGTTTTGTGCAGATTTCGATTAAAGGTTCAGGTGCTGGTTTAACCGGGGTTCCGGGTGTTCTTCCCACTATTATTTCAAAAAACGAATCAAGGTTAAAATATGCAGTAATCTTTTCAGCCTGTTCTTGTGCTTTTGTTGTAAGCATTGCAATTTTTTTATTTTGCTCTTTCAAAGCCCGCAATGTTTCCGGTACTCCCGGATAGACTCTTGTATCATCGATATATGAAAAATACAAAGGTTTATATGCGTTGATATACTCTTCGATGTCGGGAATTACGATTCCAAATTCACTAAATATATCCTGAAAATGACCGCCGATTCTTTTATCGAGCCATTCACGGGGAATAAAATAATCATATCCCAAGGCTTTGAATGTTTTGTGCATTGCTTGGTAGATTGTATCACCCGAATCCATTAAAGTACCATCAAGGTCAAATACATAGAGTTTGATGGCTTCGTTTTTTATTGTCATATTTATCTTTCAGGCAGCACTCGCTTCGTGTATAAATGGCAAGAGAATACTGCAGTAAACTGGAAAATTAAAAATCTTAGTTGTAGTTTTTTCGCATTGGTGCTTTATAGTCTATAAATACTCAGCCGGTATGGGTTTCCTGCTTGAGTAGCCTTCTTCTTCCGGGTGAAAATAAGTGATACTTTCCTCGTCACTACGCCAGCAAAGTGAAACGACACGGTTATCAATCATAGCGGGGAAATCAACCAGTCCGATGGTAAAATTCCAGTCTTTATAATAACAGCCAATTTCAGCAAGTTCATCAATAAAGGATTGAATAACTTTTATTTTTCCCTGCACAAATGCGTCCTCGCGGAGATTCACATCAAGTGAGTCCGCATAAGCACGCAGTGCCTGTCCTTCATTTAAAATATCAGAAACTATTTTCCGTACCAGCGGAAGCGTTTTTATAGCTTCCGTGGGAGTAAACAGACGTTTATGTTCGTCCATATAATTAGTCATCACCTAAAACTATTTCAAGCTTCGGCTGCATGGCCGCATTGATATTTTGCATACTAATTTGAGCTGCCATATTTCTTGCAATAGAGAGAATGCAGGCAGTTTGTTCGGAATCGGGCAAAGCATGAACAATGGGAGACCCGCTGTCACCGCCAACGCGGATTCTCGGGTCAATCGGTATGCCACCGAGAAAGGGGACATTGCTCGATTTGGCGAGGCGTTCTCCTCCACCATTACCAAAAATATCGTACTTGTTACCGGTATCCGGCGCTATAAAGTAACTCATGTTTTCAACAATGCCGAAAATTGGAACGTTAACTCGCTCGAACATTTTTAATGCCTTACGCGCATCTGCAATGGCAACTTCCTGCGGTGTGGTAACAATTACGGCTCCGGTTAATGGAATTGTCTGGCACAGTGTTAACTGAATATCTCCTGTTCCCGGAGGCATATCAAATATCAGATAATCGAGTTCGCCCCATAAAACATCAGACATGAATTGTTTAACTGCGCCGCTTGCCATTGGTCCACGCCAGATAACCGGGGCTTCCTCATCAACAAGGAAACCAATAGACATGAGTTTTACACCGAAGTTTTCAACCGGGTACATTTTTGGGCCTGAATTGGTCTCTACCATTTTAGGCTGTTCACGGGTACCAAGCATAAGTGGAATGCTTGGGCCGTAAATATCAGCATCGATAAGCCCGACTTTTGCCCCCTCCTTTGCTAAAGCAACTGCAAGATTAACGGCAACTGTGCTCTTGCCAACGCCGCCCTTACCACTCGCCACTGCAATAGTATTTTTAACGTTAGGCAATATGGCTGTATTGTTTGCCGGTTTATTACCAAGCACCTTTGCGGTCATATTAATGGTTATATCTGCAGCATCCGGGTGGTCATGTTTAATTGCATTAATACAGTCGTCTTTAATTTTATCTTTTAATGGGCATGCCGGTGTAGTTAGTTCGACTTCAACTGCAATAGCACTGCCTTTTATTTCAACATTTTTAACCATGTTCAGAGAAACTAAATCCCTGTGCAGGTCCGGGTCATTCACTTTTCTTAATGAATTTATCACGCTCTCTTTTGTAGTAGCACTCATCCTTATTT
>JACPGF010000236.1:0-2100 GCA_016182615.1 Ignavibacteriales bacterium
TAGGCCTAATGATTGAGCGTGTTCTAAGATAGCATTTACATTTTTCTCGGTGTATGGACACTGTGGGGAGCGGAGAACGGTTATTCCCTCGCTGAATTCTTCAGGTAGCGGTGCCTTATGCAGGGTGAATACCGGGAATTTGTGGTTGTCGTCGAATTTTAGAACAAGCAGCTCAAAATCAGGCGCTGCTTTATCTGTTAAAAGGAATCCGCGTTTCAGGAAAAGTGAACTATCGGCCATGAACGAGCCCTTCCGGGTAACGACTGCCACGCCATGCATATTTTCATTTTTTGCTTCGTTTATACATGCTTCAAGCAGTTTTTTGCCGTAACCTTTGTTCTTATACTCGTTTTTAAATCCGCAGAATATACAATGGATAAACATAAAGCCTTCAGCATCGACCGGACGGTGTGCATATTTCCCCGGAATGTACTCAATCATACCCTGATATCCGCCTGCGGGATGTATGATTATCTTTATGCGTAAACCCTTAGGATAATACTCTGTAAACCAGTCAATTTTTTTCCTGAGCTCGGTATGTTTATTAACATCTTTATAACCGCAAATGCCATATTGTGCAATGTTTGCGGGTGTTAAATCTAAAAGCTTAACACTAATCACATGCAACTCCAAAATATAATTGATCCTGAAAAATAGTAAATAAAAGGAACTTGAAGAAAGGGGAGCTATTTAAAATGGAAAAGCCGGTTATAAAACCGGCTTTGGTACACCCGGAAGGAATCGAACCCTCAACCTTTTGATCCGTAGTCAAACGCTCTATCCAATTGAGCTACGGGTGCATTAAATTACAGAACTGAAAAATACAAAAAAACCGGGCTTATTTCAACTATTTACTCATATTAAATGGACTTTTTTTTTGATTTAATTTTCAAAAGCCTTTTACGTAATCGTCTCTTCCTTCTATTTGGGGGACTCGGATCCCAGAATACTATGGATTCATGATCAAAACTTTCAGGATCAAAATTTTCTCCAAACAACATCACTGCGTATTCATATTCTTTAGTATCAGGGTTTTTCAATGATTCAATGCGTGAATCATAGAGGAATGGACCCCCGCAATCTTCAGGAGGGCAAGCTCTCTCTCCACCGGTACATTTGGGATAGGTTTCGCCTTTCTGTGCCGGGAGAATTTTTTCGAATTTAATAATATGCTCCCATGAGTCCCCGAAATCGTACGTGTAAGTACAAACTTTTGATTTCTTATTGAAATGTTCAGCTATTTTAGCCCTGCCTTCAAATAAATATCTACCACTGGAAAATTCAAATTCATCATTATCAAATTCATCATCATCAAGGTCATCATAAGGGTCAGAGTTAATTTCCAAAATGCGTTTATCGGGAAGTTTGAACTCGAAAGCATGGGGATGATAGTTCTCCCAGCCCATGACACTCTGAATCGCTATATGGAGATCCCAAAAAGTGTAGGTTGAAGGTACAAGGATTCTTCGCCATATAAGCGGCTCAATGAATTTTAATGTGATTATAAACTGATATACTTCATTTGATTTTTTGAGCATTTTAATTCCAAATTACTTTACACAGCTTGTTTTTACCGCTTCTTCAGTATATGAGTCAGATGTAGCCTAAACTTATTTTTTATTAATATATAATGGAATAATTTTTTCACATTTCAAAGGATAGTGTAAATTTAGTTATTGTTAAGAAATGTATTCTCTATAAATACATGTCTTAATGTGTCAGGTTTAACCGCCGTAGTTTTGGTGCAAATTTACTAACAGCCGCCACAATGCCTAAAGTCATTGCTCCGCCAAAAACAATTGATGGAATAAGTCCCATAAGTTTGGCAGCCACACCCGATTCAAATGAACCCAGCTCGTTTGATGAGCCAACGAAAATACTATTCACCGAAGATACACGGCCACGCATTTCATCCGGTGTAAAAAGCTGCAGCACGGTTGACCTGATTACCACGCTAATGTTGTCAAACACTCCGGTTAGAAAAAGTGCTATTGCAGCAATCAAAAAACTCTGTGAAAAAGCGAACATTATAGTTGCGATACCGAAGCCGCCTACGCCAATTAAAAGATTTCTCCCTGCTTTTTTAAATGGCGGGTGATA
>JACPGF010000236.1:2134-4506 GCA_016182615.1 Ignavibacteriales bacterium
AACCAAGCCCCTTTGCATCAATGTGTAAAATCTGGTCGGCAAACATGGGCAGTATGCATATTGCTCCGCCAAAAAACACCGCGAACATATCGAGACTTATGGCGCTGAGTATCAGTTGATTACTGAAAACAAATTTCACTCCCGCGAAAAGGCTTTCACGTATGCTTTCACCTTCTGGTTTTTCGGTCATCGGTTTTGCAGACACACCGAGAAATGTAACAACCCCAATAACAGAAATTACAAGCACAAACAGGTATGCATTAAACATCCCGAAATAACCGCACACGATACCGCCAACCGCCGGACCACCGACAGCGGCTACTTGCCAAGTGAGGCTGGTTACGGTTGCAGCGTTCCCGAATAACTCACGTGGAATAAGCTGCGCACCGAATGCATTAAGCGCGGGCCACATGAACCCCCGGGCAAATCCGGTAACGAGAATGACAAAATAAATTGGCAATGTATTCGTCACAGCGTGTGCATCCTGAAAGTGAGTAATTACCGTAAGGCCTATAGCACAAAAGATATACGTTAACCCGCTGAGAATAATAATAGTTCTCCGGTTGAAAGAATCTGCAACATGCCCGGCGAACAAGGCAACGCAGAAAAATGGAATCGCTTCGGCTAACCCAATCATTCCTAACGAAAGGGGATCTTTGCTGATTTGGTAGATTTGCCAGCCAACTACTAGGGATTGCATTTGTACAGCAAAAGTGAGTAAAAACCTGAAACTTAAAAACCGCCTATATTCTTTTATCCGCAACGAAGCGTAGGAATTTGTAAACTTTGAACTTTTCATGCACTGACTAGATAATAAACAAAGTGCAAATAAACGGAAGAGTTCGGTGGAAAGCAAAGAAAATTCCATGAATGGAGGAGAACTTGGAAAAATCCTTGAATCACGCGCAGTAGTCCCCTTAATTGCCCCGTTAAAAGCAGGATTGCCATCCAAAAATATTCCCGTAATTTAGTATTACAATTACCACGATTAAAAAAAGTAATTACACATCTTAAAATCATGTTGTTGTTTTAGGTTTGAAATAGAAAAGGTTTACCATGAAAAAAGGAGTTTTGATAGTATTGCTTTCAACAATAAGTATTATGGCACAGGTTAATAATTTATGGCTGCCTGCAGTGTTTTCGGATAACATGGTGTTGCAGCAAAAGAGCAATTGCCGTGTTTGGGGCAAAACTGTGCCCGGGCAAACGGTTGTTGTAAGCGGCAACTGGGGAGTGAAAACTGAAGTGAAGGCAGACAAGAATGGTGCATGGATTGCAACCGTTAAAACCAAAAAAGCTGGCGGTCCCTACGAGTTAGCGGTTGTTGCAGGAAGTGAAAAAAGAACACTTAAAAATATCCTGTTCGGTGAGGTATGGGTGTGCAGTGGGCAGTCAAATATGGAAATGCCTTTAGCTGGCTGGCCGCCAAATGATACCATACAAGGGTCGGCAGAAGCCATTTCGGGGGCTGATTTTCCAAATCTTCGTCTATTTACCGTTGCAAGGAATTATACGGTTGACAAACAATCAGATTGTAACGGTACTTGGGCTGTCTGCTCACCGTCAACAGTTCCCGGATTTAGTGCAACCGCTTTTTTTTATGGCCGGAAACTCATGAAGGAACTGAAAGTCCCCATTGGTTTAATCCACACAAGTTGGGGAGGCACTCCGGCACAGGCATGGACTGAAGCAGATTTCCTTAAACCCTATCCGGAGTATTATAAAATTGTTGATAACTTGAATGGAATCGCCGGAGAAGTTAACGCGCTTGATGCATGGTTAGGTAAACAAAAGCAAATTCCGGTTGCAGAATTACCTGAGGTAATCCGTTGGAAAAATTTGCAATTTGATGATGCAGAATGCTCGGCGAAAGCGTATAACGATACACATTGGGGCACAATGGAACTGCCAATATTATGGGAGAAGACCGCTTTGGGTGACTTTGATGGTGTTGTCTGGTTTAGAAAAACCATTACTCTGCCAGAGGAAATGCGCAGTAAAGAATTGGTTTTGTATTGTGGATTAATTGATGATATGGATGCTACATACGTAAACGGAGTTTTAGTAGGTGCTGCTGAAACCGGGGGCAAATGGCAGGATCAGAGAGTTTATAAGATATCCAAAGAAGTTAATAATGATAGTGTACTGGTTATTGCTTGCAGGGTTATTGATAATCAAGGTGGTGGTGGAATTTGGGGCAGGCCCGAAGGTCTGAAACTTGCAGCAATTGACGATGAGAGGATCCAAATCCATTTATCAGGAAGTTGGAAGTATTTCCCCGTTGCTGAGTATAAAAACAATACATTTTACTTTTGGGGGAATGATATTGCCGCCTATCAGGCAAAACCAAAAGTTACCATGTCCTTTGGCGC
>JACPGF010000235.1 GCA_016182615.1 Ignavibacteriales bacterium
AGCTCTTTTTGACTCATAATGATTTGTCCTTTCACATTCGATTCTCCGTTCTTTTAGAAAATCAAATCTATCTTTTTATCACTAATTTTGTGTCATTTCTATTTTGCTGAATACTGACATTTCTACTTTGCTATTACACTTCAAAAGATAATTAACGATTTTGATTGATTTTTTAGGCTTAAAAGTCTATTTTAAATGGTTATTTCAAAAATACTAAAAATTTGGAGATAGTTGCACTATGCCAATGATGTCGCAAATGCGGAAATTAGGAAAACCATTCTTTATAATTATTGCAGTGCTGTTTATAGCATTCATGGTACTGTCTGATTCAAATGTGATGGAACTTTTAGGTGCCCGTTCGAACAACGTGGGTGTTATTAATGGAAAAGAAATTCCATATCAGGAATTTACCCAGTTCGTAGAGCGTGCCCGTGAAAACCAGAAAGCAAGCACTGGTAAAGATATTGAAGAAGAACAAATGGATCAGTTCCGTGAGCAGGTTTGGGATGCTCTGGTTAATCAGACCCTCACTGATCAGCAGACTGAAAAATTCGGTCTCTTTGTTACAGACAAAGAAATTACCGAAGCTATTCTCGGACCCAATCCTCCGGATTTTCTCAAGAGAAGTTTTGTTGATTCCACCGGTGTATTTAACCGTGAACAATACAATACTGCTCTGAGTGATCCGAGAAATAAAGAGCCCCTGATTCAGGCTGAGCAGGTTGTTAAACAACAATTAATGCAGGAAAAATTGCAGCAGTTTGTTAATGGTGCAAATTTTGTTTCAGAGATGGAAATTAAACGGCGTTTCATCGATCAGAATATTAAAATGAATGCAGAATATGTTCTGGTGGATCTGAATAGTTTTCAGGACAATAACATTACCGTCACTCCCGATGAAATGAAAAAATACTATAATGATCATCCGGAAAAATTCAAAGCTGAAAATTCGCGTAAAATCAAGTATGTATTGTTCCCGATAAAACCAACACTCAAGGACTCGGATATTGTCCGGCGGCAGTTAGAAAATGTTGTAGAGCGGATGAAGACAGATACAACTTCTTTCAAGTTTTATGTTGATACGTATTCTGAAACACCATACTCGAAAGACAGTTTAGACATAGGCCAATTACCGGAGGCTCTTGCCGCCAATATTAATAATTATAGTGCAGGTTCAATTGTCGGGCCGGTTACTACTCCTAACGGATTTGGCATATACAAATTTTTAGGTTCAGCAGAGGGCAGTACACCTTTAGTAAAGGCATCGCATATTCTTATTCAGAATACTGCTGATGATGCTGCGGCTAAAACTGAAGCCGACCGTGTTTACGGAGAACTTACAGGCGGCGCTGATTTTGCTGCGGCTGCTAAAAAATATTCAAAAGATCCCGGTTCTGCTGTTGCAGGCGGTGAGCTTGGCTGGTTTGGCAAAGGCCGCATGGTTAAAGAGTTCGAAGATGCCTGTTTCTCCGGAAGTATTGGTGTAGTGCAAAAACCGGTTAAAACATCGTTCGGTTATCATATCATCAAAGTTACCGGTAAGTCAAGTAAAAAATATGCTTTCGAAAAAATTATGCAGAGCGTAAAAGCCTCTGCAACTACCCGCGATGAAATTTATCAGGGTGCTTCGGATTTTGCATTTTTGGCAGATAAAAACGGTTTTGAAAAGGAAGTTGAAGCTGCAAAATTGCAGGCACAGGAATCAGCAGCTTTTAACGAAGAGGCTTATGTTGTACCTGGAGTCGGTTATTCAAAAAGCATTGTAAAATTTGCTTTTGATAAAAGCGAAAATACTGTTAGTACGGTATTTAAAGCAGGCACAGGATATGTAGTTTTTAAGGTTTCGGAAGTAATAAAACCGGGCGTGAAAAAATATGAAGAAGTTGAAAAAGAAGTAAAAGCGCTTGTTATCAAAGATAAGAAATATGAAAAAGCCAAAAATATGGCCGAACTGATTAAAAAAGAAGTTAACGGCGATTTTGCCAAAGCGGCACAATTACATAGTCAGGCACGGAGTGGTGTTGCGCAGCAGTTCTCTACAAACGGCAGTATTCCCGGTGTTGGTTTAGATTATAATTTCGCGGCAGTAGCTTATAAAGCCCCGTTAAACTCCGTTGTTGGTCCGGTTAAAGGGGCCCGTGGTTATTATCTGATTAATGTTAAAGAACGTACTGGTTTTGATCAGAATGCATACAATACACAGCGGAATCAAATCCGCGAAGGTGCAATTAACGAGAAAAAACAGATGCTTTTTAGCCAATGGATTAATAAGCTAAAAGAAACCGCAAAGATAAAAGACAACAGATATCAGTTTTACGGTCAGTAATTTTTTTTAGTACAGACAAAAAAATCCCTCCCTGCGAGGGATTTTTTTTTGAATTACGAGTGATGAATTATAAGTGATGAGTTATTAATTTTATGGTTTTTTTTATTTTATATTGGATATTAATACTGAGTATTTTAGATTGGTAACTTATTAAGGCATGCAGATTCCCTCTTTTATTAAGCACTAGCGTCATGGTAATGAATAATTACGAATTAATAATGAACAATGAGGGTAAAATTCAATGTGTAAACCCGAGTGCTTTGTATTAAGAAAAATTGTCAGGATGGCAGTAAAAATCTCTTGCATATTAATCAAAAACATAAAATTTTATATTTAACATTTTAACTCATAACTCATAACTCATAACTCGAATGCAGAAGTACAATAGAATTTATTTAACCGGATTTATGGGCGCGGGTAAAAGTACACTAGGTATTATTATCGCCAATTCGCTCGGTTGGGATTTTATGGATTTGGATCGTGAGATAGAAAACAGCATCGGCATGAAGATCGCGGAATATTTTTCGATATACGGCGAGGATAGCTTTAGAAAAATAGAGCATGACATGCTTGAGAAAAGTACGGAGCGGGTAAGGACGGTGATTGCTTTGGGCGGGGGCGCGGTTGCGTTCGGGGATAATTTACATTTTATAAAAAACGCCGGTTTGCTTGTTTATCTAAAATCGACAGCGGAGCAGATATATGAAAGATTGCGATTTAAAATGGATCGTCCTATCTTTCAGACAACTGAACAGACCCCGATGAATAAAGAGCAGGCAATGGATAAAATACGGGTGCTGCTATCAGGAAGAGAACCATACTATATGCAGGCGCATATCATTTACGAAAGCGAAAAGTCAAATATTGGCAAATCGGTTGATAATTTAATTGGAATTCTATTAAAACGGATTGTAAAATGAAAAAAACAATTGTAGCAGCAAAATCATCTTCCTATCCATACTATTCAGGATATGGAATTCTTGAAAAAGCCGTAAAAATTCTTAAAAAAGAATATCAAAAGTCATCGGTATTTATGGTGATTGATGAGCATGTATTCCGGTATCACCGGGTGCAAATTCTTGCAGCTTTTGAAGGGGTTGGAACGCGGGCAGAGCATTTTGTTTTATCATCGGGTGAACAATCGAAATCGTTCGCGGTGCTGCAAAAATTGTTGGCGGCAATGCTTGAAAAAAAGTGTGACAGAAATACGCTGCTGATTGCCATTGGCGGCGGGGTTACCGGAGATTTAGCCGGATTTGCCGCTTCTGTTTACAAGCGCGGGGTGCGTCTTCTCCATGTCCCAACCACACTGTTGTCTATGATTGACAGCTCGGTTGGTGGCAAAACCGGTATTAATTTCACCGGATACAAAAATATCATTGGTACTTTCTTTCAACCTGATGCGGTTATTGCTGATACATCGTTTTTAGCAACATTACCTGAGCGGGAGTTCGATTCTGGTTTGGGAGAGGCTGCAAAGTATGCATTCCTTGGTGATGCGGCAAATTACAATATGCTTAGCTCATATCTTATAAATCATTTCTCTGGAATACTCCGGTCAGAAAAACAAACAGTTCCTATTAAAGACAACAAGCTTTTACGGTTAATCGGTAATTGCATTAACATTAAGGCTGTAGTTGTAGCACAGGATGAGCACGAGGGCGGCTTGCGTAAAATACTTAATCTTGGGCACACGTTTGCACATGCTATTGAGTCAGTCGGCAAGTACAAGGTTTTTCATGGAGAAGCTGTTGCCGCCGGAATGGAAATGGTTGTTTCACTTTCCACAGAAATGGGAATATTAAATGCCGATGAAGCAAAAAAATATATAAGGCTTTTACGGATTATACCCCGTCCGGACACGATAAAAAATATGCCGGCGGATAAACTTATCGCGGCTATGCTTCAGGATAAAAAAAACAAGGAAGGTGAAATCCGTTTTGTTCTGGTAAAAACAATCGGCGAGCTTGTTGTTGATGTCCCCGCACCGGTTACCTTGGTTGAGTGGGCAATTGCTGCTTATAAACATCTTTGAACTGTATAGTGCGTACGTACAAAGGATGATTCTCTCTTTTGGATTGGAAAAAAGCTCTGATTTTTGCCGGTTACTTTAAAATACACGGGTTAACAGCTCTCAGCGAACATCGTCAACCCGTGCAATTCACTTTTATTGTTGAACTATATCAACACCGTGGTTTTACCGTTATTTTATGCCTTACCCTGCTCTCTTAATCCTGGAATAAACTGAGGAGATAAGGATAAGTACAATACCTGCAGCAATAAATGATGTTATTTTGTCCACAGCCTCAGCATTGGTAAATCCGAGGATTATAAGATACCCGGCTGAAATAACTAACGTCAAAACGGACATATAGCGGTACTTTATATTGTGCAAAAGCTTGCTAAACCCAAAATATAAAAGTGCTAATGCAAGCAAAGCAAGACCTGCAAACATGCTTGGCAGAACCCAATAGAACGCATATGGAAACAGTATTAGGGTAATAAACAGATAGCCATTTCTGATTTTTTCAGTGCTAAATTCCAGTTTCCCCTTTTTCCAATTTAGTAGTCTTGCACTTAACAAACCAACCACTCCAAAACAGAAAGCAAATCCATCAACATTATAATTATGCATTAGATATGCTCCGAGTGTACCGATGAAAATTGCAAAATTAGTCATAATAATAAATTTGGAGCGGAACCAGATTGCTGTTGATAAAACCAGTAAACTTTGAAAGCAGAGTAAAATGAAATTATCGGGTGCTTTAAACTGATAAACAATTGATACACTCAAAGCCGCATAACCAATCATGGTTAGAACGTAAGTCATATCTTCACTGCGCTCCTTTATCCAGAACGTGCATGCGATTCCTAAAAGCATAGCTGATGCAAAGAGGTGGTAGAAAGGGAATACCGGAGAAGAATTCATTAATGTGAGCACTAAAAAAAGGCAGTAACTGCCAACCGAATTTAGTAGTGTTACAATTGTATCGGCGAACTCTTCCGATTGATTGTTCTTTCTTTTAAGAATGCCGATGCTGAATATTAATGAATATAAAAGCAAAAATACAACAAGCCCCTCGTTGGTCTTTACTATTTCTAAAGGTTTGCCAATGAACGGATTATTAAGCGTCCATGTTAAATGAAAAAAGTTACTGAAAATAATGCCGAATGCGAGTATGCTTTTCCATTCATAACGAATACTTAATATAACCTGAAGGATAGAGAGAATAATTATTACGGGAATAAGAACAAACGGAGAATCGGTAATGAGCGCACCAATATAGCCAAAGAGAATACCAAGACAGATAATATAAATTGACCGTATTTTTATACCATAGGCCAAAGTTGAAACGGCGACCAGTGCAAGTAAAGCGAATTCAGTAGTAACATCTTGAATAAGTGTTACATTTGCAAAAAAGTGCATGCGCAATGTTGCAATAAAGGCAATACCCGCGCTTCCACCGAACAAATATCCGGAAAGTTCAGGATAACTCTTCTTTAACTTCAGCGAAATAATTACTATTAAAACGGCTAATAAATACGTACCAAATGGGGGTATAAATGTATTAATCTCCGCAAGTGGTAGTGTAAGAAAAAAAGCAATACCAATCAGGAAGGCGGTAACTCCGATTTTCGGAAGCCAAAACTGGCCTATCCGCATCTCGATATCCTCCTCGCTTTGAGAAGTTTTCGCTTCCATTTGAGGAATGTTTTCTTCCACTGTCAATTCATGGGGTATCCGGAGATAGTTCTCAATCCGATCCAACCTTGCTTCGAGAGCTTTTATCGTCTCTCTGGCTTCAATACTATTATCTGAGTAATTTTGCATTTTTTCTATCCTTATTCAAAAAATTATCAAGCTCGGTCTTCTTTTTCTATGCGCTTCAGTTTCAGGTAGAGTAAACCTACCAGAATAGAGACAATGACGGTGGAAACCATAAGGCCTTTTCTCCTGAAATAGTAATTCTCAATTGACTTCCTTCCATGCGTTTCAGCATCTTTAACTATCTCAAAACCAGGGGCAATTTCCTCTTTGAATTTACCGAGACTGGCCACATGGACAGAGGTTCGAACTTTAATTAATAGCTGTTTCATGTTTTTTAAGGCATACTTTTCATCAGTTACATCCATGCCCAGACGCTCCGCTATATCCAGATATTGATCGGCATTTTTTTTGGAAGCGGTCAGGGTGTCGAGTAATTGTTTCATTTCTGCTGCGGTTTTATATCCGTTGTCGCCTGCTTGATGACATGAAATGCAAAAAGACCTTGAGCTGGTTCCTAGGAACTCATCAGTTACCGGTTCAATTCCATGATTACCATGACAGCTTTCACATTCTGGTATTTTTTTTATATTAAAGGCTGTTTTGTGCGGACCCTGCTCAAATAATTCCATGTTAAAAGCATGACAGGTGCCACATACTTTCGAAACTGATTCCGCTCCGGGCAATATGGCCGCGTGATTTCCATGACAGCCATTGCATGAAGGAGCCGCGGCATCCCCCTTTTCTAATAATGCAATTCCGTGAACACTTTTTTGATACTTCTTATACTGGTTGGCAGGTATATTGTACTGCGCCATAAGAACCGTATCACTGTGGCAATGCGAACAGGTTTTAGCAATGTTCAGGTTATAAACCGCGGAGCGGGGATCTTTCACAGAATAGATTTCATGGTTCCCGTGGCAACTGACACATTGCGCGGTACGGGTATCGCCTTTAGCATTTTTTACTCCATGGATACTTGTCCGGTATTTCATTACCTGATCAACGGGCAGACCAGGATTATATTTTTGCATATAAGAGGGATCGGAATGACAGTTGCCGCAGAGTTGTACGATTTTTGTAGGATGCACTCTCGATTGTGGATTTTTTGCACCAAGAATTCCATGGGCACCATGACAGGTAATGCAATCAGCAATAGGCCCCTGGTCATTGTAACTGTTCTTAAAATGTACTGAGGATTTTAGTTTTTCAAACTGTTCGGTGCTGCCTCTATACCCAAAAGATTGCATGGCCTTTTTTTCAGCATGGCATTTAACGCAAAGCACATAGCGTTCTTTGGTGCTTGGGATACCGGTATATCCCTTTTTTTTATCCATGCCTTCTTCCATGTCGCTTACCGATGAATTGCCGCCATGGCAGCCCGCGCAGGTAATACCCGCGGCATGATGAACATCATTTTTAAATGCAATGGCAGGAGTCTGGACCTTTCCGTCCAACGCTTCATGGCAGTTCAGGCATTCATCATTCCCCGGGGCTGCGGATAATCTGAAAGTGATAGCGCCAACCAAGAAGAGAATAAGCAAATAGGCAATTGATATATGTTTCATTTCATTACTCGTTTCTATCCTGCAATAAAAGCAATTATTGTGAAAACAATGATGAAGGCAAGAATGCCTAACCCTGTGTATGTAATAACTCTATTGCGGTAACCCGGTTTTAATTTAACATCCCAGAAAGGCACGATGATCCACAGTAAGCCGGCAAGCCCGAAAAACAAAATGCCTATAATCTCCCCGTTAATCATCCAGATTTTTCCGGGGATGTATTTTAATACCTGAAACATGAAGAGGAAATACCATTCAGGCTTGATGCCCTGCGGCGCCGGAGCGAATGAATCTGCCTTGTTGCCTAATTCCCATGGGAAGTAAACAGCCAAAATGGCCAGTATGTTAATGACAATTAACCAGATAAGTAATTCACGCAGAACAAAATTCGGGAAAAAGGGGATCGTTTTTTTTTCTTTCTCCTCTTTTTGTGCCCAGTCATCTGGTTCTGAAATACCTTGCCGCTGAATAAAAAGTAAATGCAAGGTAAGGAATATGACAAAAATTCCGGGGAAGAGCGCAACATGAAATCCGAAGAACCGGGATAGAGTGGCACCGGTAACATCCTCGCCGCCCCTCATTAGAGTTAACATGAACTTTCCAACAAATGGCACCTGCCCAACGATATCAGTGCCAACTTTTGTTGCAAAATATGCTAGCTCATTCCAAGGGAGAAGGTATCCGCTAAAACCAAAAGCCATAGAAATGAGCAACAAGGCGATACCAGTATACCATGTCAATTCCCGCGGTTTTCTGAAGGCTTTCAGGAAATATACAGAGAACATATGAATGACTATTGAAAGTATCATCAGATTGGCCGACCAGCTGTGTACCGACCGGATCAACCAGCCAAAGTTCACTTTTGCATCGATAAACCTGACGCTTTCGTATGCTATGTCCTCGGTTCCCTTGTAGTACATTAGTAAAAGAATTCCGGTAATAACCTGAACGACAAAAAGGAGTAATGCAATGCCTCCGAAATAATACCATATTGTTTCTCTAAATTTCGGCACTGATTTTTTTTTGGCAAATTCGCGCAATGCTGAGAGATTATACCGTTCATCAAGCCATTGCATCAATGAGCTTTTTGGCTTCCCGGTAACTGGTTCCTGTTTCTTTGGCTGTTCCTTTTGCATGTTCAACCCTCTCCCTTAAATACGATAACCTCTTCACCTTTAATTGCAACATCATACTTAGTTAAAGGTGCCGGAGGCGGGCCGCTCGCTACTTTTCCATTAAGGTCGTATTTACCATTATGGCATGCACAATAAATCTGGCCAAGGTCCTTTCTAAACTGGACAGTACAATTAAGATGTGTACATTCGGCAAGGAACGCTGCATACTCACCATTGCTTTTTTTAATTACAAGAACTGGTTTTTCACCGAACCGGATTATCTTTCCACTATTTATTTCAAAATCAGAAGATTTGCCGATGTTAACCTGAGATACTTTAACCTGTTTCGATTTTGGCGGGTCAAGATATGAGATTACCGGGTACAAAATAGCTAATAACCACGCGCTTACTCCTCCGACAATCACATCATTAAGGAACTCACGTCTGGACTTTCCAGTTTTTATTTCATCATTCATTGTGCAGCCTGTTTGTTTTTTTTAAGCCGTTCTTGACATGACGCAATCGCAGTGCCAACCGGAAAAACCATGGTATGGCAACTAAAGTCAGATTATAACGCTATATAAGGAAACGATTTACGGCTAAATTGCACACGCTGCCTGTCAGCATGTAGATGGGAAGAATAATTGAATTAGTGAGACGGGAATTTCACACTATGAAATTATAGTCACTCTATTTCATTCTGTATGACGCCAGGTGTCCGGATCAATATTGTGTAAATTAATAAGCCGGTGCACATTTCTGCGTGTCATGCCAGCATCTTCGGCAACCCGGGTTATATTGCCATGATATTTTTCAAGCAGTCTTAATAAGGTCTTTTTTTCAATATCCGAAGTGACCTGCTGCTTAACCTGCTGCAAGGAAACGTGCTCAGAGTGATTTGCAGTTACGGATTTACATTCTTCTAATAAATATACCGGCAGGTCTTCGCAGGTAATCATGTCGCTCTTTGTTAAAACTACAGCTCGCTCAATAATGTTTTCCAATTGCCGTACATTGCCTGGCCATCTGAATTTACGGAATAGAGCAATAACTTCCGGTGCAAAGCCCTTAATATTTTTCAAGGAAGACTTGAGTGAACGGTCAAGAAAAAAATCAGATAACAAAAGAATATCATCTTCACGTTCCCGTAATGGTGGTAAGTGAAGATTGATGACGTTAATGCGGTAGTAAAAATCATTCCTCATTTTCCCGGATTCTAAAAACTCACTTACATTTCTGTTTGTTGCAGACAGAATTCTTACATACAAATCAATATTTCCGTTACTTCCCAGTCTTCTAAGGCATTTGTCTTGTATAACCCTGAGCATCTTAACCTGCATTGCAAGTGGCAATTCGCACACTTCATCCAGGAAAAAGACACCGCCGTTTGCATACTCGAGCAGCCCTATCTTTTTCCGGCTCGCACCGGTAAAGGCACCTTTTTCATGCCCGAAAATTTCAGATTCAAAAAGTGCTTCAGGCAAGGCACCGCAATTAACCGGTACAAAAGGTTTGTTTTTCCTGTTGCTTAATGTGTGAATGTAGCGTGCTATAAGTTCTTTGCCAGTACCGCTTTCACCGGTGATTAAAACATTTACATCAGAGCCTGCAACTTGCTGCGCCATTTCAAAAATTTTTTCGATTGGTTTACTTTTGCCAACAATATTTTCGGCACCGTATCTATTCGGGCTTTCATTCATTAAAGCTGCGCGCTCTTTGTACAGTTTGCGTTGGGCTATACTTCTGGTCAATACATTCTTCAGAAGATCGGTATTGATAGGTTTTTCAATAAAGTCATAGGCCCCGTTTTTCATTGCCTCAACCGCACGTTCGATAGTTCCGTACGCGGTGAATATGACAACCGGAGTGTCGGGAGCAATTTTTCTGGCTTTTTCAAGAAATTGTATGCCGTTCAGTGCGGGCATCTGCAAATCGCAAAAGATAATATCGAATTCTGATCCTAGGAGCATTTCAAGCGCCAAAGTTGCATTCCCGGCTGCGAATGCGCGGTACCCCAACGCTTCCAGAATGGCAGCCAGGCCAGAGAGCATATCAGGTTCGTCATCAATAATTAATATTCTTGCTGAGCTAAACATCGTGTACCTCATCTTCTTTAATGTTGCACCGGGATAACCAACAAAACAACAGTTCCTTTTCCTTTTTGCGAGCGTATCGTGATGCTTCCGTGGTGCCTGTTAATAATAGCCTTTACGATTGACAGCCCTAATCCAGTTCCCTGATGTCCGGGCTTTGTGCTAAAAAACGGAGTGAATATCTTGTCAATATTTTCGTCATCAATTCCGTTTCCTGTATCCTCGATACTAATATGGGCATATTCACCTGATTCCGATGCATTCTTTTCTGCACGGATAGTAATAGTTCCATTCGACTCGATGGCATCGATTGAGTTGTTTAGCAGGTTAAGACAAACCTGCTCAAGTTGATGTATATCACCAAAGATTTTAGGAAGATCCTGTTCGTATTCTTTTTTAATATAAATCGGTTTTAGTTTATGCCTGTGGGAAAGTAGAAAAATACATTCGTCTAATAAATCCCGCAAATCCACCGGTTCTGGTTTAAAGGCCATTCTTCTTGAATAATTAAGTAATCCATTAGTATACTCGCTTATTCGTTTGGTTTGTTTTTTAATTAATTCAAGTGTTTTGGTAATATCTCCCCGCTTATCCCATCCTAACAAAAGTGCATCTATATGAGCCGAGATGATTCCCGCCGGGGTATTAATTTCATGTGCCACAGTGTCAACCAGTTCACCGATTGATGCCAGCCTTGTGGACTGGTTGAGCTGTTCCCGGTATTCTTGGATCTGCTCAAGAGACCGTTTCGCCTCTTCTGCCCTGATTACTCTGGCATTAACCCGGTAGAGCAGTACGCCAAAAGCGGTTAACACACCCAGAATAATAAAGCCAAGCACAAAAAACACTTTGAATTTTTCGCGCAAACCCTCAGTAACTTTTGGCACCGGTGTTGATATTACTATAATCCATTTAACCGATTGTACTAAAAACGGGTAGTAAATTAAAAGATTAGCAGGTGCATTTTTTATAACCTCAAATTCACCATATTCCGGTTTGGTGGAAGCTATAATCCGTCTATGCGATTCAAATGAAGAATGGCATTCAAAACATTCATCTCTGGTGTTTTTAGTAGAGTGGAAAATCATTTCCTTATGCATCGGGTGATAAATTAATCGCCCGTCTCCATCAATAACCCATGCAAAGTCATCTTTTGTCAGTTTTAGTGGTTTTATAAACTGATCGATTAGTGAACTGAAATTAATCTGATATCCAAGATACCCGATGATTGATTGTGGGGCTGTTTTATTATCCGTATGTATGGGAACCAGCATCTGGAAAAAAAGATTTTTCCGCTTGTTGGTATCAGCTTCGCCGTTTACAGCCGAAATAATAAATTCATCTTTGGGGTTTGCATGCTGAATTGCTCCCACGATATCCTGTTCTGCCCAATGGGGGAATTCGTCTCCGACAGCGTTTTTTAGCATTCCTTTTGGGTTGGTAAAATAAATTGTCTGCACGATAACCGGTACCTGACGGCGCAAATAAAAACTGAGAAAGGAAAGTGTTGAGGGCTGCATTTTTTTTACATCGGGGTAGGATCGGAGGAATTTAAGGTCATTTACCAGATTTTTAATCACATAATCAATTCCCTGAACGGTAGTTTTAACCATTTCTAATTGCCGCTTCTGATGATTGGCCTTTTCAGCATCAAGAGTTTTATTGTAAATGTCAACAACAAGGAATGCCAATACTACTCCCAATAAAATAGTACTGGCAATCAGCCAGTATTTATTTGAGGCCAATCTGGAATTTCTGAACTTTTGCAGCACTTAAACTCCGTTTGAAAATAGTATTAAGCAACCTAAAAAGGAATTGAATATAAAAAGAATGTAATTGATAGTTTGCCAATTAGCAACAAAAGCTTAAGCCCGAACAAAAAAATCCCCTGCCTGTTTGCACCGGCAGGGGATTAAAAATTCAGTTACCTGAAAATTATTTCATCAATAACATCTTTTTAGCTGCATTGAATTTAGGTGATTCTAACTTGTAGATATAAACACCTGAAGCTACTTTAAGGCCGCGTGAGTCGGTTCCATCCCAGTTAACTGAGTAAGGACCTGCTGCAACGTAATTATTGTAAACTTCTTTTACCAATGAACCTAACGAGTTATAGATACGGATTTTAACTGTACCGCTTTGGTTAGCAATAAAGGTAATCTTTGTTGAAGGGTTGAACGGGTTAGGATAGTTCTGGTTCAACGTGAAATCTGCGATTGGCGGAACATCTTTACCGTTACCAACAACGCCGCCAAGTGCTTCAATTGTTTTAGTTAATACGTCAGCTGCAAACTTCGAATTGTGAATACCATTCGACTGATCTTCTACGATTAACTGATGATTCCAGTATGCTTTGCGGTAAAGAATACTATCTGCACCAACGAACTGTTTAACATCAACAACATCTTTCCATCCTTTTGGAGGCAGATGATAACGAACTTGTTTTAACAAGCCGGCGATTTCTTTGGACACAGCTTCTTTAACGCCGTTTTTGTCATAATCAGTACTCGCGATAAAATCATCGAAGGAAGCTTTATGACCGTGGCATGAAGCGCAGGCAGAATCAACAGCCTGGAAGTTGTTTTCAGGATTGCGAAGTTTGAATGTATGTCCACCGACTTTGTGTTTATTTGCCGATGATGTATCAGTTGGAGCCATGTGGCAGGTGATACATTGCTTTGCAGCAACCGTAGAATGCATACCTGACTGATAGGTATATCCGGCAGTAAATTCAGCGGCATTTCTTCCGTATAAAACATCAAGCTGTGAACTGTGGTGAGGACCCCATGTGCTGCTGGTCGGCTTGGTTATACCGTAAACTTCAGCACCGCGGCGGGCTTTATGACAGTTAGCACAGGTTTTAGCTTCTTCAGAAATATTTGCCGGATATGCAGTTCCATCACCGAGTGTATCTGCACTTGCAGGGGTTCCACGGAGATTGTACGGGCGTGCATTTCCGTGAGGATCGTGGCATGTGGCACAGTTGATAGTAGTATGGTCAGCAATTGTCGGGGCAACAGGAGTGGTAATGGTTTTGCCCTTTGAGAAAGCAACAAATCCACGGCCATCGTGGCAGCGCATACAATCTTGCAAGGTAGTCGTAGCCATCGTGCGGGTTGCTGAACCTTCGTAAACTGCAACTGCGTGTGTTGAATTCTCATACTGCGAGAATTTATAATGTTTGGTTGGAGCATCGTGGCAAATTGCGCAAGCGCCGTCCTGAGCAGAGATTTGAATCTTTGCTTTAGAACCGCTCATTGCATGTTCGCTGCCTGCACCGTGGCAAGATTCGCAGCCGATAGTAGCATGGTTTACCAAACCGGGATATTGATTTTTCAATGAATCCCATTTAGCAGGAGTGCCGGGACCCCAGAAAGTATAATTCGCAGCTTTGGCGATATCATCAAAACCGTTATTATTAGCGGTAGCATTAGTATCGTAACCGGTAGCATGGCAGCTAATGCATCTGTTGGCAAATGTCGGGGCTTCTGACCCGTTCATTTTTCTCATCAGAGCGGTAGCGTGCATCGAGGTGCTCCAGTTGGTGATATAATCGACACCACCAAAATTATTGCCACCTGCATGGCACATTTTGCAATTCAGTCCTGTACCTGCAACACCCTGGAATCCACCGACACCAAGATAGGTTGAGGAATAAACGCTGATTGTTGTATCATCGGTACCACGATAGGTAGTAACTGAAACTTTTACTTGGTATTCGCCGGTCATGTCTGCAAGGAACTTTGTTCCAAGTGTATTAAAAGCGATTAACGAAGCGGTAGAACCGGATGGTTTTGAAACCAATTCCCAGTTCGCGGAACGCACGACTAAGGAGTCTGCATTACCTGAGCTCACGGAGTTTCCCGGCATGAAATAAGCATAGGATCCTTTAGGTACTACACGAAGCCCGGAAGCATTCATTGCAGAAGTTGAAAGACCATATGCAGCCTTTACACCTGGTGATACAGGAGTAATTTGGATATACGCACGTGGATTTTGGGCAAGCAACACGGTTGCACCCATAAAGAAAACAAAAATACTGAGTAACAGCTTTTTCATAACTATAATAATTCATTAGTTAAAAAAGTGAATTCGGCTTTATATGACAAAAATCATTCCATTCCTTATATTATGTATAACACTTTGATTTTGTTGAAAAATCTCAATGTGTTGAAATAGTACACAAATATTATTGGAAAAATGTTGAAAAATTTATCACCTCTTAGAAGGTTATTCTTTCAAGTAAAAATTATTTGTTCCTACCAACAAATGCTAAATGGCATGCAATACTCCATTCGGGTTTTATAAGGCAACGATGAACCGCTCTTTCAGTAATTACTTATTTCACTATGTTGACGGAACGTTATTTGTTTTTGCGATGAGCCTTGTATCGTTGCAAACGGTCATACCGGTTTTTGTTAAAGAGTTGGGAGGCGGTATGATCTCGGTCGGGCTTGTTCCTCTTTTGTGTGGTGTTGGTCTTAATTTGCCGCTACTGTTCTTTCAGCCGACAATGGTTTTATAAAAAAAACCATGCTGCAGTTTGCTTTTTTGCATAGGCTGCTGTTCTTTATTATAGCGTTGTTTTGCATCTTTCTATTTCCGGGTTTAAGCAGCGGTAAAGCTGCGGTTTTTCTCATGCTCCTTTTTATTGCCGCGTTTACCGGTAGTTTTGCGATTCCAACGTGGCTCCATTTTTTCGCAAAAACAGTGGATGTCCGTAAAAGAGGGCGGCTTCTTTCGTTGCGCATGTTCAGTGGCTCCCTCTTGGGGATACTTGCAGGATTTCTCATTAGTAAAGTACTTTCATCTTTTGCTTTCCCGGTTAATTACGGCATATTGTTTCTAACAACATTTCTCCTGATGCTGCTCTCGTTTCTTTCCTTATCAAGGGTACATGAAGAAAACGAAGTTTTCGAGTTTAAAGCTGAAAAACATCCGGTTAAAGCGGGTTGGGAGATGCTGCAAAGCGATAAAAACTTTAGAAGTTATGTTATAACCGATATGCTCGGGCAATGGATATCGACAGCTACCGCGTTTTTTCCGGTGTACGCGGTTAGCCGGTTTAACGCGGGTGCAGGAGCAATCGGAACGTTTACCTCGCTGCTAATGATTGGAATGCTTGTTGCAAACCCTGTTCTGGGTTATTTGGCTGATAAAAAAGGGCATAAAATAAATATTCTTATATATCATGTTTTTACCGCGTTGGCTTGCCTCTCAGCCGTTTTCAGTACAAATTTATACATCTTTGGTGCAGTATTCCTGTTGTCAGCGGTTGCACAAACCGTGCTGGGGATATCAAGGACAGGGATTGCTCTTGAAATGTCTCACGAGAGTAAGCGGCGCATGTATATTTCGGTTATTGGCACTTTTAGCTCAGTATTTGTTATTTCGGGATTGATTCATGGTGTTTTTATTGAATTGGCAGGATACGAAACTGTGTTTATTGCAGATGCGGGAATAGCTCTTATTGCGGCTTGGATGGTGCATAAAAAAGTAGTTGAACCGCGGGGACAGCCAATACACGAATAAATCAAGATTGCATGATGGCAGCTCAAGTTTACTGTAAGTTGTTCTGACAACAATAAGTTAACCCCAACCGCGTAACATCTCAATAATTGGAGGATATTAAATGCTTAATATTGCAACTTCAATGTATAAAATTACCTTTATGTTTGTATGTCGTTCCGCTGGAACTCAGACCCATGTCCTTGTTTGTTGCTATAGCTATTGCGTCCCCAAAGGGGCTTCGCTGCAAAAACAACAGTGATGGGACTTTATGCTTTATTCGAAAATCTGTTTCCTGAGGCCCGGTAGGGCTGCAATAGCTATAGAAAAACCAAAGCAAGCGGTGTTTGAGTTCCAGAGGAACGGCATCTTTCCAAATCGATGCTTATTCAATATCAATCATTATACGGGATAAGAATTAAAAATCCTCCACTTATTGAGAAGTTACCCCGTCTCCTGTTAAAGACAATGCCTCCCAAGGGAGGTAAACATGTCAACTTAAGGGAAAAATATTCGTTTTCACGCTAAAAACAGCCCTCACCCTAACCCTCTCCCCAAAGGAGAGGGAACCGGAAGAGCCGCCTATGACGCGGGGTTTAAGTCTCCTCGCCCTTTGGGAGAGGAGATTTAGAGGTGAGGGCTTTCCAGTTAAAGTGAAGTTCTTACAAGTGGAAATCCTTAAGTTGACACGTTTACCTCCCTTGGGAGGCATTGCCTGTTAAAGGGGACGGGATTGTAACTTCTAAATATTTATAAAAATATAAAATTTTCAGCTTGGAAAATGTCAGTTGGATTTAAACTGCAGTTTTACAAACAATGGAATACTTTCACTGCCTTCCCTGCTGAGTGTTGTAACCGCGTAAGTGACATCACGAGGGAAAGCCATATAATCTGAATAAGACAACTGTTCCTTAGGTATTACCGCCCTGATAGCGCGGGGGTCGTTTATATTTAGTGAATCCGCTGATTCGAAACGGTATATAACATAATTGCCGGTTAATGAGCTTACTGACTTGCTCCAGTTGATTGTAATTTTCCCATCTTTATAATTAACAGTGCACTTTTCGGGTGCTGCCGGTACACCGGTAATTTTCCAAGGCATAGCCGGAGGCAAAGCAGGGTACAGGTAAAAATTGTAACGGAGTGAATCAGCAAAACCAGCCCGGTTTTTGGAAATGGACTTAGCGCTGAAGAAAACCTCACCGAAAACATTATCCGTGGAACGAATCATCCTCATCTGATTCTGCAGTTCGGATGGGCTGCCTTTAAATTTATCACCAAGAAAATTGCTTGAGTATAAACCAATAGTTAACAATGCCGGTTTGGTCACTTTTGCCCACCAGGGGAGCAGTTTGGCAAATGGAGCTTTTTCATGATTCATATCCCAGTACAATTGCGGCAGGACATAGTCAACGATTTTGTTTTCAATCCAGTTCAGGGGGTCACAGTAGAGTATTTTATAACTCTCGAAACCGTTTGTTCCGGTGTATTTGTTTTCTACAATGCCAAAAGGGCTAATCCCAAATTTTATATAAGGTTTTTTTGACTGAATACTTTTGTATAAACGAGCCATTAACTTATTGATATTGTCCCGGCGCCAATCATCGATGTTTGAAATACCCCGGGGATAAGCCTTATAAGTTGCTGTATCTTCAAATTGTACTTTTGGGCCGTAAGGATAAAAATAATCATCGAAATGAATGCCGTCGATATCGTAGCGCCCCATAACATCATCCATAACGGATACAATAAAATCCTCAACTTGCGGCATGCCGGGATTGAGCATTTGGTAATCTTTAAATGATAATATCCAGTCGGGATGCTGCACCGCGACATGGTTTTGGGCTGGAGTATATTCGCCCGGGTTTTTAACAGCGCGGTACGGATTAAACCAGGCATGAAGTTCCATGCCGAGTTTGTGGCTTTCCTCGACCGCAACCTGAAGCGGGTCAAAAAATGGGTCAGGTGCCTGCCCCTGTTTTCCAGTTAACCAGTAAGACCAGGGTTCAATAGAGGATTGATACAATGCATCACATTCAGTGCGGACTTGAAAAAAAATGGTATTAATGCCAGCGTCTTTCAAGTTGACGAGCATATTTTTCAATTCAGTAATTTTTTCTTCGGTTCCCAATTTTCTGGAAGATGGGTAGTCGATATTGGCAACGGTTGCTATCCATACACCGCGCATTTCGCGTTTATTGTACGTTGGCTGGGCATTGGATGTTTGCACTGCAAACAGGCTTAGTAGTCCTGTAAGGAGTAAGGAACGGATTAATGCGGGAATTTTTTTTGACATAGTTATAAATTGATTTGAGTGTGAAGTTTTTATATTTTCTGGTAACAATTAAAACTAATTCAGTCAGTTAAGATACGATTATCTCCATGAAATTCTGCATAATACTTTTACTTATAACTGTCATTACTATCCCACTGCTTCCGCAAAAAGAGGATAAGTATATCGTGTATCTAACTGAAAAGATTATTGTACCGGTTCAGCCGGAATCATTGCTGTCTCAACGTGCTATCGCGAGGAGAAAAAAACTGCACAACGGCATTCTGATATTACAAAAAGACGATTATCCGGTTGATGAAAACTCGGTAAGATTAATAGAAAAAGCCGGTGTTCGGGTGAAGCACCGTTTACGCTGGTTAAATGCAGTTTCTGTTTTAGCAGACACCGCGCAATTACAGGCTTTGTCTTTGTTGCCATGCGTGCAAGGGATTGAAAAAGCACGTGCAATGAAGGTAGAAAAATCAATTCTTTGTAATCCTCTGCTGAGCTTTTCAGATGTTACGCCACCGGGTACACGGCAGATTACATTAGTCTCCGATGAGCAGTTGCAGTTTGCTGCCATAGATAAAGTGCATGCACTCAATATTTTCGGGAAAGATGTTTTAATTGGTGTTTTAGATTCGGGCTTTGACCTTTCGCATGAAGTCTTTCAGGGCTTGCATGTTCTTTCAGAGCGCGATTTTGTTCAAGGTGATATGATAACTGCAAACCAGCCGGGAGATGCACCGGGGCAGGATAGCCATGGAACATTTGTTCTGAGCGTATTAGCCGGGTACAAGGCAGGTGTTTTTTCGGGTGTTGCTTCTAAAGTGGAAGTAGTGTTAGCTAAAACGGAGAATATTGGCTCTGAAACACACGCGGAGGAGGATTAACAACAAGCTCATTAGGTTACAACATTTTTGATAAGGGGCAGGCATCGTATGCCTACAAGGATATGAACGGAAAAACAACCATTGTCAGCAAAGCCGTGAATACAGCAACATCCAAGGGTATCACGGTGTTTAATTCAGCAGGGAACGAGGGTAATAACTCGTGGGGAAAGATAATAGCCCCTGCGGATGCATTTGATATTATTTCTGTCGGCTCTGTCGGGAAAAATAATATCATCTCGTCATTTAGCAGCAGGGGACCAACTTCTGACGGCAGGATTAAACCGGAGCTTGTTACGCTGGGTGAGTATGTTTACGGTGCGCTTGCCGGGATGGACACCGTATATTATTCTCAATTCGGGACTTCGGCTGCAACTCCAATCGCAGCAGGAATCGGAGCATTAACGCTCTCGGCCTATCCGTTTTTAACAAATATGCAATTGAGGAATATCCTGTTACAAAGCGCAGAGCTGTATCCCCATGCAAACAATACCACGGGTTATGGGCGGCTTTCGGCTTATAGGGCGATTACCTTTCCCGTAATAAAACATACCGCTGGCGAAACATCCGTTATGAAAGTTGCCTTGGACAGCAATGCGCGTGATTACAGTATGTCAATCTCACGCGGGGATGGAATGTATGTGCAGGTACCGCTCCTGAAAAGAGGAAATATTAATGAGTTTGCAATAGCGGCTGCATATGCCAATAACCGGGCTGATTTTTATTTTACTTACTTGGATAGTATGGGAGCCATTAAACGTGAACCCGGCAACGGGCTGTATTATACTAACGACTGGGTTACCGTAAATATTGTTAGGCAAACAACCGATGGAGAGTTTGTAACACATTGGTATCCCAACCCGTTCCATTATAAAGTTTTTGCAGATATATCAATGGCAGCGGCTGGCAATGTTGAGGTAAAGATTTACAGCATTACCGGTGAATTAGTCTTCAGCAGGAGCGCATATATGGCAATTCCGGGTATGTACTTGTTCACGTGGGATGGGACAAATTTTTCCGGTAACCCCGTTAGCAGCGGAGTGTATATTTGCGGCGTAGAAGCTAGTGGAAAAACCGAGTATAAAAAAATTATACGGCTGCGGTAATCAAGTAAACCTTACATCAACAATTTCTTTGGTAAAACCATGAAAGTACGGCAGCCTGAGCAGCTGCACTATGCCTTCACGATCCTGTTCTTCAAGGTTGTAAATAACATGCGGGATGTTTTCCTGAAAATAGGTGCGCACCTCGGGATCTAGCTTAAACTCCCAGTTTTCCGACTCAACCTCGGCATACGTGTTCGCTTCAACTTCCGTGGTAGCATCTTCAAAGTTTTTTAATATTTCCGGGTCATTAGCACAAAAGACAAAATTAACATAGGGCAGGTTCAGCAGGTCAACAATTTCTTCAGAAAAATTAATAGCCTCTTTAAAGTGTTCGTTGCGGTAATTATCATCACCGGTTAGCAGTAAATTTTTATAGGTGCCCTGTTTGTAATCCGCAAGAATCGTTACATCAACCTCGCAATTGTACAGTTCCTTTACCACAATTTTTGAAAGCAATGCTTCACAGCTTGAAATGTCGCCCCCGAGGGCAAGTTGCTGCATTGCAACCTGCCCCGGGGTAAAATAGAGATAAGAGTTTGAAAGTTCGGATTCGAAACTAATCCCCCGCTTGGAGGATACAAAAAAATCCTTATGGGTTACTATATCCATTACCGGCAATAAGGCAATATCTATCTTGTTATGCTTTAGCAGTTGAGCTATGCCTGCAGAAGGTTTATAAATTATGGACTGCTTCAATGCATCGGGCATTGCCTGATACATGACATTGGTAAAAATATTGTGCGGTAACGCGATTTGCATGTATATAACCTTTGTGCCGAAGTTATCCGGCTTTTTCATTCAGAAATTTTTCGAGATATATGCCGATGTTTTTATACGCGGCAGTCAAAACACCGGTTTCTTTAATCAGGCCGGTAACAAATTCCGCATCACTGTAAGCAAAGTCAAGTTTAGGGAAGGCATAAAAAGCGCCTTCAGGTTTAACACAGCTAATGCCGGGAATGGCGTTCAGCATTTCCACGGTAAGGTCACGGCGTTTTGCAAGTTTTTGCATGGCAATGGTCAAATGTTCCTGCGAGCCTTCAAGCGCGGGACCGATACCGTGCTGTTCGGGATGGTTTGCCGATAAACGCGCACGCAATATTTTATTGATAGCATCAATATACTCCTGTAAATCGGATTTAATTCCGCTGACGATACCCCATCCGATACGGAAACCGGGAACCATATAATTTTTAGATAACCCGCCGAAAGTGATGCAAGGAACGTCTTTACTTAATGAGGCTATCGAGATATGCTCTTTGCCGTCAAACAGCAGCTTGTCGTAAATCTCATCGGCGAAAATTACCAAATTATGCTGCAGGGCAATATCAACAATTTGTTGTAACACTTCCTTAGTATAAAGTGATCCGGTAGGATTGTTGGGGTTGATAAGTATTATGGCTCTGGTTTTATCGTTTATTTTAGCTTTTATATCTTCGATATCCGGCTGCCAGCCATTGGCTTCATCGAGATAGTAAGGGTTTTCAATTGCTTGTAATTTGCTTGAAATGGCTGTGTATAACGGATATCCCGGTGTTGGGGTTAGCACGTTTTCGCCATCGTTAACAAGTGAGGTAAGGCATATTTCGATTGCTTCGCTCGCACCGGTGGTAACAAAAATATCGTGTACGTTATGGATGCCCTTCCTCGCGGCTTCTGCTTCAATAGCTTTAACGGCGGCGGCTGTACCGGAGGATGGTGCATAGCCATTGTAGTTTTTAAGCATTGCCTGATAGGTAGCCTCGACAAGATGTTTTGGCGGTTCAAAATCGTAAATATTAGGGTCGCCTATGTTCAGGTAAAGCATTTGTTTACCTGTTTTTGCAACTTGCTGCGCGAGTACAACAATGTCCCGAACTGCGTATGTGATGTTTTCTGTGCGAATAGCTGGTTTTATAGTTTTCATGTTCCAAAAATCTTTTTTTAGATGATTACCAAATTAAGCAATTTTTCCATACCTGAACAGATACGGGGAAATGATTTTTTTTCTGGTCGCAGCTTATCTGGAACAGGCTTAAAAATTACTATCTTCCTCCAAAAAAAATACAGGTCTCTTGACTTTTATTTTAAAATACATTAAATAGAACTTAAGTCATTTTATATATTCCGGGAACAGTGCAATAGTAACTATTTGTAGCTGCTTACCGGGTCACGGGAAATTTGTAAAATGAAGGGAGCCCGTTAGAAAAATTAGAAAAGGAGAGAGATATGTCACGGCAATTGTTAGTATTATTTGTTTTTTTAGCAGCCACAAGTGGATTTTTTGCACAAGTGAAGTTTGTGCAGAAAGCCCCTGTGCTTATCCGCGAGCCAATCATTGCTCCAACCAATATCAACACACCAAATAGTAGTGTAAAATCGACTGCTGCAAATTGGGTGCTTGTGGATTCCATGGGAAACAGTTTTGGCACAGCTATCGGTACCTTTAACCCGCTTGCATACGATCCATACACGAATGTTGCTTCTATTGTTCACCGTTCTCTAACGAGTCTTGGTGGCTCGGGGAAGTTATATTACAATATTTCAACTAACAAGGGTGTTACTTGGACAAGAGTAAACAATGGAATTAATTCTTCACTGTTGCTCTCGGCAAGATATCCAAGTATGGCAATTTCCAATCCAACGAAAAGTTCATACGTTGGCGATGCGATAGGTGCTTTTGCCTGGCCGAACCTGAATGCAGGCGGCTCTGGTTTCGATTTGATAGGAATTGCTGCTGATGAACCGATTGGCATGGGAGCACCTTATGCTACGCTTATAGACCATGATGGAGCTTATGGCTCTTCAAGCCCAATTTGGGCAGCCCAGGACAACGATAAAAATTTCTGGGTTTCCCTTTACTCTACTCCGCCTGATAATCACCCGTTATGGCAGGCAAGGCTTTTTTCCACTTCTGACTTTGTAAATATTGATTCCTTGGTGCCTTATGCCTTTCAGGATAGCACATTGGGCGGGATGATACTTTTTGGCGGTGTTTCCAAAGGGAATAATGTCTATATAGCCGGTGCAGCCAGCGGTGTTGATAATTTTGCTGTACCAATGGTATCCGGCTGGTGCCCGGTAATTATGAAGAGTTCTGACAATGGTTTAACATGGACAAACTGGGAGGCAATTGACTTTAGAGCCATCCCCGCACTAAGTGCCTATGACCGGCTTTTTGACTTTAAGAAAGGAGACACTTTTATTTCGTATGGTGGTGATGTGAACATTGATAAAGATGGAAGGGTTCATATTGTCACAACATTAACTGATACAACCATTGATAACAACACGGGGAATAATGCAATTGTTGAGATTTTCCAGACTGCAACAGGCTGGAACGGAAAAGTGATCTTTGCAGGGATGAACGACCGGTTATTTACCTGGTGTGAAGGTGTTGATCCGGGAATAGGGCAGATGGGACCTTCTCCATATATGGCAGTTAATAAAGCCGGTGATGTGTTTGCATGCCAATGGGTTAACGGTACAAGCGTTAATGATACCATTGCTGATATTTTTATCTCCACGCGCACCCAAATAGGCAACTGGTCAACTCCGCTGAATATTACGCAAACACCTACCATGAACGAGAATAATACGCACTTTGCCCCGTATCTTGAAGGTAATTTTCCACCCTATACTGCGTTTAGCAATTTCTCGTATGAAAAGGGGAATAGCACTCCCATCGTAACCCAAACAAATATTACCAATTTATATTGTGCAGCTGTTACATTGCCTGTGCAAACAACACAGATTTGCCGGGACATTCCGCTGCTTTCCGGCTGGAATATGGTTGGAGTACCAGTATTAGCATCCGACATGACCGCTGGAACTATATTCCCCGATGCAACATCTCCAGTTTATGGATACCCAGGTGGTTATACAACCATAACTACACTTGCAAATGGAAAAGGCTACTGGGTACGTTACCTGAGTCCTGCAACAGTTAACGTGTGCGGAACAGCAGTAACTCCTCGAACTATTCCATTATTGGCTGGCTGGAATATGATAGCCGTTTACGAATATGATGTACCGGTATCAGCATTAACAACTACTCCGGCAGGTATTATTAATTCGCAATATTATGGATTCAGCAACGGCTACGCAATCCCAACCACACTGCTTGTTGGCAAAGGTTACTGGGTTCGTGCAACCCAAGCGGGAACACTTAATTTGCCTGAAACATTTTCGAAAAGCGAGCCTGCTGCAACAACTTCAATAATAGACAGCAAGTGGAGTTCATTACGGATAAGTGATGCTGCAGGCAACGCCCAAAACCTTTACTTTGCAGCAGATGCAAAGGACCTTAGCAGATATGAATTACCTCCGGTACCTCCTGCTGGAATATTTGATGCCCGTTTTGCAAGCAATGGCAATGTTGAACGTTTGGGAGCTCCACAACAGATTATGGTAAACAGTGCAGAATATTCTGTAACCGTAAAAGCAGAAAAAGCAGGATTTGTACTTCGCGATGCAGCAACACATGGGAAACTGTTAAACGTAAAGTTATCTGCGGGGCAGAGTACCGTTATTAATACTCCTGTAAGCGTGATTGAAGCTGAAGCAGTACAAATACCAGTTGAGTTTGCACTCGAGCAGAATTACCCGAATCCGTTTAACCCATCGACCACATTCAGCTTTAGTTTACCAAACAAAGCAAATGTAACACTGGTTGTGTTTAATCAGATAGGTGAAAAAGTTGCAGAAGTAATGAGTAACGAGCTCGATGCGGGTGCACACCATATTAACTGGAATGCAGAGAAACTGTCATCAGGAATTTATTTCTATGAACTGCGCGCGGGAGATTACCGTGCAGTAAAGAAATTGACACTGCTGAAGTAGAGGTAATGAATAATTAATAATGAAATGATTTGTAATTTATTGTACAGATTCAAATTCATAACTCAAAATTCATAATTCATAATTAGAAAAAAAGCCCCGTGACTTTGTTGCCGGGGCATTTTTTTAATGTAGAATGAACAATGGGGAATTGAATTATACCATTTCAACTCCTTATCATTCATAATTTTATCGGGGCACGAGCCCGAAAAAAATCTTGACATTGGTTGAAAAATTGAGTAAATCGCCTGTACAGAAAAAGAAAATTTCAATATCCGGCCGCTTTGTATTACATGAGCGGATTTAACATGGTTATTAGTTACTATATAGTTATACTATCATAAACCAAATGAATGGAGAAGGATATGTTAAAAAGAATGACAACAGTGTTTCTTGCTTTTTTATTTGCAGGTACTATGTTAGCACAAAACCAGCCAATGAAAAAAGCCCCGGTGATTGTTCATGAACCAAATGTTGCCCCCACCAATGTAAACATTCCAAATGTAATTCCTAAGCAGACAACGGCCGCTGCCTGGAAATTAGTTGATTCGATGGGTAATATATATGGCCCTGCCATTGGTACGATTAATCCGCTCGCTTATGATCCATATTCGAATGTAGCAGCAATTATCCACCGCTCAACCAGTGCTTTTGGCGGCTCCGGAATGGTATATTATAATATTTCCACGAATAAAGGTGTTACCTGGACACGGGTTAATGCGGGTATAAATGCGGCATCCTCACTTACTGCAAGATATCCGAGTATGGCAATCGCAAATCCCACAAAATCTGCAAACATTGCAGATGCATATGCTGTTTTTGCATGGCCGGCACTGGGGAATGGTGCATTTGACTGGGTTGGTTATGGATTTGATACTCCGATCGGGCAGGCTGCTCCATTTGCCGGGGTCATAGATCATGATGGCGCTTATTCTTCACAGACACCAATTTGGGCAAATCCGGATAATAACAAAATATTATGGACGGCTGAATACCTCACCCCTGATCCAAACAATCCAATATGGCAGGGGAGATTATTTGCAACAACGGATTATTCAACCGTTACTGCATCTACACCGGCTCCGTTCAGAGATAGTTCGATGGGCGGAATGATTATTTTCGGTGGTGTATCTAAGGGGAATACTGTTTTTGTTGCAGGTGCAGCCAGCGGGGTGGATAATTTTGCAGTGCCGATGGTTTCGGGCTGGTGCCCGGTAGTTGCAAAAAGTACGGATAACGGCGTCACTTGGTCGGATTGGATACCGATTGATTTCAGGGCAATCCCCTCGCTCAGTGCTTATGATAGACTTTTTGATTATAAAAAGGGAGATACCTTTATTTCCTATGGTGGTGATTTAAATATTGATATGGACGGCCGCGTTCATATCGTTACTGCCCTTACTGATACCACTATTGACAACAACACCGGCAAAAATGCTATCGTTGAAATCTACCAAACAGCATCCGGTTGGGATGGTAAAGTTATATTCGAAGGCATCAACGATCAGTTGTTTACATGGTGCGCGGCATTCGATCCGGCCTTAGGCCAAATGGGTGCCTCACCTTATATTGCCGCCAGTAAAGCTGGTGATGTATTTGCATGCCAATGGGTTAATGGAACAAGTGTTACCGATACCTGTGCTGATATATTTATTTCCATCAGGCCGCTTAACGGAAACTGGTCTGTTCCACAAAATTTAACGCAAACCCCTAATATGAATGAAAACAGTTCACACCTTGCTCCTTATCTTGAAGGGAGCGAAACTAACTATACCGCCTTTAGCAACTTTTCGTATGAAAAGGGCAACACCACATCACGGATTACACAAACCAATGTGGCTAGTTTATATTGTGCAGGAGTTCCACTTACCCTTGGAGGAAGCGGAACAATTACTTGGGAATCAACAATAAATGTAAAAGAGAATGGAACCACGGCTCAGAATTTAGTGTTTGGTTTTGCTCCAACCGCCACCAACGGTATTGATTTATCATTAGGTGAAGCACCATTGCCACCGGTACCCCCTGCAGGTGTATTTGATGCCCGGCTTGAATTACCGCTTACACCTCCTGATTATTCAATTAAAGATTACCGTAACGATACAAACAGAGCAGCCATCTGGACAATTAAATTTCAACCCGGCACCGGCGGCTATCCGTTTACCCTTTCATGGAATCCGGCAACCCTGCCACTGGGTACATTTATTATTTCGGATAACATTACCGGTACAATCATTAATGCAAACATGAAAACCAGCAGCTCGGTTTCGGTTACTAACTCGGGCATCACCGCGCTGGTAATAAAATACTCGAAACAAATCTGTAAAGATGTTGCTCTGTTATCAGGATGGAATATGTTCGGTATTCCTGTTGCTTCCACCGACATGACCGCTGCAACTATGTTCCCTGCAGCAACTTCTCCGGTTTATGGTTATAGTGCGGGTTATTTCAGTGCAACAACGCTGGTAAATGGTAAAGGTTATTGGGTGCGTTACCCGAGTGCAACAGCGGTAAATGTTTGTGGATCGCCGGTAGCACTTCAAACCATTGCTTTGTCGGCAGGCTGGAATATGATTACTGTCTATGATAATGATGCGGCGGTATCGGCGTTAACAACAACCCCGGCAGGTATCATCAATTCGCCGTTTTATGGATTTAATAGTGGTTATTCTACTCCAACCACTTTGCTGGCGGGCAAAGGTTACTGGGTTCGTGCAACGCAAGCCGGTACACTTAATTTGCCTACTTCATTAATAAAAAGCGAACCTTCTGCAACAACTTCAATAATAGACAGCAAGTGGAGTTATTTACGGATAAGTGATGCGGAAGGCAATACTCAAAGCCTGTATTTTGCGGCAGATGCAAAAGATCTTACCAATTATGAATTACCTCCGGTACCGCCCGCAGGAATATTTGATGCCCGTTTTGCAAGCAATGGCAATGTTGAGAGCATAAGTGCAACTCAGCAGATTATGATAAGCAGTGCAGAATATCCCGTAACAGTAAAAGCAGAGAAAGCCTCATTTGTTCTCCGGGATGCAGCAACACATGGAAAAGTGATAAACATGCAGTTATCAGCGGGGCAGAATACGGTGATATATGCCCCCGTGAGCATGATAGAAGCAGAAGCAGTACAAATGCCAGTAGAGTTTGCACTCGAGCAGAATTACCCCAATCCGTTCAACCCATCGACCACATTCCGCTTTAGTTTGCCGGCAAAAGCAAATGTATCATTGGTAGTGTTTAACCAGTTAGGCGAGAAAGTTGCAGAAGTACTCGGTAATGAATTGGAAGCTGGCAAACATCAGATTTACTGGAGTGCAGAGAAGCTGTCTTCATGAATGTATTTCTATGAACTGCGCTCGGGAGACTTCCGTGCAGTAAAGAAATTGACACTGCTGAAGTAGAGTTAATGAATAATTAAGAATGAAGAATGAATAATGAAATGATTTGTAGTTTATTGTACAGATTCAAGTTCATAACTCAAAATTCATAACTCATAACTATTAAAAAAGCCCCGAGACTTTGTTGCCGGGGCTTTTTTTAATGTAGAATGTAAAATAAATAGTAAAGAATTCTATATGTCCTTTGATGTTTAACGAGTGCATCCTTGCAAGGACATCTGGTAATTGTTCGGGATGCAATTGTAGGTCTTTCAAACTGCTTTGCTGTTCTTAAACCCGCACATGATTTGGTCTTCCTTTATTTATTCGGGCTATAGCAATGGTGCTGCTTAACCAGTCTGTTCCGATATTATGGTTGTATGCAGCATACCGGTTTACATATTGCGTCTGACTTTTTTCAACTATTTTTTGTATCTCTTGCCATAAGGTTTCCTTTCTTTTTGAGATCTAAATATTACGCTTATTTCTTAGCGTCTTCAACCTGAATGATAGCGAAACCGCTTTTCTAATGTAACAGGAGGACAGTACTTTTACATGAATTGTAGTCCGCTTAATTTTAGACCAATGTTGGTGATGAAGCGAGCGCTAGTTAACTTGTTATTGGATAGAAATTCCCGATGCGGAAAGATACTTCTTAGAAGTATGAGCGTAAGATTATACTTAATTTTCAACTTATTCTCTATCTGTCCATAGTTGTACGTTTACATCAGCTGTGAAAACGGTTAAGCGGTAAATTGTTATATTGTATAATTGAAAATTACTAATTGACTTCTACAAACAATGAGTTTACCTGTTACCATCACCCCAATTGGAGTAGTTCACTCCGATTCGAAATACCGCTATGAATCACCACGGCAGGGCGTGCTTGCTGAAAAATCAATATCGGTAATAGAATTAGTTAAACAGAAAAATTTTGAACAGGCTGTAATCGGGCTGGAAGGATTCGACCGTATATGGGTTGTGTTTTTATTTCATTTGAACACCAATTGGAAACCGATGGTAACACCACCGCGGCACACAAGGAAAAAAGTCGGCGTGCTTGCAACACGCTCGCCGCACCGTCCATCGCAAATCGGTATCAGTTGTGTAAAACTGGAACGGGTTGAGGGGCTTAATATTTTTATTAGTGAATCTGACATTCTTGACGGCTCCCCGGTATTGGATATAAAGCCGTATCTGCCTTATTCGGATTCATTCCCCGAAGCCGCGACAGGCTGGGTGAAAAATGGTATGGAAACTATCTACACGGTAAGCTGCTCGGCAACGGCACTGGCGCAAATGAAATGGCTTAAAAAAGAAGCTGGAATAAATTTGAAAAGTTTTGCAAAATTGCAATTGGAGTTTAACCCCACTGATGACAGCAGAAAGCGCATTTCAAGAATTGATTCAGGACAAAGTATCTGGATACTTGCATACCGGACATGGAGAATTCATTACACCGTTAACGAGGACGCAAGAGCCGTTACCATTCAGAAAATTACTTCGGGTTACTCCAATGAAGAATTAGCAAATACCAGTGAAGATAAATATCGGGATAAACAGTTGCATGCGTTATTTATTGATACATAGCATCAGACTGAAAAGCCGGTAAGAATAATATAAAAAAGGGGAGAATAGGTGTTCCCAAATTTTGTTGGGAACAAATGCCGTGTGTGAATAAAAACCTGACTAATTCTGTTGAGATATTTGATACTGGAAGCACTGGTTCAGCACTGTGGAGCAAAGTACTCCCTTGTTGTTTTCCAAGCTTTTGTTTTCCTGTTAGTTAAGAGTTTTGTCGCATTACAACAGAAGGTTCTTGTTTTTTTTACCGATAAACTTTTGAAATGTACTGAGTATTGGTTTTAATATGCAATCCTGGAAAGGCTTCTTATTGTAAATATTCCCTTAAACAATTACAAGAAGTACCTACGCAATACACATCACCGGAGCCACTATTTTAGCAACTCGGGCGCAATACCATAGGATCATAAATAATACTCGTATATGATTCTTCATGTTTTAAATGCAAAATTTTCCTTTTTATGGTTATCCCCAAAATTTTACTAATTTTACAATTATTATTTAACGAAAAACTAACGATGCGGAATTTATTTTTTCTACTTTCTTTGGTTGTTTTCATGTTTTTATTCTTTTCATGTGATGCAGAGAGTAGTCGGGTTAAAGAAATTAGCATTTCAAACCAGCACGCGCAAAAGACGAAAAACACCAACGCACCATCAAAAGCTAAAATCTTTGTAGCTGTTTCTACAATGATCTCTCCGATGGAAACTTTTAACCTTTACGAGGAACTGATCGGTTAACTTCGCCTTTATTTGTACGGGAGCTTATATTAATGCTAAGAAAAACTTCCCCATTGAATTATTAGCAGTACCGGTAGTTGATGGAAAGCCTTTTTATAATGCATATGTCATTATAAATAGAAAAAGTTCGATTAAGACATTTAAAGAATTATCTGGAAAATCTTTCGCATTTACGGACCCACTTTCAAATACCGGCTATAATTATATCGTAAGTGAATTAAAGACATTGGGCACAACCCCGGAAAAGTTTTTTAGTAAAACCATCTTTACCTATGCACATGATTTTTCAATTCAAGCTGTTGCACGAGATTTGGTTGACGGCGCAACAGTTGATGGATTAGTGTATGAGTATATAAAGAATAAACATCCGGAAAAAGTTGCCAGAATAAGTGTTCTTAATAAGTCCAGAGATTTTGGGATGCCGCCATTTGTGGTCAATCCTAACATGGATCCCGAAATAAAATTAAAATTGAGAAAAATAATGACCACAATGCACTTAGATATAAGGGGAAAGGAAATACTTAAAAAAATAATGATTGACAAATTTCTCGTAGGTGATGAGTCGATATATGGACAGCAATAAATGAAAAATGTGCGATTTCATTTACCTCTTTTTTGGAAATTTTCTATTGCAATAGTATTTATAGTTCTTGTGTTCGGCTCAATTAACTCGATTCTTATATATAAAAATGTTCGGACATCATTAAGGCATGAAACAGAAAAGCGCGGATTGTTTATTGCCAAAAGTATAACCAATCAGGTATCAACCATGCTTTTATTCGAAGATTATGTTGGCCTGGAAAACGCACTTAATACTATAAAAAATATAGATAATGCAATCGATTATATTTTCATTCTGGATGGAAAAAACGAGTTGTTAGTTCACACATTCCCAGACGAATTCCCGTCGGATTTGATTAATGCCAATAGCCTGGGTGAAAAATTCAGTTCTCATACGCAATTATTGCAGTTTCACAATCAGGTAGAGGATGA
>JACPGF010000029.1 GCA_016182615.1 Ignavibacteriales bacterium
GGAGTATTAATTTTACATACTCCTGCCTAAAAAGCTGGTCACGGTTTTTTCACCAGCACTACAGAAGCTTTGTCGGACTTTACAATTGCAGCGAAAAATTTTCTGTATTCCGGATAATTTTTTGCAGGAATTTCATACTCCCGTATTTCATATTTCCTCCTGAACAATATTTCAGTTTCCGAAATCTTTGAAACGGAAGCCTCATAAAACCCGAAGTCAGTTTGCAGCGAGACTGCTGCAGGAATCGTCTCGATAGCATAACCCGCCGGTAAAGTATATTGCACCGTATCTACCTCGGTATAAGGATATAAAAACCTGACAGGCGAATATCTGACCGGTATATCAGGAGGAATGCTGCCTCTTTTCTCAGTTAAATTGGGCTGAAGAAATAACCTGCTGCCCGTTTTACTTATTATCATATTCGATGAAGCGTTTATTGAAAATGATACCTGCTTACTTATGTTACTGGTGTCAATTGTATAGGAATCAATTTTCACATCCGGAATAGTGGTAAAGCGCTTAATCCATTCCTGTCTCTCCTCGGGTGTGTTCTCTTCAAGCAGATTGAGTATCTTTTGGATAACATTACCGGTTAAACAGTAATTAAGTTGCACGGAGGTTCCCCCAGTCGATAAATTGACATTTGATTTTTGTAATTGCATATTTGCACTTGCACTGCTTGGAGGCAGCACTACTATCCTGCACCCATCAGGAGATAACCAAAGTGCACTCCGGTTTTCAATTCCTTCATGAATTTTAGCGAACGGCTGTGTGCTGCTGGTACATTCTATATACATTGTATCATTTGCCAACGGTAAACCAAGTATAACATGGTTAAACTGATTGGAAGGGAAATTTTCCTTTAATCTGAAACCCTTACCAGCCATGTGAATAATTACCGGGAAAGAACTGATACCTGCCGATTGCAGGATTACTTTCAGGTAATTCGTTAGTGCTTTACAATCTCCATAACCGCGTTTATGAACATACTCGGCGGGGAATGGCTTCCAACTGCCAATCCCCAATTGTACGCTGATATATCGTGTCCGGTCTTGCATGTATTCATACAATTTCCGTGCTTTTGTCAGCTTATCATCATCGGGCAGGTACACTTTAGCAACCTCGCGTAACGATTCCTCCGAGAGCACATCTTCCTTATCAAAATAGAATGGTTTAAAAAACTCTCCAAACCCCGCCCAAGTGCGCATGTCGCCTTCGATACCCTCGAATTCAAATTTACTCGGTGCGATACTAACATGGATAGCGATATCTTCAAGATCATCATTAAAGGCATCCTTTGAAAGTTCAGTCTGGTTTTTCTCTTCCCACACCATTTTTATATCGCTTCCATCTTTTGTAATAATAGGAGCAACTGAATCCCTGTTGCACCAGTATCTAATTTTAAGATCCTCGGGGCAGTTTACTTCGAACCGGGAAATTTCGACCGGATTGATGGTGTTACGGGAATACCAATCCGGATACTGGAGACCCCCGTTAATTTTCATTGTCACTTTATACTCAACCGTGTAGGGATATTGATCATGATAAAGTTCGGCAAACTTAACACGGTAATCATCATACAAGCTTCCGTTGCTTATACCGCTCACATCGCCAATCTGCTCCTCTTGCAGCTCGCGTATTTCTTCACCGTCTTTGTCAAAAAGCACACCTTCTATTTCGGTAATTTTATGATATTTGTCAATCACGGCCGTTTTTATTGAGCACTGTTACCGCGAGTACATAGCTCACTTCTGCTTTCGACTCGGAACTAATATTAAGTATCTTGATATGTTGCCTGACAACTGCATCACCCTTTAACATATTTCCAGCAATAGAAGATACTTTGTAATTGTTTTCCGAGGCGCTTTGTACGCCGGTGAAAACAACTATATACATCACAATGAAAAGAATTTTCTTCATAAATCCGCTTTGCTATTTCTTTGTTTTTTTCTTTGACGGGTTTGCCTCAATAACCGGTGTTTTTGCTGCCGGAGGCGGAGTTTCCTGTTTTTCCGGTAAAGCTGCCGGAACTGCAGGAGCTTTCTTTGCCAATACAATAATTTCAGCTTCTGCCTTTATCACCCGGGCATAAAAATCCTTCACACTTTCATATAAACGCGGGGAGAGTTCAGACTCTTTAATTTCAAATTTTTTCTCAATCCTTATATTTCGCCCATCTACCGTTATTTTTCGGGTATAAAGCATTCCGCTTTCCTCGGTGTAATACGATACGGTTCTTGGTTTTTCTTTTACTTCGTAATCTTCCGGTATCAAGAAACGGAAATCGGTAAACCTCGATGAAAGGTATCCAAAATCAATTGGGAAACTTCTTTTTTCGGACTTAAAAGGTGTTTCCACAATCCGGTGAGCAATACTTGGATTTATATACATCATATCCCCTGCAGCCTGTATATATGTGGAAGAACTAAAAAGAGCCTGCAAGGACAAATGGCCTGAGATGGAATCTTTACCCGCGATAACTATCGAATCAAGTGTATATTCATACTTGTCAACATCAAAGGCATCTTTTACAACTGCATCGTCTTTTTTGTTTTTAAACAAGCGGCGAACCCGGATGGCGGCGTAGTCAGTATAAGCATCTTGTATTTTTCCCGAAATACCCCCATCGTTGGTAATAACTACTGTTGCCGTTGATTTGGTTATACTTTTTTTATTGGCAGGAACCACGACCCAATCAAATCCCTGCTCATTTATCAACAATCCCTTTATACTCACCAAATTCGTTGGTAATATATCATAGGGCATCTCGTTGGAGGCACCATCCATATAGATGTCGCCCTGTTCGGTTTTTACCTGAGCAAGCACATAATTAAACTGCGCCAAAATAGGATAGAAGTCCTGCACTTTACCATTATCACGTGTGCTTGTCAATACCGGAAAACATTGAATACCGGCACTGCGCAGCAAAGCCATCAGTAAAAAATTAATATCTGCCGAGTTCCCCTTTTTTTCCTTCAAAACGTCATCCGGATCATCCGTCGTACAGTAATAACGTTCACTGCCATTAAACACGATTGAACTTGCAACCCATTCTTGAATAGCACGGATTTTTTCGATTTGTGTAAGTTTACCCTTGGTTATTTCTGCCGATAATGCTTCGATTTTACTGGTAGGCTGTAGTGCCTTGTAAAACTGTCCGTCTTTTCGTAATTCTTCGGTAACTTTTTCCCAAGTATTAAGTACTTTTTTCGAGAATCCATCAAAACTGTAAAAACTCAGTTGGAGGTCGATCGCATTCAGACAGTCAGTTCTTGCAGTCATATAGGGCTCATTGCGGATTGCCGGTATGTTTTTAACTGCCCATCTGAACTCATTACAAGTAACTATTTTGCCGCTCAACTCAGATTCAGCTCTCCCTGAAAACACCTGCTGCACCTGATTATTTTCAACAATTTCATAGGGTTCAAAACCTTTACGGACTGCCGTATAAGCTATATTGACCGGCATTCGCACAAGGTATTCACTCCACACAACCGGTTCTTTGGTCTGGAACACCCAATCTTTTATCCGCCAGAGATTGGTAGTAGTAATTTTATACCGGTATTCGATGATACATCCCGGTACCAAGCCGGGTAAAGTGAACTTGTACCTTGCCATACCACTATTTATAGATTCTTTAAATATATCATCATCATTAAGATTCTTTTTCTCCACTTCGCCTTTATCATTAATGAAGTAGGTTGCGCCCTCTATTTCAGATATTCTATCATCATTATCCTCTGTCCGGGAAATGTTTTCATTTCAAGCTGTTCACGCGGTACTTCTCCCCATTTGGCTCTGAGTGACTGCCCCGTACAAAAGCCAGACAATATCAGCACAACCATCACAATTTCTACCATTTTTATTGATTTTAACCGACCCATTGGATTTCTCCTTTTCTCTTGTTGTAGTAAAGATTAGTCAATTTTTTACTCAGTTTCTTAAACCGTTTTTTATGCTGTTATCTAAAATAATACATTTTTTCTTTTTACATACCCTGCTCACTGTTGATAACATGAGTATTACTTTTTCTTTGCAGGATTTGCCTCAACTTGAGGTATTTTTTCAACAGGAGTATTCGTAGCTGCATCCTCCGGCATGGCTGACGGTACTGCTTCAGGAGAAACCGGTGCCCTTTTTGCCAGTACAATAATTTCCGATTCTGCTTTTATTACCCGTGCATAAAAATCCTTAACGCTTTCATATAAGCGGGGTGAGAGCTCGGACTCTTTAATTTCAAATTTTTTCTCAACCCTTATATTTCGACCATCTACCGTTATTTTACGGGTATATATTAATCCGCTTTCATCGGTATAGTACGAAACCGTTTTGGGCTTCTCTTTTACTTCATAATCTTCAGGTATCAAAAACCGAAAATCGCTGGTCTTTAATGAAAGATGTCCAAAGTCAATCGGGAAACTTCTTTTCTCGGCTTTAAACGGAGTTTCAACAATCCTGTGAGCGATACTCGGATTAAAGTACATCATATCACCGCCAACTTGCATATAACTTGATGAATTAAAAAGCGCCTGCAACAACAACTGCCCCGAAATGGAGTCCTTTCCGGTTATCATAATCGAGTCCAGCGAATACTCATACTTATCGACATCAAAAGCATCCTTTACAACAGCATCGTCTTTTTTATTTTTAAATAAGCTGCGAACACGTATTGCAGCGTAGTCCGTGTAAACATCCTTAATCTTCCCAACCAAACTTCCGTCGCTGTTTAGCAAAACACTCGCGGTCGTTTTCGTTATGCTTTTCTTATTGGCCGGTACCACAACCCATTCGTAGCTTTGCTCTTTTATGAGCAACCCCTTAATGCTAACCAGCTTTAATAGTAATATATCGCACGACATATCAGGAGAAGTTGCGTCAACAAACATATCACCTAACTCGGTTTTCACTTGGGCCAGCACATAATTGAATTGAGAGACAATCGGATAAATGTCTTGTATCTTGCCATTGTCACGCGTACTCGTTATCACCGGAAAGCATTGTATGCCTGCACTACGTAAAAGTGCCATTAGTAAAAAATTAATCCCGGCAGAGCTCCCTCTTTTTTCTTCCAGCACATCATCTAAATCATCGGTTGCACACAGATAATGCTCACTGCCATTATAAACAATAGCATTGGAAACCCACCGGTGTATTGCCCGTATTTTTTCAATCTGTGTTATCTTGCCCCGAGTAATTTCTTCAGCCAAATCTTCAATTTTTCCGGTTGGTTCAAGATTTCCATAGAACCGTCCATCATCTCTCAATTCTTCTGTAACTTTATCCCATGTATTAAGGATGTTCTCCCTATGTCCGTAAAAACTATAATAACTCAACTGAAGATTAATCGAATTTAGACAATCCTTTCTTGAGGTAATATTCGGTTCATTACGGATTGCGGGCAGATTTTTAGCAGCCCACCTCATTTCGTTGCATTCTTTAACCCGACCACCTATCGCCGATTCAGCAAGCCCGCCAAAAACCTGTTTCACTAAATTTTTCTCAACAATTTCATATGGCTCATAACCCTTACGGATAGCAGTATAAGCAATGTTAACCGGTATCCGTACAATATATTCACTCCACACAACCGGCTCTTTATCCTGAAATATCCAGTCTTTAATATCCCATAAACTCTTATTTCTGAATTTGTAACGATACTCAATGACGCAACCTGAAACCAATCCCGGTAAAGTAAACTTATAACGCGTGTAACCAGTTACTATCGTCTCTTTAAAAATATCGTCTGGATTAAGCACTTTTTTTTCAATTTCCCCTTTGTCATTAATGTAATATGTTACTCCCTCAATATCTGTCAGGCTCTCAGCATTACCAGCTGTTTGGACAGGTATGGAAACGGTTCCAAAGTCGAATCCACTCGAAGCAAGAATTTTAATTCTTCTTTCAGCTACAAATAGAAGATTAAGATCATTTTCCATAGTTGTTTCCCCAAAATCAGAGAGAATAACTGCACTGGCGTTCGTATCATCAGGAAAGATTTTCATTTCAAGCTGCTCTCGTGGCACTAACTACTGATTATTTATTTTCAAATATTTTCAAACGAAAAATTGTACTCTGCCTACCTGTTTAAAAATGGAACCTCTATAATTTGTAATTACAACAAACTGCAATGCGTGGTATTATTTTTTCTTTATTTTTGCTTTCGGAACAATCGCGGTTTTTTTAGCATCATCAGCCGTTTTAGAAATTTCCCCGGCACCTTCGGTTGTTTTAGGAACAGTTTTTTTCACCAATGTAATTTGCTCCGCTTCAGCCTTAATAACTTTTTCATAAAAAGTTTTTACACTTGGATACATATCGGGCTGAAGCAAACTCGTTTTAATGTCAAAGGCTCGAACCACTCTGATAGATTTTTCATCCATGGTTATTTTACGCGTGTAAACTATGCCGCTTTCCTTTGTATAGTACAGACAGTTGGGGGGAGTTTCTTGAACAATATACCCTTCCGGTATATTAAAATTTACATCGCTGCTGTTTTTTGCGGGGTAACTAAAATCTATCGCGAAACGGCGTTCTTCTGCTAAAAAAGGTGTTGCTGTAATAGGATCGAAAACGGCAGGATTGAGATACATCAAGTCTCCAGAAGATTGCAAGTAGATTTCCGGTAAGAGTTTAGCCGAAACTACCAAATCCTGGTTTACATCATCCTTGCCAGTAATAGAAATCGAGTCGAGTGAAAAGTTATTATACTGAACACCAAAAATATTTTTTACTGCATCTTGCTCTTTTGAAGCTGTCAACTTCAGTCTGGCATCCATAGCTGAGTAGTCCGAAAGTGTGCAATTAAGGTGCCCATCCATACTGCCATCAGGCGCGATATTTATCTGTGCTGTTTTAACAACCGTGTTCTTCCTCCGCGCGGTAATCTCCACCCACTCGATACTGTTATCCTTTATTACAAGTCCAAGTGTGTTTAGTAGTTTTACCGGGATTAAATTATAAGGTATTTCCGGGGTACCGGCATCGACGCCCAGATACTTTTCGCCAATTTTCACCCACGCGAAAAGATAATTAAACTGCCGCACTGTTGGATGAATATCCTGAATTTTTCCAAAATCACTTGTTGCAGTAATTACAGGATTGCAAGCTATACCCGCACACCGGAGTAGGGCAATTAAAAGCAGGTTAACATCTGCAACGGTGCCTTCTTTCGTTTCAAGCAATTCCGGAAAAGTTGCGTTATATCTAATTACCATGGGAACGATACTAGCTCTCGTGTTTTTTCTCACCCACTCGTGAATAGCAATAAGTTTATCCAATTCGGTTGGTTTATCTTTTACTATTTCTTTTGCCAGTTGTTTAACCGTGTCGGGTGGTTCACGAAACTCCGTAAAATAATCATATGCACTGAGCATTTCACCAATTTCATCCCAGCGCGTGGGAAACTTGAAATCATAGTAATACGTTTGAATGCCTTTTAACTGCATCTCAACGGTTAAATAAGCGTTCATACTATTACTCGAGTATGGTTCATCCTTTACCGCCGGTAAATCCTTACCTGCCCAGATGTTTATCCAAAAAGGTACTGCACTTTTGCCAATCACGCTTTTCATTACCCCCCAGACAACTATTGATGTATCACGCTGGGTTGCAATTTTTAGAGTATCAGAACCACGGATAACTTTATTATAGATAAAATCACGCGGGCGCAAAACTCTAAACTCACTCCATCTAACCGGGATATCACTTTGAAAAACCCATTTGTGGCCTTTATCTAAAAAAGGCGTTATTATCTTGTAAGTAAATTCAATTATACAACCCGGCCTGAGCGCTGGCATTGTGAATGATATTATTTCACTTCTCGTAGAGCTTTTTTTCCTAAAAATGTCTTCTGAACGAAGTTCTGTTTCTACAATCTCGTTGTTCTCGGAAAGGTTGTATGTCGTTGCTTTGATGTTGGTAATTTCCTCGCTCTGCTCACCTTTCTCAACAGGCAGACTTATAGATGCTTCCTTATATCCAATCCTATTGAAAATTTTTACCCGGCGGTGCCTGATCATTTCGAACTCAAAGTTTCCATTTATCATATAGTCACCAAAATCCGAAAGAACATAAGCAGCTGCACCGGAATCAGAGGGGCAATATTCCATTTTTAAATCTTCAATTGAAACTTCACCCCAATTTGCCCTAAGTGATTGAGCTTCAGAATTACCGAAAGAGAAAACAACCAAAACAGCAAATGAAACACAAGAAAGGAACTTATTCATCACTAGCCCAATAATAATTATTTGTACCACAAATATAATTACTTTTTCCCAAATAGTGCTTTAAACTTCGTTTTCTTGTGATATGTATTGCAGGATTTCGTGTTTATCCGGTTCAAGTTCAAAATCGGTGGCAAAATATTAACAGGAAATTTTACACACATATATCTTTCTAGTTAACAGCACCTTTATGCCCAAACCTCAGACTTTTAGTCTGAGGTGAATCACCCACAAAAACTCAGGCTTTAGCCAC
>JACPGF010000247.1:0-3597 GCA_016182615.1 Ignavibacteriales bacterium
ACGCAGGGATATGGTTCCGGTGGATTAAGAAATCCGGATCCGCTGGAAATAAAATATCAAGTTTTCTCATCCATGGAATATGCCATTAATCACGGTTATTGGACCTCGCAATCCAAAAATGCTGGTGGGCTGTTTTTCTGGAGGTATGGTGCCGCAGATAATACAATGAAATCGAGAGCCGCTGATTTTATATCGTATTTTATAGGAAATGGGCTTGATATTGCTTATCGTGATGTTGTGGACTCACTTTTATCAGATAATAAACAAGACATATATTCCTTTGGGAGGTATTCTGGAAATGCGTACTACCTTTTTGCCATTAACCGAACTGAGGAACTAATTTCAAATGTAACTTTTGCACTTACCTTTCAAAATACTCCTTCATCGACAAAGGAACTTAAACTCCCGCTTGGAACCACCGTTTCAAGAAATTTAAGATATTTGGGTAACCACCAATATAGGCTTGACACAAATTTTGCATCCCGAGAGGTTAAAGTTTATAAGATTGAGTTTACATCAGGATCAGGTGGCTTAGATAAAAAAGGTGAGTTGATTGATGAGAGGATAGAGTCAAATATTTTTGATCTTGGTCAGAACTATCCGAATCCTTTTAATCCGGCAACTTTAATATCTTATTCAATCAAAGAAGATGCGAATGTAAGGTTAAGTCTATTTGACCCTATAGGACAAGAACTTGAAATTTTAGTAAATTCCTCTCAGGCAGCAGGGAACTACTCCATAAACTTTAATGCCGGTAAATACTCAAGCGGAGTATATTTTTATAAAATACAAGCCGGAAAATATAGTGCTGTTAAAAAAATGATTATTTCCAAATAGAATTTATTTCCAAATTTAATAGCTTATGGAGCGCTTTTTTCCCCGCTTTTGTGCAAAGCAAATGAAATAGGATTTGAATATTTACTTAATAGCCGTCTTGAATGATTGATTTGAGACGGCTTTCTTTTTTTTAGAATTTCAATAATACCCAAAGTTTTTAGGTTTTTAGGCTTGATTTTTTGCGGTTTTGGATTTATATGATGTCGCGCTAAGGTTGGAATTACATTGGATGGAACAGTTCAGAGATGACAAAATAAAAATACAAGTATGTGTATATAGGAAATGGTTTATCCAAATATTTGCATAAAAAAATGTAAAATTATCCAGTTTCTCCATTAATCGGCGCGCGGTCGCTCTCGAATTCACCATAACTCCTGTAAATATAATAAGTTAGCCTATGTCGGCATAATGTGCGAAATGACTTATTAAATACGGTAATATGAATAAATATGCAATATTATTAATAATTTTTGCAAAAACACTTGACTTTATAAAGTTTTCGTATTATCTTGTAAAAGAATTCAATTAATTACGAAAGACAATGAGCACAACAACCACATATCAAAATGATGAAGCCTTCACCGGCCGTGGTCGTATTTTGTCTTTCCCTTTCATTAACCTTCCACTCGAAATCGTCGTTCTAGGGATTCTTCTAGTCGTTGCCATTCTTGGTATTATCGCCATTATTGGATAACACAGAAGGTCAATCCCAAAGCAACAAACACTAAAACAAAAAATTAAGTAAGCGCCCCGGGATTGACCTGAAACCCGGAATTATGCTTTTCTGTGGAAACAACAGAGGATAGCGTGCGTTCTGATTTAATTAAAAAAGGTTTTGATAAAGCTCCACACCGGAGCTTGCTTAGAGCCACAGGAGTTATACGCTCCGAGAGTGACTTTAGCAAGCCCTTTATCGGTGTTTGTAACTCGTATATCGATTTAATACCCGGTCACGTGCATTTGCAGAGTTTTGGTAAACTGGTAAAAGATGCAGTGCGTGAGGCGGGCGGAGTACCTTTCGAGTTTAACACGATTGGAGTTGATGACGGTATTGCCATGGGACATTTGGGAATGCGCTATTCACTGGCAAGCAGGGAACTGATTGCAGACTGCGTTGAAACTGTTGCAGAAGCACACCGTTTGGATGGGTTAATCTGCATTCCCAATTGTGATAAAATTGTTCCCGGTATGCTGATGGCTGCTGTCCGCCTTAATATCCCCACCATCTTTGTTTCCGGCGGGCCAATGAAAGCCGGGCGTATGGCCGATGGTGAAAAGGTTGATCTGATTTCTGTTTTTGAAGGAGTCGGTAAATTTTCTTCGGGCACGATAACCGAAGAAAAGTTAAAAGAATATGAAATGAACGGATGCCCCACTTGCGGCTCATGCTCAGGCATGTTTACTGCTAACTCAATGAACTGCTTGTGCGAAGCATTGGGCATGGCACTGCCGGGTAACGGAACAGCGTTAGCATTGAGTGATGCAAGAAACAGGCTTGCACTGAACGCTGCAAAACAAATTGTTGCTTTAGTAGCAAGCGATACAAAACCTTCAGACATTTTAACTCTTGACTCATTCCGTAACGCTTTTATCCTTGATCTGGCAATGGGTGGCAGTACAAATACGATTCTCCATACACTGGCAATAGCGCATGAGGCAGGAATTGAATTGGATTTGAACATGCTGAATGAACTCAGCGATCAAACGCCGTATATCTGCAAAGTAAGCCCGGCATCTAAAGATGTTCACATTGAAGATGTACACAATGCCGGGGGTATCTCGGCAATACTCAAGGAAATTTCAAAAGCAGGCCGCCTTCATTTGGAGAGCAGAACAGTAACCGGTAAGTCTCTTGGCGAAAATATAGAGAGTGCTGTTATAACGGAACCAAAAGTTATCCATAGCATAGAAGAACCCTATGCAAATACAGGCGGATTAAGTGTTCTGTTCGGAAATCTTGCACCCGAAGGAGCGATTGTAAAAACGGCAGCGGTTGAGGCGGAGATGCTTCAGTTTACGGGTCCGGCAAAAATTTACGAGTCGCAGGAAGAAGCAGTTGCTAAAATACTCGCTGGTGATGTGAAAGCTGGTGATGTTGTTGTGATCCGGTATGAGGGGCCCAAAGGCGGGCCCGGCATGCCGGAAATGCTCTCCCCGACCAGTGCAATAATGGGGCAGGGTCTTGGCAACAAAGTTGCCTTGCTTACCGATGGCAGATTTTCGGGCGGTACGCGCGGTGCGTGTATCGGGCACATCTCTCCCGAAGCCGCGGAGCGCGGGCCTATAGCAGCATTACAGCAGGGCGACTTGATAACCATAGACATCCCTGCAAAAAAAATTGATATGCATCTTTCAGATGTAGAAATTACACAACGGTTAAATGCCTTGCCGGTATTTGAACCGAAAATAAAACGCGGTTACTTAGCACGATATGCAAAATTAGTCACTTCTGCCAGTAAAGGCGCAGTATTAACAACATGACGGAAGGTAGCAACATGAAGAACGCAAAACAAACAATGTCAGGCGCGGAGATATTCTTCGAGTGTCTCCGTCTGGAAAACGTAGAATATATATTCGGGTATCCCGGTGGTTCAGTTCTTAAACTCTATGAACATTTATACGATGTCGATTATCTAAAACATATTTTAGTGCGCCATGAACAAGGTGCGGTACACATGGCCGAAGGTTATGCAAAAGCTTCGGGAAAAGTTGGAGTTGTTCTTGTTACATCAGGCCCGGGTGCAACAAACACAGTAACCG
>JACPGF010000247.1:3689-6241 GCA_016182615.1 Ignavibacteriales bacterium
CAGTTCCCATCGTTGTATTTACCGGACAGGTGCCTTCGCATCTAATCGGTAAAGATGCATTTCAGGAAGCTGACATTGTTGGTATAACAAGGCCGATTACCAAACACAACTTTCTGGTGCGTGATGTAAAGGATTTGGCAATGACTATTAAGATGGCATTTTATCTTGCATCAACCGGAAAACCCGGTCCGGTACTTGTTGATATACCAAAAGATATTATTGCCAATAAGTGCGCTTTCGAATATCCTGAAACCGTTGAGATGCGTGGTTATAAACCAAATTATCACGGGCATTCAAGCCAGATAAAGAAAGCTGCTGAAAAATTACGGAATGCAAAACGACCGGTATTATATGTTGGCGGCGGCGTTATTATGTCCGGCGGCACAAAAGAATTAGCGTTGCTTGCCAAGGAGAATAATTTGCCTGTTACTATGACGCTGCAGGGACTTGGAGCATTCCCCGGCACCGATGATTTGTCACTCGGTATGCTTGGCATGCATGGCACATACTGGGCAAACATGGCTGTTAACAACTGCGATGTGCTCGTGTCGCTTGGCGCCCGCTTTGATGACCGCGTAACCGGAAAGGTTGACAAATTTGCCGTCGATGCATACAAGATACACGTTGATATAGATCCGGCAGCTATTGATAAAAACGTTGTTGTTGATTTGCCGATTGTAGGCGATGTAAAACATGTTATTGCTGAACTGGCTGCCGAAATGAGTTCTGCACCGCATATCAATGATTGGTGGGATCAGATTAACGCGTGGAAAGACGAGTGCCCCATGGACTATGAGGATAATGACGGCTTGCTCAGGACTGAAATGGTTATCGAAAAATTATCAGAGCGGACAAAAGGTGAAGCGGTTATTGTAACAGATGTTGGGCAGCATCAGATGTGGACAGCACAGTATTACAAATACGCTCATCCCCGCTCCAACCTGACCAGCGGCGGTTTAGGTACAATGGGTTTCTCGGTTCCGGCTGCGATAGGCGCATATTTTGCACGTCCGGATCAGCCGATTATCTCCATCAGCGGGGACGGCGGCTTTCAGATGAATATACAGGAGTTAATTACCGCAGCAGCATATAAACTGCCAATTAAATTTATCATTATCAATAACAGCTTTCTGGGCATGGTAAGGCAATGGCAGGAATTATTCCACGCTGAGAAATTCAGTTTCACTGACTTATCGGCAAGCAATCCCGATTTTGTAAAAGTTGCAGAAGCTATGGGGTGTGTTGCCTATGCAACCGATGACCCGAAGGAGATTGATAATATGTTTGATAAAGCATTTGCAGTTACTGACCGTCCGGTTGTTCTGGAATTTAAAGTGGTAAAAGAAAACATGGTTTTCCCGATGGTACCCGCGGGCGGAGCGCTTTCGGATATGATGGTAAAACGGTTAAACCCTAAATTGATGTAACAGGTAAAAAAATGAAAAGGACGATTTCAGTAGTTCTCGAAAACAGGTTCGGCGCTTTTAACCGCATCTCAACACTGTTCAGTGGTAAGGGTTTTAACCTGCACAGCATCACTATTGGCGAAACAGAAGTTCCCGGTATATCGCGCATGACTTTGGTAACCACCGGTGAGGATAAAGTGTTTGACCAGATTGTAAAACAGTTGAACAGGCTTATCGACACGATAAAAGTTGTTGACCTCTCTAAAGAGCATGCCGTTGCACGTGAGCTTGCATTAATAACAGTTCACTATAAAAAAGGCAACCGGAGCGAAATTACCGAGCTATGCCGTTTGTTTGAAGGTAAAGTAGTTGATATAAACAATAAAACATTAATGTTCGAGATTACCGGGCCAAGTGATAAAATCGACGCGGCAATTAATTCACTTGCACCGTACGGTATTAAAGAAATGGCAAGGAGCGGCGCCATCGCCTTAAAACGCGGTGAGCAGGAAAGACAATTAGCAACAAAACAATTAATAAATCATTCGTAGGAGCAATACATGCACGTTTATTATGATGCAGACGCAAATTTGGAATTACTAAAATCAAAAAAAATAGCGGTACTTGGTTACGGCAGCCAGGGTCACGCGCATAGTTTAAATTTAAAAGATAGTGGGGTTGAAGTAGTAGTCGGGCTGAAACCTGAATCCGCATCGAAGGCAAAGGCGGAAGCTGCTGGGCTTACCGTAAAAACTGTTGCAGAAGCCGCAGAGTGGGCTGATGTTATTATGCTATTGCTGCCTGACCAAAGCCAGAAAGCAATTTACGATGCAGAGATTGCTCCATACCTGAAAGAAGGTGACACACTTGCATTCGGGCATGGTTTCAATATACATTACAAGCAGATTGTACCACCTGCAAATGTAAACGTGATGATGATTGCTCCAAAAAGTCCGGGGCATCTTGTCCGGAGGACATACGAGCAGGGCAGCGGAACACCTTGCCTTATCGCCGTCAATCAGGATTACTCGGGTAACACGAAAGATTTAGCATTAGCGTGGGCAAAAGGTATTGGCGGAACACGTGCAGGAGTTATCGAAACCAACTTTAAAGATGAGACTGAAACGGATTTGTTCGGTGAACAGG
>JACPGF010000248.1 GCA_016182615.1 Ignavibacteriales bacterium
ACACGGTTTCCATCCCTGTTTATACGGACAGTACCGCAAAGTATTGCTATTTTCATGTGTATTTAAAGGCTCCATTCGATTTCAGTTATTCTTCATATAATATAAATAGAAAAAGTCTTGAAAAAGTTGCAAAAATTTGAAATCCTTTTTACACGGCTTAATCTTGTAAACCTGTGATATATGAAATGTAAAAATTTCCTATTGCATAATGATATACCGGTTGCAAAAACAAAAAACCCTTGTAACACAAGGGGTTACAAGGGTCTTGGATGGTACTACTGAGTGGATTTGAACCACTGACCTCTAGATCCACAATCTAGCGCTCTAACCAGCTGAGCTACAGTAGCATTTTCTATGTGAATTACAAATATAAGAAATTTGTTTATCTTATTAAAACAAGAATAAAAATTTTCACAAAGTTTAAAGATTCTTTTACTTTGGAAAACCCTTGTTTTTACATAGTTTGCAATAAGGTTGGGGCAAGTCATTTTAATTTACGAGTTTATATGAAAAAAGAAGTAGTCGCATTTTTTAAAAAAAATCCACAAGCAGCATTAAAAACCAGACAACTGGCAAAAAAGCTGCAAATTTTCGAGGAGCATGAGTATCAAAATCTCAAAGCTGCTCGGCATCAATTGGTCGAGGAAAAAATTCTCGAGCGGTTAGGCAAAAAGTTTAAGGTATTTGTACAAACCGAAGCCCGAAACTCCATTACCGGTACTCTGCAAATTACCAGGCAGGGTTTTGGCTTTGTGCTGCCCGATCAGAAAAAATTTCCCGATGTCTTTATTTCAGAGCGGAACCTGTCTTCAGCAATGAATGGTGATAAAGTTGAGGTTATTTTATTTGCCCGCCAGAAACAAAATGCAAAAAATCTGGAAGGGGAGATAACACGGGTGGTAAAACGCCGCTGGGAACTTGTGCCCGGTACACTCCGCTGCCATAAAACACTTTATTATGTAACACCTGATACCCCTGATTTTCAGGTGGATATTTTTGTGGAAGCAGAGGATGCTAAACGGTTTAAAGAAGGGCAGCAAGTACTTGTTGGCGAGATAGAATGGGTGTCCAAGAATCTTAATCCAAAAGGTAAAATTGTCCGTTCTCTGAATAAACAGGAGTCGCTCGAGGATGAATACATGGGTATCATCTCTGAGTTTAACCTGAAAGAAAAATTCCCCGTTGAGGTTGTGGACGAGGCAAAAAAAGTCAATGAAAAAATTCCCGCGACAGAAACAAAAAAACGTGTCGATTTCAGGAAAGATATTGTTATTACCATAGACCCTGTTGATGCAAAAGATTTTGATGATGCACTTTCAATAAAGCAGCTGGAGAACGGCAATTTCTCAGTCGGGATACATATCGCCGATGTTTCACATTATGTTGTGCCCGGCAGCCCTCTCGATATTGAAGCTAATAAAAGAGGCAACAGTGTTTACCTTGCAGGCAAGGTATTGCCTATGCTGCCCGAGGAACTTTCCAATGGTATATGTTCCCTGAACCCGTTTGTTGACCGTCTGACCTATTCTGCCATCGTTGAGCTTACCTCCCGGGGGAAAGTTGAGAAATTTGAATTTGCCAAAACCGTTATTAACAGTAAAAGAAGATTTTCGTATGAGCAGGTACAGGAAATAATAACCGGTGAATATGCCAAGAAAATAAAGGAAATTCCCAAGAAAAAATCAAAGAAAACCGGAACAGAAATCACAGAGCCGCAGGTTGAAATTATTCCGGAAGAAATAGTAAATACCGTAAATTCTTTGCAAAAGCTGGCATCTACACTGCGGAAGAAAAGAATGCGGGAAGGGAGTATCAATTTCTCTTCAACCGAAGTGAAAATAGTTTTCGATGGCAACAACACTTTTCCTGTAGATATTAAAAAGAGCCAGAATGACGAAAGCCATCAACTTGTTGAAGAATTTATGCTGCTGGCTAATAAATTAGTGGCAACGTATATTATCGATTTGGAAAAGGCAGGAGTGCCAATACCTTTTGTTTACCGCGTGCACGATTTACCTGATGAAACAAAACAGCAGGATTTTTTGAATGTCCTAAAACTCCTCGGGTTTAAATCACTGCCATCACAGGCACCCATCCACGCCAAAGAGCTGAATAAAATAATCGAAGCTGTACAAGGAAAGCCGGATGAAGCACTTGTCAGCCAGCTTGCTGTCAGGTCTATGGCTAAAGCCGAATACTCAACAGACAATATTGGTCATTACGGATTAAGCTTCAAAAATTACACGCATTTCACCTCACCGATTAGGCGGTATAGCGATTTACTCGTCCACCGTATGCTATTCGCGGTAATCGCTTCCAAGAAGAAGGCTCTGTATAGTAAAAAGGATTTAACCGAGATATGCGAGCAGATATCGTTTACTGAAAGAAATGCGGCAGATGCCGAAAGGCAATCTGTTAAAATGAAACAGGTGCAATTCATGCGCAAATTTATTGGTTTCGAGTTTTCTGCAGTTATTTCGGGGGTAACTAATTACGGAATTTTTGTTCAGATAATTGATTATCTTTCAGAAGGATTAATACGTCTTCGGGATATCGAAGGTGATTATTTTATCTATGATGAAAAGAAGTATTCGCTTATCGGCAAAAGAACAGGAAAGGTCTTTCGTTTAGGTGATGCTTTAAAAGTTAAATTAGTCCGCGTTGATGAATCGCGCTGCGAGATGGATTTTATGCTCGCTGTCGATTAATAAAACTTTAGCGGAGATTCTGTTGTCTAATATTGCAAGAACGTATTACGAGTTATTTTCATGATTGTAAAAAATAAATCCATTTTATTATATACCATAACATTATTCCTCTTTTGTGCACCGCTGCAATTTCCGCAGTTCGGGCAAAACAAGGTTCAATACCACGGTTCTGAATGGTACTATATTCAGAGTAAGCACTTTGACGTTTATTTTAATAAACAGGGCGCAGGTATTGCCGAGTTTGGGGTGCAGGCTGCAGAGGATGCACTTACTTCTATTCAAAGCAGGATAAACTATGTTATTAATAACAGGATAACGCTTATTCTCAACAACTCGCAGAATGAGTTTCAGGAAACCAACGTAACCGATGAATACCTCAGCGAAGGAATCGGTGGTTTTACTGAGTTATTTAAGAACAGGATTGTCCTTCCCTTCACGGGAAATTATAAGGCATTCAGGCACGTCATTCATCATGAACTGGTTCATGCCGTATTGAATGACATGTTCTATGGCGGCTCGGTTCAGAATATAATATCGAATAATATACAAATTAAAATTCCGCTTTGGTTTAACGAAGGGCTAGCCGAGTATCTTTCACTTGGGTGGGATTCAAACACGGATATGTTTATACGTGATGCGATAACGAGTGAATACCTGCCAGATATTAATCAGTTAAATGGTTATTTCGCTTACCGTGGTGGGCAGGCACTGTTTTTTTACATTGCTGAAAAATATGGTGATGAAAAAGTTGGCGAGTTTGTTAACATGATAAAAAGCAAGGGGAATGTAGAGGAAGCATTAAAAGCTGTTCTGGGACAGAAAATTGAAGAGTTGAACGAGCGGTGGAAAAAATTTCTGAAGCGCCGTTATTGGCCGGATATAAGCGATTTTCAGGATCCCGATGAGTTTGCCAAAAGGCTTACCGACCACAGGAAAGACGGCGGTTTTTACAACACCAGCCCTGCCATTTCTCCTCAAGGCGATAAAATCGCTTTTATATCAAACCGGGATATTTATTTTGATGTCTATTTGATGAATGCGCAGGATGGCAAGATTATTAAAAAGCTCATAGAAGGGAACAGGACTGCTGATTTCGAAGAGTTAAACATCTTGACACCCGGTTTAACATGGTCACCAAAAGGAGATAAAATTGCACTTGCTGCAAAAAGCGGCGGATATGATGTTATATATATTATTAATGTGGAGAATGAAGATATTCAGACCATACCTCTGAAATTCGGTGGTATAGGAACTGTTTGCTGGTCACCTGATGGAAAATCGATTGCTTTTGGCGGGCACAATGCAAAGCAATCCGATATTTATATTTATCAAATTGAAGAGAGCAAACTTGAAAACCTGACAGAAGACATTTATTCGGATCAGAACCCATCCTGGTCTCCTGATGGGAAAGCATTAGTTTTTATTTCAGACAGAAACAGCAATTACCAGGAAGACCGTGAACGGGAAAGAATGACTGGAAATGATTATCATCAGAACGACATTTATGTTCTCGGATTAAGTGATAAAAAAATTGTACGTGTTACAAATACACCTTATTCAGACGAGGCATCACCGGTATTAGGTCCTGATGGTAAAGAGTTACTATTTGTCTCTGATAAAAATGGAATCAACAATATTTATAAAGTGAAAAGCTCTCGCGGATTTCATTCTGATTCGTCCGCGGATTCGATCAGTATAGATATCCCTGTTACTAATTCAATGAATGGGGTCTATCAGATCTCAGTATCTGCGGATGGCAAAAAACTAACATTTTCTTCCATGTATCAATCGGCTTATAACATTTTTTTGCTGACGAATCCATTTGAGCAAAAACTTAATCTTGCCGGGTTGAAACCATCGGTTTATATAAAAGAGCTTTTGGACAAAAATAACAAACAGCAGCACGATACATTGCGTGGCATTGATACAAGCGCAGTTAAAAACATAGGTGCTCAGGAATTATTTACCGGGCAATTTGTTGATACGACATCAACAGGAGCAAAAGCCGGAAAAACCGATTACAGTAATTATATCTTTGGTGAAAGCAATTATTACAAAGTGACAAAAGCCAAAGACAGTAGTTTATTTAAACCTGTTGACAATCTCGATTCGGCTGGTAATTTCAGGGTAAACAGGTACAAGGTGAATTTTTCTCCTGATATTGTTTATGCTAATGCGGGGTTCAGTTCATTGTATGGATTGCTCGGAACAACAGTTCTATCCTTTAGCGATGTGCTTGGTAACCATCGGTTGATAGGGCAAACAAGTTTACAGATTGATCTGAAGAATAGTGACTATGGTTTGGCATATTACTATTTACCGGGCAGGGCTGATTTTGGTATTGAGACCTTTCACACTGCAAGGTTTGTATATCTTGACCGCTCGGGTGATTTGAATTTATTCAGGTTCAGGAATTTTGGGGCAATTGGATCGATGAGCTACCCGTTAAGCCGGTTTTACCGTTTCGATATCGGTTTAAGTTTCCTTAATCTTACAGCAGAAAATTTGGATTTTCCTGATGATAATTTCGAAAAAATTTCCTACTTGATACCAACGTTCGCATTTGTGCACGATAATACATTGTTCGGTTATACCTCACCGATTGAAGGCACCCGGTACAGGCTGGATGCAATGATTAACCCGTTCATTAAACAGAAGCAGTACGGGTTTCAGTCCGTTGTGTTAGATTATAGAAAATACTTCCGCTTCTGGTACGATTATTCGTTTGCCTTCCGCGTATCAGGTGGAATGTCCCGTGGAAATAACGCGCAGAGATTTTTTATTGGTGGTACGGAAAACTGGATTAACCGCCGTTTTGCAACAACTGATGTACCGTTGGAGAAAACATCCGATTTTGCGTTCCTGACAGCCGTGCTGCCGCTTCGCGGATATGACTACGCGGCTCAGATCGGCAACACGTACACTGTTACAAATCTTGAACTCCGTTTTCCGTTAATACGGTATTTGCTGACCGGTGCATTGCCGATACTCTTCAGGGATGTGATAGGCACGGCGTTTATTGATGCGGGTTCTGCCTGGGAATCAAAAAACAAATGGCAGTTGTTCCACAAAGACCCGGAAAAAGGTTTGATGACAAAAGACTTATTAATAGGTACAGGCTTTGGTGCAAGGTTTTATTTGCTCTATTTTCTTGCCCGTTTTGATGTAGCCTGGTCCTACGATTTACAGCACACATCTAAACCGGTGTTCTATTTTTCACTCGGCCAGGATTTTTGATTTAGACATATTAAGCACAGAGTATTTAATACATTTAGTGATAGAAGTACGACTGATTGTTTTCCATCGTAAACAAAGTTTGCTAATGAGTTTCATATTTATTAAAAACTTTTTCCATTTTTCGTTGAACCACTACATTGTAATGCTTCCTTTGAAAGTGGAAAATCGCTAAATGCTCATTTTCAAATATATATTTTACAAATTCTATTGCTTTGGAAGATTCACCGGGAAAAAAGACCCTGAACTATATGCAGTTTATGGGATTACGATATTTTCTATCGCATGGATAGTTCCATTTATACCAAATGAATTGCAGGAAAGTTCTAATATCTTTGTTGATATTCTTATCATTAGTATTATCTTTATTAGTTTCGACCGTTTATTCGTTTACAAGGAAAAATTCAGAATATATAATCAGTTGTTTGAATCTGAGAGCCGGCTAAAAAGAATATTCGGCAATATAGCTATGGTTGTACTTACAGCATTTCCATTTTCACTGAAGTTTATTTTACACTAGTGCCGCGGGAATGAAAAATGAGGACAAAATTCTAAGTGTAAACCCGAAGCATTGAGTTAAAAATGGATTGTCAAGGCACCTTGTGATTTTTGAGATTTTGTTCAAGTGAAATTGAAAATTATGTCGACGATATTTATGAGGA
>JACPGF010000030.1 GCA_016182615.1 Ignavibacteriales bacterium
GTCGTTATTAAAAGAATTCTTGCTTAGTTATCTGCACCGCAAATAATTTATAGTAATTGAATACAAAAACTCTCTAAAGTAATTTAGAGAGTTTTTTTTTGCCCTATTCGCTTTAACCCCAATATCTTTATACCGCCAATAATAATAGTATTCTAAATTATTTCCTTTTTTCCTGCATTGACACCTTTACCTTTTTATAGAGGGTAATTGCAAGAATAGCCGTATGAATAACTGTCGAAAATGGGTTGAATAAATTGTCCGCAGTGTCAGAAACTTTGTTACAACACAAAGTTTTTGAAAAATATTTCATTTCAATCTATAGTCGAAAAGAAGAAATTTTGACAAGGAGTTTTCACACAACCTTTTAACCTGGAGATTAAAAAAAAACTCAATGTGGTTAGCAAACACTACCGGGACGGTATTATTCCATGAGATTTTGGGTGCTTGCCACGAACTGTATTTTGCAAAGACTAATGGCATCCGTAAGGTACGTCTATCAATTGATGAAATTTTTATACTATAATTTCCTGCTGCTGGCAATCGAATGATAATTCTAGTTGAATATTACAAATTTTAACTCCGTGGCTCAGAGGAGCTAATTAGGATTATCATTAAATACTATACTACTCTTTGATAAATTACTAAAACCGACTCTTACACTTTAAAATTGAACGACAAAGAAAAATTTTCACTTTTCTGATTGATACAACTGCTAGTAGATTAATCAGAGATAGAAATTAACCTGAACCCAAGGATTAAATTTTGGCACAAAAATTGAGATTAGTTCTGGCGGCATTTTTTTTTACTTTTTATAAGTATTTTCAAATGAAATTTTTGCATATTGAGTTTGAAAAAAAAGCATTGCCAAATGCTCATTACGGTATCAGAATTTTTTACCATTCATCAAATTTGAGGAACGTATGAAACTACGTAACTTTATTGTTCTTTTCTTTCTACTGTTTGCAGGTTACTTGCAATTGCAAGCGCAGCCTTTAACACAACGCAACCCTGTGCTTGAATATTGTACGGGTACGTGGTGCCAATGGTGCCCATGCGGCCATCAGATCATCAAGGAGAATATCCTTACAACCGTGCCAAATGCCGTTGTTATCGGATACCACGGTCCCGCTAATAGTGCCAATGACCCTTGGACAGGTTTCAGCGGCAATCAAATTATTTCGGCATTGGGAATGAGTTCTTACCCGACCGGAATTATTGACAGGACTTCTGCACCAATCTCTCGTTCAGCATGGTTGTCCACGCTTGCTCAAAGAGTTTCGGTTAATGCAACCGTTGGTATATCCGTTGAGAAAAATTATAATTCGGCAACCCGCGCATTTACTGCTTCGGTTAAAGTTAATCCTCTCATGTCACTTTCCGGATTATACAGGGTAAATATTATTCTGATGGAAAGCGGGATGGTTTATTCACAGACCGGAAACGCTTCCTGCGCCGGTAACAGTGCTTATGTACACGAGCATGTTGTCCGCGGTTTCCTTAACAATTACCTTGGTGATACATTAACAAATGGCACCTGGGAACCAGGACAATTAGTTACTAAAAACTACTCGTACACAATTCCTGCTGAATATAACTCCCAGAAATGTGATGTTGCGGTATTAGTATATAAAGTTGGTGCGGCATTAAACACCAGTGAAGTGCAGCAGGCAATTTCGTTTCATGTCGAAAATGCACCGATTGTTGTTAGTTATCCGAATGGCGGTGAAACATTTTACGCTGGTTCGGTAAAAAATATAGTATGGAGTGTTACCAATATTCAAAATGTTAATCTTGAATATTCAACGAATAATGGAACTTCATGGACCAGCATTGTTACCAATGTGCAAGGTTCATTAGGCAGCTATGCCTGGACAGTTCCTAATACAGTCTCATCGCAATGCAAAGTACGCGTTCTGGACGCTTCAAACAACGCTGTGTTTGATGAATCCAATGCCGCATTTTCAATAGTTTTAGCTCCAACGACAGGCTGGGCCTCTGTTACAAGCGGCACTACCGGAGATATCTGGGGTATTGATTATCTCGATGCAAATAACGTTTGGATTTCATCATCCACAGGAGATGTAAAAAAATCAACAGATGGCGGTGCAACATTTACCGCAGCCGGTAATGCAGGTGAGGGTGCATACTCGATAGCTGTATTGAACCCCACGACCGCGGTTGTTGCCTTAGGCCCGAGTGCAGGTGATGGA
>JACPGF010000241.1 GCA_016182615.1 Ignavibacteriales bacterium
AACCACAGAATTGGCTTCTGCACCTTTAGTATTAAATGTTATAACAACATCATGCCCGGCCTCAGCCAAACGCAGCGCCATGTTTTTACCAAGCCCCCGGCTTCCGCCGGTGACAATTGCAATTTTTGAACTTTCCGACATTGTATATCCTTTATTTTAACTGCTCAATTATAGCAATAATTACCCGAACAATAAAGCGGCAGAATCCGGTTTGTTTTAGATTTTTGATAAAAGGAAAGGGAAATAAAAAAAACCGGCAGTACGGAAAGTCTGCCGGTTACACTTAAATAAAATCAGGAAGAAAGCCCAATCCTTTTCAAATACATAAGATGGGATCTTACCGCGCTGAAAAGCGTGGGAAACTCCCGGTACTTAACATTAAACTCGCTGCATGTTTCCCGGACAATTTTACTGATTGCAGGATAATGCACATGGCTTATTTTCGGAAACAAATGATGATCGACTTGGAAATTAAGCCCGCCGAGGAACCAGCTTAAAAACCAGTTTCTTGTAGCAAAATTCGCCGTTGTATTTAATTGGTGAATAGCCCATTCATTTTCTATATGTTTCGATTCACCTGCCGGATGAGGAAATTCTGCCTCGGTATGCACATGTGCTAACTGGAAAACAAGAGCAATAACAAAACCGCAGATAAACACTGCTATCCCGTAACCTAATAGCGTTCCCCAGATACCAACATTATAAGCAGGTAAAAGCAGAGCCCCTGCCACGTATGCTACTTTAGTAATCCAAAACGAAATGTGCTCCCGTACATTCATTCTCCGCATATCAGATTCAACAGATACCTTGTGCGAAAAATATTTTTTAAAATCATTGAAAAATATCCAGAAGAGATAAGTAAATCCGTATAATATAAAACCATAAACATGCTGAAAACGGTGGAACCAGTATCTTTTTTGCGAGGTGTTTACCCGTATGAACGGTTTGATATCGATGTCGTCATCCATACCTTCGATATTGGTGTATGAATGATGATTAATATTATGTTTTTGCTTCCAGATAAAAGCGCTGCCCCCTAACATATTTAGTGTTGCGGCCATCATCGTGTTCACAACCCGGTTGCCTGAATAGCTGCCATGCGCGCCATCATGCAACACGTTAAATCCAATTGCAGCCATAAGCAAGCCCATGAATGCGCACACCAGAAGTGATAGTATTGTCGATTCCGGTGTAAAAAATACAAGGAATATATAACATAATGCGAGTGCTGTTAATAAAATTGCAGTTTTGGAATACAATAGTGAATTCCCTGTCTGCTTTAAGTTATTTTCCTTAAAATAGCTGTTTACCCTCAGCCTAAGGGTATTAAAAAAAACCGGATTCCGGTTATCAAATTTTACTTGTGCCATACCCTCTTTATAGTATATAGTTTTTGAGTATGCGCAATATAATGAAACTATTAAACGTGCAACAGGCTAATTTTAATGCCAATTGCAGAAATTATATGCGGTTCTGTTGAAGAAGCTATTCGAGGGACTGAGGTCAGCATCGTGGCAATGAATAATTGAGAATGAATAGTTAATAATGAGGGCAAAGTTCAAATAGTAAACACGAGTGCATTGTATCAAAAACAAATTGTCAAGACATTAGTGCCGGAGTTATGGTAAAGTTAGACCCCGTTTCAAGGGGTTTTCTGTAAGCCGGTTCGTTCTCTTCAAGATTAGAAGTACCTAAAAAAAGGAAACCCCGAGGTACCAGATGGTATCTCGGGGTTCCTATTTTACCGTATGTGATATTGGGAGAGCTCGGTTATTCCGCTTTCACGAAATCAAATTCTTTTTAGCAAAGTTAAAATTCATCTTTAACAACTCTTTTTGCTGATTTGGCCCTAAGTTCTCATCATAAACAATAGCCGGGTGTTTGTGTTTCCGGTTTTCTCCGATTATTAAACAGCCAAGTCAACGGCAGTAGTAATTAATTTTCATAGAACATTATGATAACTTTTCACGCATCAAGTATCCATCACCGGATACAATGCATTTATCAAATACTTAACCTGTATCGTGCTGTCGTCCATTGCACTCGTCTCGGATATAAATTGTAAAGCACAATTATCTTTTTGTGAGCTGCGGTATAATGAAAACATCCGGTAAAGTGATATCAAAATCACATGGTAAATTTAAAGCGAATTTTCAGGGAATGTGAGATTTTTCGACAAACAACCGTAATCGATAGTTAAAAGCCTTAAATCGACCGATGAAACTTTTCAGTAAAAGGGTTTAAACAGAAAAACTGATGTTAAATCGCGCGGATTTTTTTCAAGTTTCTTCAGTTGCTGTTACTTTGATGGCTGCGGGTGTGTTTTACAAATCAAGTCAATCCAAGTTTTTCGAACAATGCCTGCTTGTAATTGCTGCCAATAGGAATGATTCTACCTGCAATGATAACAGTGTTGTCTTCTATGGAATTTATCATTTCAAGGTTAATAATATAAGAGCGGTGAATCCTGCAAAACCCGGAGATGCGAATTCTTCCTGCAATCGCGGAAAGCGATGAGTGAATAGTATATTTTTGATGAGTAGTTACGATTGAGACATAATCCCCGAGAGCCTCGAAATACAGTATCTCCCGGTAAACAATACCGATAAATTTTCCATCGGTTTTAACAAACAAACGGCCCACGTTTTCGGTAGTTTCAGATGAATCCATGGTAATAACTTTGTTGACAGATTTTAAAAACCGGGCGTATGAAATAGGTTTAACAATGTAATCTACAACTTCGTATTCAAAAGCTTCAACAGCATAGCTTTCCTTTGCCGTGATAAGTATAACTGCAGGAATGTTTTTTACTGTTTTTAACAATTCCAAACCTGACATGTGCGGCATTTCGACATCAAGGAAAACAATATCTATTTCATTGGTTCTTAAAAAGTCAGCGGCAAGAATTGCATTCTCACATTCCATTTCAAGAGAAAGTGAACTGGTTTTTTTAACAAACTCACGAACAATTGTTCTTGATAATTCATCATCATCTACTATGATACATTTTTTTATAATTTGTGCCATGTTTCCCTATTTTCTTCCACGTTCAAGATATGCTGACAATTCTTCCTTTAATTGCTGAAATTTTTTATAAATCAGAGCCAGCGCAGCATTTGTTTCATCCTCTGTTAAATTATTATATTCCCCGTTTTCTATGCTCTCCACTAATTCTGCAAAACCGTGAGCCCCGATGTACGTGCTGCCTGACTTAATTTTATGCGCGATACGGCTGGCTTCCTCGAACGAATGCTGTTTCAGTTTGATTTCCAATTGTGAAAGTGATTCCTCTGATTGATCCAAATATTTTTCAATAAACCCGGCTATCAAGTTTAAATTTTCACCAAATGTTTCGTGCAAATAATGCAGATTGTAACCGGTTTCAATGGGTGATTCACCATCTATTTTAGTGTCAAATGCCAAGCCTTTTGATAAGGTTCCCTTGCCGGTTAAATAAATTATTTTGCTCACCAGATCAACCATAAGAAAGGGTTTGGCAAGATAATCATTCATACCGGATTGCCGGTATTCACGGGAGCCGGAGGAAATTGAAGAAGCCGTTAATGCAATAATAGGAGTGTTTTTCTTGGGTTCTGTAAATTGTGTCCGTATTCTTTCCGAAGCCTCGAACCCGTTCATTAATGGCATTGAAATATCCATCAAAATTACGTCAAAAAAACTTTGCTTCAGCAATTCTATTGCCTCTGCACCATTCCGGGCAACAACCACTTCAGCATGACATCTTTTAAGCATTTTTTGAATTACTAAAACATTCAGTACGTTATCTTCAACAATCATAACCTTAACATTGGAAAGATCAGCGGTGCAGCTATCAAACTGCCTGAATGATTTGTAAATTTTCCCATCTTCCTGTTTAGTCTTGAGAAAAAGGCAGCATGAGAACGTGGAACCATTTCCGGAGGCACTTTTGACGGTTATATCACCACCGAACAACCTCGCGAGGGCGCGGGAAATAGATAAACCCAACCCGCTTCCTCTTCCCTGTTTCTGTTTGATAGTAGTGATCTGTGTAAAACTTTCAAAGATAATTTGTTGCTGTTCCTGCGGGATGCCAATCCCGGTATCTTTCACCTGAATCAATACTTCGCATGAAGCTGCAAAACGTTTTACCAACGCTGCAGAAAAAAGGACACTCCCCTGCTCGGTAAATTTAACGGCATTACTTACCAGATTCAATACAATCTGGCTTAGCCGCACAGCATCACCGTAAAACAAATCAGGAATATCCGTTTCTATATCATGGCTTAAGGTAATTCTCTTTTCATCTGCCTGAGCCTGCATCATACCCTGTATATAAAAGAAAATATCATGCAAAGAAAAAGAGTAGTCCTGTAGTTGCACTTTACCCGATTGAATTTTGGATATATCCAATACATCATTTATCAGGAGCAGCAGTGTATCCGAGGAGAGCTTAATAGCCTGTAAGTACGCGAGTTGTTCATCTTGCGGCTGCATCTGCAAGAGCAGTTCGGTTAATCCAAAAATTGAATTCAGTGGAGTTCTGATTTCGTGGCTGATATGAGCAAGAAACTCCTCTTTTACTCTGGAGGATTTTTCCGCTTCATCTTTTGCATGCATTAACTGTTCGAGAAACATTTTCCTCTCTGTGATGTCAGATAGTGCCGCGGTATAATAATGCTTATCACCAATTATTGTTTCCTGTATTTTTGCCGCAACCGGAAAACGCCTCCGGTCTTTCCGGAAACCCACGAACTCTAGTTCATGCCCCATTATTTCTGAATTGCTTGTCGGGTTAAGCAAAAAGTTAATAAGGGCGGGCGGTGCATTTTCCGTCTCTTCCATAAGTTTATGAATATAACTGCCAACAAGTTTACCCGGTGGATAACCCCATATTTTCTCAGCTTCACGGTTTGCAAGTATTATAAGGTTCTCGTTGTTGAACATGATTATGCCCTCGGCAACGGTATTCAGCACGAAAGATAATTGCCGTTCCGAGTTGAAAAGGCTTTCTTGAGCTTTTTTAAAGGCAGTTACGTCAAGCCCGTAACTGATAATCATTTTTAAATCGTTTTTTTCGTCAGTAAGCGGGCTGAATGTCCTGAAAAACGAGCGTACATTCCCCGCTTCATCAACAAACGATTCCTCAAAGGTCACTGACCTCTTTAGTTTAAGCACCTCTTTCAGCAGGTCCAATCGCCTATGTGCAGATTCTTCAGACAGACCCGTTTGGATAATCAGAAAGCTGTCATTATTTCCAATAACCGCTTTCCGTGATGGCTCATGGTGAATGTATGCACCATTGACAAATGCGTAATTTAGATTAGTATCATAAACAGCAAAGGGAATAGATATGGTGTCTAACATTTTCCGGTACATCTCTGCTTTAACATCACTCATCGAATCCGGAAGCTGGGGAATTCGATCGCGTATCTGACTAATCCTAAGCAACGCGGCATTGACAAGAAACCCCAGAAGTGCAGATTGCTTCACGGTCTGGCATTGCTTTTCACTGCTCAGAAGCACCATGCAGCCACCAAGCTTTCCGCCGAGAAGCACGGGGATACAACAATAATCATCCCGCTCGTAAAGTTGCAAAATTATGTTGCCACCCGGAAATTCCCCAGGGCTGCCGGTGATAGGAATCTGTTTTTTCAACAATTCTGCTTCCCCGGCACTGATGCCGCTTACCGTTTCACAAACCATTCCCGATGTATCTTCGCAGAATGAAAATAGCACAAATACCGTCAGGGAACAGATTTCATGAACATTTCGCATCAGTTCCGCTACACACTCGGGAACAGACTGTGAAAGAAAAATTTTAGCCTGCTCATTATTCAGCCACTCAATATCAGCCAATGAGAGTGTTAAAGTTATTCCTTCGTTATCAGGCGGTTTTGAAATCAATTCAGCAGGCAAGGTGCTCCATGCAAATTTAGTTTATTTTATGTTGCAATATAGTAATGTATCATGGAGAATGAAAAAGAGTTTTATTTACCTACAATTACACAAAGTTGCGTTTGAGCCCATTAATTTTGTTGTTGTTTACCCCCGGTTTATGCTATCCTTGTCTATGGCAAAAATCTGGGTAAATTAAATGGTTAAGTTGCCCCGGCTTTTAGATCAATGGTTTCAACTTAAGCATTTTTTTAATTTGGGACTTTGCAGCTAAGTCTCCCATTAGCGAAAAAGGGGGTGTTCGCCGCGGCGAAGCGGGGGAATCGTTTTTAGGCAGTGTTAATCCCGCTAAAACAATTCTCCTCCCATTGGGACAAGCTTTTCGCTAAAGCGATCCACCCTCCTTTCAAAAAGGAGGGACTTCGAAAAAATACAACCCACTTTTGCGTAATAATAGTTTGTTATTTCAAAAACGTTGCCGTGTTTACAACTTCGGCATAATAATAAGCAAGTGCCGCGCAAAATGCTGTTTGCACATCTTCGGCGCTAGCCTTTTTATCAAGTACTGCCAAATCTTTTGTCGTACAAGCATCAGCTATAAGTGTGCAGGTAAATCCAAAATCTTTCGCTGCTCGTAAAGTGGCATCAACACACATGTGTGTCATCATGCCGCAGATAATAATACGCTCAATCAGGTTTTCGTGCAAATAGGATAACAGAGTTGTTCCCCTGAAACTGTTTGGAAAGTTTTTAGTGATCACCTTTTCACCTATTGCAGGATTAACTATGTGGTTAATCTCAGCACCCGTTGTTCCCGGGATAAAAAACGCTGCATCAGCCCTTACCGAATGATGCTGTACATGAACAACAACCTGCCCGGTTTCTCTAAAATGCTGTAATATCGCGGATGCATTTTTCCCTGCTGCTTCGGCTCCCGGGAGCGGGAAACTACCATCCGGGAAATAATCATTCTGTATATCAATCAACAAAAGTGCTGTTTTCATTGCATGTATCCTTTTGAACAAAAAAACCGGCTTCGGCAATTAGTCCAAAGCCGGTTAGATAATTAAATTATCTCTACCGGTAACTCTTCAGGCCGGTTTCAACTTCAGCACAAATTCTTTCAAAGACTTCTTCAAAAGCACCCAGTCCGTCAATGGTAGTAACACCTTTGGTTTGCTTGTATTTATTAATTACCGGAACAGTTTTGCTCTCATGCTCTTTTAAGCGGCGTACAATCTGATGTACACTTGAATCATACGGCAGTTGCTTGCCTTGGTCTCCACGTTCACTTAACCGGAGAATAAGGTCGAGCGGTGGTACTTCCAACTCGATTATTTTAGAAATATTTGTATCATGTTTCTGCAAAAGGCCGTCAAGAATATACGATTGTACCAGAGTACGCGGGAAACCCTTGAAAATAAAGCCCCGTGCATTTTTTATCGAATCCAGTTTTTTCTCGATAATATCAACCACAATATCATCAGGCACGTGTTCACCGGCCTCGTAGGCTTTGCGGATGTGCCTCCCGACAATTGTATCATTGAGTATTTCTTTCTCAAGTATTGCGCCGGTGGCAATATATTCGAAACCGTACTTCTCAACAAGTGCCTGGCCATGATACCCGCGGCCGGAGCCGGGATAACCAAATAACAGGATGTTATAAAGACGTTTGCTTAGCAGGTCTTCAACAACTTTATCAATCTGCTGTGTCACTGTCTCAACATCCTGGGCACCACTCACTTCAAAAAATACACCTTTGCTTTTATAAAACTCAAGTACAGGAAGTGTTTTCTCATCGTACTCTTTTAATCTTTGCCGGATAACCGTATCATTATCATCGAGACGACCGGAGTTTTCCCCGCGTTTCAGTAATCGTTGTACCGAGATTTCCT
>JACPGF010000031.1 GCA_016182615.1 Ignavibacteriales bacterium
GGTCAATCATCATCTTTTGTTTGCACTTCTTGCACTTGGCCCACCGTTTACTTACATCGGGTCCTTCAACTGTTTCACCTGCGAGTTCCATTTTGGTAACCGCATTACAGTTAGTACAATATGCATCAATATTCTTTGTTTTTGCCATAATTTTAATTTTTATTCTCTGTAACCTGTAAATATACGGAATAATACCTACAAAATCAAAAATTATTGATTTTGCGGTAATTATGAATTGTTATTGGGGTTCAAGGGTTCACCGGATTTTCCGGTGGAGTTTTTTAAGAAGATTAAAAATTTAAGCATTTAGCCATTGCTTCCAAATATACGGTGTCCGGTTATAGTCCAGATGGAACTCAAAAGTTAGATGATATCCTGTTACACTTGCGGTTTAGGTCCTTCCAGACTTCAGAAACCCGGTATGTGAATATGTTATTGTGATAAGCAAAAATCTGGAAGCCCGGCAGGGCTGGAATAGCTATAGCAAACAGTAACAATAGATACATTTCAGCTCCAGCGGAGCGGAATTTTTTCAACCAACTATTTCAGATATTCTTTAATAGAACTCCACTAAAATTTCATGTGAACCGGTTCAAGTCCAAAATCGGTGGCAAATTGTATTTGTCGATTTTGCCCGTTATAGTTAATGGCGTATTGCATTGTACTTTATGCCATAACCTCTGACTTTCAGTCTGAGGTTTCCATCTAACAAACAGTTAACTATTAATCACCCCATCTCATATAGATGTTTTGGCTTAGGTGATAAAAATTTCGCTGTACTTTTTGAGGTGCTCATTTTAGTTAAGCACATAAGTTCAGCTTTATTTTACATAACGTGAGTAGCTGCACCTAATTTAAAATATTATACCTTTGGTAAAATTGTAAAATAAAATGTTGCTCCTTTATCCACTTCACTTTCCGCCCATATTTTCCCACCATGCCTGTGAATAATTCGTTGTACGGTTGCCAAGCCTACGCCCGTCCCCGGAAATTCATCTGACAAATGCAGACGCTGAAAAGCGCCAAAAAGTTTTTGCGAAAAATTCATATCGAAACCTGCACCGTTATCGCGGACAAAATAAGCCGTTAAATTATTTTGCCGTTGCATACCAAACTCAATTAGTGCAATTGGATGCTTTGATGTAAACTTCCATGAATTTCCAAGGAGGTTCTCCAAAACAATACGCAAGAGCCGGCTGTCACCCTGCACATTGATTCCTTTACGAATAACAAACTCCACATTGCGATCTGGTTGAGCCTCGCGTAAGTCGTCGGCAATCTCTTGCGCCACGCTGCTTAGATCCACCTGTTGGATATTCATTTCGCCGCGGCTGACACGGGAGAGGTTCAACATATCATCTATAAGCTGTGCCATACGCTGTGTAGCTGACCTTACCCGTTGCAAATAGTGTTTCCCCTGTTCATCTACCCTATCCGTATATTCTTCAAGGAGTACCTGACTAAACCCATCAATACTGCGCAGCGGCGCGCGCAGGTCGTGCGAAACAGAGTAGGCAAAGGCCTCCAATTCCTTATTTGTAGATTCAAGTTGAGCGGTACGTTCAACAACTCGTTGTTCAAGCTCTTGGTTAAGTTTGCGGATTTCTTCCTCTGCCTGTTTTCGTTCGGTAATATTTCTAGCCAGCGCAAGGTTGTATCCCTGACCGTTGTATTCGAAATAATTCGCGCTAATCTCTACAGGGTAGATGCAACCTTCTCTTGTTCTATGACGACCTTCAAAAATAAGAGACCCATGTTCCATGATGTCGTTCCAATGCTCAGTCCAACGCTCTATGGGAAAATCAGGATCAACATCAACCACATTCATTTTTAACAACTCATCACAACTATAACCTAAAGCCCGGCAACTTTCATCGTTGACGTAACAGAAACATGCTTTTTCGTCAATCAGATAAGCTTCATCATATACATTATTCAATGCAAAATTCAGTAATTTTAGTTTCTGTTCAGCCTCTTTAAGCTCTGTAATATCGCGAACCGCCTCGATGGTGCCAACCTGTTTCCCTTCGTTATCCAAAATTGGCGAAGTTTTAATCCACAAATGGGCACCCCGTCCCTTAAACACCGAGGGTATAAATGCTTCGGCAAAAAGTGTATTGCCCTGTTTATATGTGTTTTTATATATGGATTGGATTTCCTGATCATCTGCACCGACGAGGTCGATAAGAATCGGACGACGTTCATTATACCAAGGTATAGCGTATGCATAATCGCCTTTCCCAAGGAGGTCTTCCTTACGTGTGCCGGTCATTTCTTCGATGGCGCGGTTCCATGCAATAACTTTCTTTTCCCTGTTGATGACAAAAGTGGCATCAGGTAAAAAGTCTATAATGTTAGCAAGTTGTTGATGGGCGGCAAGTAGTTCTTCTTCTGCTTGTTTACGCTTGGTGATGTCGGTAAACATCCCAAAGGATCCTTGAAAGTTATTTTCATTATCAAAAATAGGTGTAGCCGAAATAATAACCCATAACGCTTCTCCATTTTTCCGGCGTAACCGGCGTTCATAGTTCCCATATTGATTCCTATGCCGCTCTTCTATTTTGTTTATATGATCGGGTAAATCTTCCTCAAATAAAAAATCCGTAAATGGCAGACCAATTATCTCTTCTCCGGAATAACCGAGAATTTCTGTCATTTTTGTATTTACAAAAACAGCTTTAACATCTGAATCAAGAACTAATATGCCCTCGTTGGAGGTATCTACGATACGCCGGTATTTTTCTTGGCTTTCACTCAATGATTCCAACAGGCGTTTCTGCTCAGATAACAACCGGGCAAGCTTAATGTTGCTATAACTGAGAGTGGAAATGATAGTGGCTAATGCGGAATAAAAACTCATCACGGTATTTAGTTTATCTACGCTCCACCTTGGAATCCGTTCAAGGGTTGCTAAATATTCTTCTTCGGGGAAACCGTATTTACGTGCCTGTTCTCGGAACAATTTATAATTAATTTGTTCACCCTCGTATAGAAATTGCCCGAGGTAAATATTCCCAACGTGCTTTCCACCCACTATTATCGGGGTGGCCATATCCCACATGTTGTTTTGCACTTGTATATTTTATAATTTCCCGGTTCAACCCCCTGCGATAGTTCCAGATCGCTTTCGGTACAAAACGCGCAGGTATCGGGATGCACACGGTGGTATTTGGTACATATATCCTGCCAGCCAGCAGCTACCAAAACCTTGCCTTTCAAGTCAACAATAGCAACAGCTATATTCATAAATTTCGAAAAATAATCCATTATTGCCTGTACGGTTTTAATTTCGGCAATGTCTGCAAGGTCGAGTCCTCCAATGTCGCCATCGGGTGCAAGGATAGCGTTGAGTTGAGCCCTGACGCGGGAGTCGCTTTCACGAAGTTCTTCTTCTGCTTGTTTGCGCTCGGTAATGTCATAAAGTGTTGATCGACTCATCAGAAAATTTCCATCTTCGTCGTATATCGCAGTTCCGCTAAGCAGTACATTTTTTATCGTTTTATCCTTGCAGATCAGTTCAAATTCGATGTCACGAATCGCTCCGGATGCTTTGAATCGAGGGAAGTTTTCTTCAAATACTTTTTTACTGTTGTCAGTAACAAGATCGACAAATTTCAATCTTCCGACAATTTCTTCGGAACGGTACCCCAGCCATTCAAGTTCTGTGTTATTCATTCGGACAAATACGCCGTTTTTATCAAGTGAATGGTAACCGCATGGAGCGTGATTGTACAGATCCTCACTTTTACCCAAAGCTTCTTCAACTTTTTTTCGCTCTTCAATTTCTTCTGTAAGCCGGGCATTGATTCTCCTTTTGTTTTTATAACCTATATATATAGCAAAGAATAGTCCTATCCCGAGAAATGCAATTGCCAATAGGAGGTACAAAAAATTTTGTTGGGTTGAAATAGTAACATCTTGTTTCTTTAAGGATTTCGCTTGTTTTTCTATTTCTATATTTTGATTATCAATTTTTACCTTCTGTGCAGTTAATACTTTTTCTCTTTTATCAATTTCAACCTTTTGTTCATTTAATTCTTTTTCCCGTTCAGCTATAATATTGGTCTGCTGTTTTAAAGTATCTTGTTTCAATTCAATCGCCAGTAAAAGATTATGTAACTCATGCTTTTGTTCGTTCAGTTGCACCTTTTGAGAATCTATTGATGCTGATTGGGAATTTATCAACTTCTCTTGGCGGATTATTTCGAGTGTGCTGCTTTCAATCTTTATTGCTAGTTGTTGTTCTCTTTGCTGAAGGACATCCAATTGTTTTTGTAACGTTCGCAAGCTAATCTGAGATTCCCGGTAAAGTGCCGCAACATCTATCTCACTTCCGCCCATCAATACCATATCAGGTAATATCGTAAGACCTTGATTAATAATATTTGCTTTGTTGATCTCAAATTTTAATCTTTGATCATTAGTTACGTAAAAATTAATCATTACAATTTTTTTAGTATAGTAATTATCGCTGATTAATAATATGTTTTTGCCTTCAATTTTATCAAAACATTCTTCAAGAAGTTCCTCTTTGTCTTTGGTTACAAAGATGAGCTGGGCATCATCAATATTAGTTAACCTGTCGTTAATAGTTAATTTAATTGGTTTATTTCTTATCCTTTTAATAGAGCAGATTTTGTTTAGTTCTTCAATAATTTTCTTATTACCACCAATTATGCAAAAGTGAAACTCTTTAATTCTATCTTCATTTCGCCATTCAATGTTTAATGCAAAGTTGTAGATGTATGAACTAATTACTTCTTCACGTTGAAATTGCTGTGGGTAGAGATAACCGGAATAAAGGAATACAAGGAAATAGAAAAGAGATATACTCAACTGTGTATTAAGAGGGCTAACTTTCTGTTGATACTTTTGTAATAAATATTTCATAATGGATTTCTATCAAGGACTTTACTGTTACCGTTAAATTTAATCAATCTTCTATACTTCGTACATTAAAATTTTGTAGTTAATGTTAAAATAACCTCACGCGGCCGGCAACGCGAGCTTTGCGAGGGCCGGTAGTAATAATTTGCTAAATTCTTACCCATAATATCAATGTTCATTTGTAGTCCATGCCATTCCCAAGAATAACCCAGCGTAGCACTAAGGAGTGTATAAGTTTGATGGCTCGACTCCGGACTATCGGGAAGGAGAGTCTGGTCGTAAACAATATAAGCACCACTGGCTATATGCATTCCTAATAGCACATCTTCAGTGAAGTCGTAACGGGTCCAGATATTTGCTAAGTGAGGGGCGCTCATCTGCAACGTTGCATTATGAAACCGCCAAACATTCTTGTAGTTTGCTTTGTCGGCAGCGTTTAATGTACTGGGGTCTTGAGCTAGAATAATATCATCGTTTCCACTAAACTCGGTTATTCGTGCGTTCATGTAACTATATGAAAGGTAAAACTGCCAATTGTCTGTTGCCATTATTGATGCATCTAATTCAATACCGTATGAGCGCTGCTCTCCGCTCTGAATATTGCTGATTATTACCGATCCGGAAGAATTTGTAACACTTAGATCATTAACAATATTTTTGTTAAGAATATTGAAGTAAGTAATTGTTCCGGAGATTCGCCCATCTAGTAAATCAGTCTTTATTCCTATGTCGTAACCTAATCCCTTAGTCGGCTCCGCAACCCTTCGTGTTTCATCCGGATTGGTAAGTAAATTTGTACTTGGAACAAATGACTCGGCATAGGATGCAAAGAGTGAAAATCCATTTGTGATTTTATAAAGAATGCCATATTGCGGGGTAATCATACTCACTTTGTTTTTTGGTTGTATCTGTATGCTTAGCCTATTTGTAAATTGACTTTCTGTTGAAGTTAAACGCCATCCCGCTAACATAAGTAACCGATCTTCGAAGAAACCGAATGTTGTACCGGCATACAGAGATTTGTCGGCATATTCAACCATTTCATCGGAAGTATTAGCAACAAGCTCCGAAAGCGGAATTCTTACTACCCGATTCCATGTGGAAGGATTCCTTAGATCCCACAAGGGTAATGGTGAAGCAGTAGGATTACTACCCAGTGCCGGATCGTTTGGCGCTTGGCCTGCTGACCTATCTAAGACTCGCTTAACGTATTGAGCACCAATTAGCAAACGCAGACTCATATATCCAAAATTGTATTTTCCGGTTGTATGTGTTTCATAACTATCGTCCCGGTTAGTATATATTTGTTTTCTAAAGCGCCGCCCCTGCAGAAATGTAAAATTATTGGCCATGCCAAGATTGCCGGAGAAGAGTGCATCAATTTTATATTCTAAATGAGAATACCCGATACGTAGATTCCAGTGTTCGCTGGCTTTATAATCTATCCAAGCACTAAGGTTGTTTGTGGTACTGTTGCGGAAATCTGCGTACGACATGCTGTTCCAATTGTCCGGTAAACCGGGTACATCAACACCAGATAGATTGGGATCAGAAGGAGAAGGTATAATGCCAGTTTGAATATTGTAACCTGGTTTCTGCATCACTTGCGGGGTCTCTTCTTTGAGGAAGTTTTCATATTTGATAGAGAAACTCACGCGGTCATTGGGCTGCCAGAGGATTGACGGGGCAAAATCTCTGGAATAAGCATCGTAGGGTTCCCAATATTTCATGTCTTTATCATACGAAGCAGCAAGCCTATAGAAAAGTGTTTGCGAAGCTGGTCCGGTTACATCAACATCAAAGCGAAGCTGGTTATAAGACCCATAATTAACATTGGCAACTGCCGAAAAAGTTGACTGAGGATTTTTAGTTATGATATTAACAATTCCACCAGGAGCTACTTGACCATACAGAAAAGATGCGGGTCCCTTAACAACTTCAACACGCGAAATGTTAGTGAAATCAAAAATTGATGGTCCGTGAAAGCCATCTCGTAAAATATGGATATTTCCACCAGCTAATGAACCAACCGCAAAGCCTCTTATTGCAACGTTGGCGTTTCCTTCGTTAAAGTCGTTACTGCGGTAAGTAACACCGGGGGAGTAATGTGTTACATCAAAAATGTTCACCGGTTTCTGGTCTTTAATAAATGATTTGGTGAATGCTTGAATGGCGAAAGGGAGATCACGAATCGGAGTATCGAAACGGGAACCGGAAACGGAGTTTGATGCACGGTAACCTTTATCTAAACGGGTAGAAACATCGAATGGAGAGATGCGTAAGTTTCCTAACTCCTGAAGATCCATATCAGCGACATTTTTTTCGCGAACCGTTTTGGATGTATCGGTAATTGTTATTGCTTGTTTTTTGTTACTTATGAAGCTGACCATTTGTTTACCGCTATAAAGATGCGGTTGGAGTATCATATCTTTCGGGATCGATATAGACTGAGCTGGAGTTTGCATACTCAAACATACAGCCAATGTTATGACAAGCCACCCAATAATTCTGATACCGGCATCTTTGCGCTGCTTCAAAAAAGTCGGGTATGGTATCACATCAGGTGCGATATTGATTGTCGTTTTACCTCCACCGACCAATTTCAAGTTCCTCTCCACGCAATCGAAGGCAACACAAGAACATACAGTCAAGGCTGTTGTCATCGATGTTAAAGAAAGTCCTTTAATTAACAGGGGCATGCCATCTCCTTTGAATTTTAGTTGAGATGGGAATCGTAGAATAGGAGGTCGTTCCTTTATCAACTTCACTTTCCGCCCATTTTTTGCCGCCATGCCGATGGACAATACGCTGTACCGTTCCCAGGCTTACGCCCGTCCCCGGAACATAAATTTTGATCCAATCAGCTATGTTTCGCTCAGGGGTAACCGCTTTATCTTCAGCTGTTATTGTAGATAACGATACGGTAATTTGCGATTTAGCCAAGGTCAACAGAGAGCCTGCCACAACTTTTACTCTCATCAGTTCTTCCATGGTCATTTCATCCAACGTTTTTCCCTGAGTAAATATTTTTTCCGAAAGAGCGAAAATAAAGTTTTCAAGAGTAAACATAAGGCGCCTTTCTAATCTAGCTCAAGATGTCCGCTTCGAGTAAAACCTGTAATAAAGTGACTAAAATGAGCATGTTATTTAGATTTGCACATGACCAATTCAACTTCAATGTATTGAAAATAGCAATATTTTACAAATTTCTGTTGCAACGGGGTTGATCGGTGTTGATCGGGGTTGATCGCAGTTTAATTTTGGCGTCTGGTTTGAGTTAATTATTTTCTCTATAAGCAGTTTAACAGCCAAATAATATAAAAACAAATAATTAACTCACCTTACGCAAAGTAGGGCTATAGCACAAATTGATTTTATCAGCAATCGAGCAATGGTTTATCAAGAAATAACGGTTGAGTGGCTAAAGCCTGTTTTGGGTTGTTTCAATTTTCTCCCCCGGTTTACCCAATGTCGCCCAACAGATAGCATTGGGTAAACCGGGGGATCATAAGTCCCACACCCACCCACACTGGGCTTCAGCCCAACTTTGCGTAACATGAGTAATTAAAAAACCATATAACAATAACGGATTTTGCAATTTTGGGTATAAGCAAAAAGCTGCCGTTTCAGGCAGCTTTTCGTCTTATAAAAGAAACTGATTAAAACAAAAATGTTAACGTGAATGAAGCGTTAAGCGGCAGACCCGGTTCAATAAAGCCAAGCTCTTTCGTGCTGCTTCCGGCAACCGAGTATTTTACCGGATTGATAAAAGCACTTGCTATATACTTCTCATCCGTAAGATTATACACACTTAAAACCGCCCGAATGCCGGTATTGTTTAATGCTTCAAGTACATTTTCATACATGATGTTTGCATTCAGCATCGTGTAGGCTGGTACCTCGAGTGTATTCGCGTCATCGGCAAAATACTTGCCAATGGTTCTTGCCTGCATGCCAATATTGAGTGCCCTGAAAAATTCAGGACGGTAATTAATGGAGATTGTATTTGTAAATTCCGGCAATCCGGGAGCTTTATTGCCGTCATACGTGGTATCTTTTCCGGCAATTGCTTTTGTTAATGTGTAAGTATCGTATTTGTTGCTGGACGCGGTTAGCATTTCAGAAACACGGAGCCCTAACGCAAGGTCAGCAACTACATTTACCTCAACACCTGTCCGTGAGGACTTGCCGATTGTCTGATAGTATTTTCCCTCCTGATACGGGATGATATCATCTTTAACTTTAATGATATAGCCGGCAACATCAAATGAAATCCCCTTAACAAACCCTTCAAATTCATATTTTAAACACTTAAGGCCAAGTTCAAATGTTGTTGAAACAATCGGCTCAAGCAGAGGGTTTATCAAATTTGTTGTATTAAGGTCATCGGTTTCATTCCCGGCAGGAACTTCAACACCACCGCCAAGATTTGTATAAATATTGACATTATCGGTCAGTTTGTAAGTAATGCCAAGTTTGGGTGTAATTTTTTCGAAGGCTTTATCCTGCCCTGCGATACTTGTATAAAACTTATTATTATTAACCGCAAACTTTTCACTGTAATAAGTCACCTTATCGTAGCGTATGCCGGCTAAAAAGCTTAACCGGTCAAATATAATCTCGTTTTGCAGAAATGCGCCCAAGGTATTTGCACCTTCACGTTTATTGTCTTTTAGTACACTATCCCGTTGGTTCTCAGCTGTTAGTCCGTAAAACTGTATAGAGCCATCCTGATAGGCTTCATCAAATCCCGCGACCAGTTTATTGACAACACCATTATCGAATTGCAGGGTATTCCGGTACATGACGTTACCGCCAATGTGGTAGCGGTTAAAATCTCTAAACGTGTTTCTTTCAGAGCGCTGCAAAAACTTGGGCTGTACAAAAGTCATCATCGAGAAACTGTGCATATCATTAAGCATGTGCTCAAAGTTCAGGCCTATCCTGCCCACCCTGTTAAACCGCCTTTCGTCCCTTAGATTGTACTCGAAATTGGCCTGTTTAGCATTAGCCTCGTATTGTTTTTGCGAAAGCGGCCCGGGAATTAAAAATTTTGCCCTGCTTGCCAAGACATACACACCCATCGTGGTTTTCGGGGACATTTTGTTTATGAAAGCTAATGTGGCCATTGTTCTGTGCGACTGCGAATGCACTCTCCACCCGTCCATGTGATTGTTCGCAAACCCAACAATAACCTGACCTGATTCAAAGCTAAATCCGGTTTTAACTAATGCCTTTGTTGTGCCGAAACCTCCTAGTGCACCTGTCACATTTAAAAAACTTCCTGAAAAATCAGGAACAGTGTTAACGTTGATAATACCTCCGGCAGCGTTGCCCCATAGTGCTGAAGCATTTGAACGGATAACTTCGACCTTTTCTGCAAAGCCCGGCTCAACCATATCAAAAGAAGTTCTTCCATCCGGTTCAGTTTCCGGGAAACCATCAACCATTACACGGATACCGCGTGAAGTGCCAGAATTTGACCTGTCGCCCGCCCCGCGTGCACCAAAGCCGCGGATGGTGATACGGATATCCTGTGACCCGGAGCGTGATTGGGCTAATACTCACGGAACATTTAATAACATTTCATCAAAGCCAAAAGGTTTAACATTCAAAAAATCCCTGCTTGTTAAAATACTTACTGCATAGGGTATTTCATGCACATATTCAGGATAACGGGTTGCAGTTATCGTTACGGGGTTTAGTTTTAATTTAAGTGAATCGTTTTCTTTTTGTGCAAATAGTTGTACGGTAAAAAGTAAAGCAAAAACTACTATTATGAAACGCTTCATAATAATCCTTTCTATTTTTAAAATTAATACAAACAGATGAACGGAATAGCTGATAGTTCCTATCCGTCATAGTAAACAAATTCATGCTACTGTCCGGTAGTTCCGGATAGATAGAGCATTAGTATAAAGCTGTCTTGTATTAACTTTTCGGAGGCGGATCCGGGAGGGATATAGAGAATTGCTGCTTTACTACATCATTGCCGGACCAGTATAAAATAGAGTTAAAATAACACCCTGCTAGTACAGAAGCGTTCAGTACACCGGCCTGAAGTTCGTTGAGCAAAATGTTTTTAAGAGAGCGGCCTGATTTGCCGCCTGCCTGATCATTCAGGAATGCTTTTTTATAACCTGCAAGCAGCCGGGTTTCAACCGAGTCGTGCAGGCAGTAATACACAACCGAATCCACGGTGGAACTGATCCTGACAATATCATATTTCCGTTCATCGAGTAATATTTCTTTGCCGTTGTCAATCAGCTGTACCGGCTTGCTTTTATGAAAAGCCAAGCGGGTAATTTCTGATGAAGTAATAACACCCACCATTTTTTGCCGCATTTCAAGTTTAGCCACGCGGTTCAGTTTCCAATAGACAAACTGCGTCCCGAACGCGTTAAAAAGCAGCGCTGCAACAAGAATGGTTTTAAATTGAAACAGGAAATGGAAATACTTCAGCAAAACAATGTATTATTTATAATGCCGTAAAGATACAAAGTTAGCACGAAAAAGCCATCACGAAACTCAGAATACTTATTTGTTTGCCCAATTCTCAATTTTCAAACTGCTTAAGTGCTTAAATTCTTTTTCATTATTTGTAACCAGTATTAAATTTCGGCTTTTAGCATGGGCGGCAATCATTATATCCATTGAACCGATTGGTCTCCCTTTTTTCTCCAGTTGCGCCCTAACTTCACCATAAACCGCGGCATCCGCTTCATTAAAATCAATTACTACTAATGGTTGAAGAAATTCCTTTAACGCTATCATATTTTCATTGTGCCTGCTGCTTTTTGCTACGCCAAAATAAAGCTCAGCAACAGTAACCGATGAAACCATGATGTCACCCGGCTTCTTCTGTACAAAATGATTAATGACAATTTCCGGTTGTTTTTTAATAAGATAGATACATATATTTGTGTCCAAAAGATATTTCATTAAAAAACATCCTCCCGTTTTTCCAACTCCGGCTGTTCCCTTTCTGCAAGGAAATCCTCCGAAAACTTTCCAAGACTTTGTAAGAGCGAATCCCATTTCTTTTTCTGTGGCAATAAAATAACTGCATCTCCAACACGGGTAATATTTACTTCTTTTCCCTCGAACCTGAATGATTTAGGAAGCCTGACCGCCTGGCTATTGCCGTTTGTAAAAAGTTTAGCTGTTTCCATAATTCACTTTCATAATTATATATACCTTTAATATATACTTAAATGCTTAAAAATGCAATCAGGTTATTTTTCAGTTGTGGATTTTTGCAGACGGAATATTTTTCGGTTCACTGGATTTTTGGGTGGAGTTTTTTTGGAGATTATAAATTTACATACGTTTGCTATCACCTCCAAATTTATAGTGCCCGTTCAGAGTTTTGGTAGCGCTCAACGTAAAATGAGATTATATAGCTATGCCGAGGGCATACCTGTGGCATAGTAAACATTAACAAAATTACAGTTCAGCTCCGGAGCGGAATATTTTGAAAATTAAATATTCTTGGTATTGTTAAAGATAATCCCACCGGAATTTCAGGTGAACCCATTTTTCCTTAGTTTTGCATTGGTTAATTCTATGTGCTCGTTATTGCGTTTCAGTTCACACCCCAAAATTTTAACTAACAATTTATCGGGTTATTATGAAAAAGAATAAGTTTATCGTTTTTTTCTTTTCCGCACTTCTGCTTACAGGTTGTGCTTCGAACAAGCTTATTGAAATTGGAGAGAACTCGGATTGTGAAACTTCAATTGAAGGAAATTACTATGCCCCTCAGGTTTACAAGCACTACGGGCCCGCAGTTGTATTCCCTCCAAAACATGAACTCCGGTATCAGAGTTATTCAATACGATAGTAACGGTGTCCTTTTTCTGAAAAAGAAAGGCGGCGTTTTGGGAAACCGTGATACAGTCTTTTTCCGCTACGATGAAATTAGTGCTGTTGTCGATTCTCAGAAGTTTTGTGTTTGGGGTAAGCTCGCGGAGCGGGATATAACGAAAATGGAATTGACCTTTTCATTGCGAAACCTTGACGATTCAACATATCAACCTTTGGAAATTATACTAAACAAAGACAAGCACTTTGCATTTTGTGCAAAGCCGGGGAAGTACGAACTCTCATCAATTAAAATGACAAAGGCCGATGAGGATCGGGATTATTATTTCCTGAGCATTTATAGTCCTCTTGGCAGTTTTGAGATTAAATCCGGAAAGGCTAATTATATTGGAGAAATAACTGTACTAACATATGACACAACCAATAATATCTCCTTTAGGGTTCCATATAAAAAGTACTCAAAACAAGGCACTTACATACCGTATTACAGCGGCGTTTCACCCGCAGCAACCATTATTGGTACGGCTGTTGCCGTTGCTATTTATGCAGCAATTGAGCTTAACAAGACCCCCGAAACTAATCTGCCTGAATTAAAATTTCATGTTGAGCATAGTCCACTTTTCCAATCTTTTTCTAAGAGTAATATCGAGAATACTTTGTTATTGATACCGGAATAATTTAGTTTTAGCCTGTCTCGCCTACTGTTAAAAATATTCGGGCAGGTTCATGGTAAATTGTAAAGTCAGGACGGGCTTTTAGGTTCATCGTTAGAAAGGTCTCGAGTGTTTCAATTTTTTTAATACAAAAAATCCCCGCGGCCTGCCACGGGGATTTTTGTTGCAATATATTTTCAGAAGTGAAAACTTCCGGTTTATACCGTTGGTTCTTCACCTTCTTCTTCAGGAACTACTTTAGCGATATCTGCAATCGAATCGCCGTCTTTCAGGCGGATAAGGCGGTTGCCTTGTGTATTCCGGCCCATAACGCGCAGCTCTTTAATACTCTGGCGGATAACCATACCCATGCTTGAAATGATAACCAGCTCTTCACCGTCGGTCACTTCCATCATCGAGATCATCTTGCCTGTTTTGTCGGTGGTTTTAACGGTTATAACACCTTTACCGCCACGGCGGGTTGTGCGGTAATCGTTTATATCCGAACGCTTGCCAAAACCGTGCTCAGTAACCACAAGGATGGTTGACTGGCGCTTGATTGCCAGAACCCCGACTACTTTATCACCTTTTTCTAGTGTTACTCCACGCACGCCTGTAGCGGTCCTGCCCATGTCGCGCACATCGCTTTCATGGAAACGGATTGCATTACCATGCTGAGTACCGATCACTACATCATGTGTACCGTCTGAAAGGCGTACACCGATGAGTTTATCATCGTCATTCAGGTTAATTGCATTGATACCGCCGCGGCGGACATTGCCATACGCTGAAAGAACGGTTTTCTTAACCACACCTTGTGAAGTACACATGATGAGGTACTGATCGTCTTTAAATTCTTTCACGGTAATAAAGGCCGAAATATTCTCATCCTTTTCCTTCTCGATCAGGTTCAGGATAGAGCGGCCTTTGGTTGCACGGCCTGCATCAGGCACCTCGTGAACCTTCAGCCAGTAGCATTTACCCTTGTCGGTAAAGAAAAGTATATACTGATGCGTGGATGCAACAAACATGTGTTCGATAAAGTCATCTTCACCCGTTGTCATGCCCGTTACGCCTCTGCCGCCGCGCCCTTGCTTGCGGTAACCGCTAACCGGGAAACGCTTGATAAAGCCGCGGTGCGAAATGGTTACAACCACATCTTCTTCAGCTATCATATCTTCTAAAGAAAACTCTTCGAAGTTATACACTACTTCGGTTCTGCGTGCATCGCCATATCTTTCTTTTAATGCAAGCAGTTCTTCTTTTATAATATAGTTTCTTTTTTCTTCGCTGTCCAGAATGCCTCTGAGTTTTTCAATCAGTTTTATTACTTCGCGGTATTCATCTTCAATTTTCTTTCTTTCCAGGCCGGTAAGGCGCTGCAGGCGCATATCAAGTATTGCCTTAGCCTGAATCTCCGAAAGTTTGAACTTGCGCATTAAATTGTTTTTAGCGGTTTCAACATCACGCGACTTTTTAATCGTCTCGATAACTTCATCGATGTTATCAAGCGCGATGATGTAGCCTTCTAAAATATGCGCGCGGCGTTCGGCAGCATCCAAATCAAATTTGGTTCTGCGGATAAGCACTTCCATCCTGTGTTTCAGGAAGTGCTCCATAATGGCCTTAAGGTTAAGTACCTTGGGAACACCGTTAACCAGTGCAAGCATAATAACGCCAAACGTGGTTTGCATCTGTGTGTGCTTGAATAACTGGTTTAGTATTACCGCAGGCTGCCCGTCACGTTTTGTTTCGATAACAACACGCATACCGTCACGGTCAGACTCATCGCGGATATTCGAGATATCCGTGAGTTTTCCTTCTTTAACAAGGTCGGCAATTTTTTCAATAAGGTTAGCCTTGTTAACCTGATACGGCAGTTCGGTAATAATAATATTTTCACGCCCGTTTTTCAGGGTTTCGGTATTTGCACGCGCACGAACAATTATCCTGCCACGGCCGGTAAGGAATGCCTCTTTTACACCTTCATAGCCAAAGATAATCCCCGCTGTCGGAAAGTCCGGGGCAATAATGTGCTTCATCAATTTTTCGATGGTTATTTCCGGGTTTTTAATAAGGGCTATCAACCCGTCAATAACCTCGCTCATGTTGTGCGGTGGAATATTTGTTGCCATACCAACAGCGATACCGCTCGATCCGTTAATTAACAGGTTTGGCAGATACGAGGGAAGTACCTTTGGTTCCTGCAAGGTATCATCAAAGTTCGGTGCAAAGTCAACGGTATTTTTATCAAGGTCACGCAGCATCTCATCTGCTATACGCGAAAGCCTTGCCTCGGTATAACGCATTGCCGCTGCGGAGTCTCCATCCACAGAACCGAAGTTACCCTGCCCGTCAACTAACGGGTAGCGTAAACTGAAATCCTGTACCATGCGCACCATAGTATCATAAACGGCAGTATCACCATGCGGGTGATACTTACCGAGCACTTCACCCACGATTCTCGCGGACTTTTTATACGGTTTATTATGGGTATTTCCCAGCTCAGACATACCGAACAAAACCCTGCGGTGCACCGGCTTCAAACCATCGCGCACATCGGGCAATGCACGGGAGACAATCACAGACATCGAGTAATCGATGTACGATGATTTCATCTCGTCTTCTAACGTGATAGGAATAATTTTATCAAAAAATGTTTGTGCCATGTATTATTTTTCCATTCTTTCTAAACTTTTATATATCAAGGTTACGCACGTACTTCGCGTGTTTTTCAATAAACTCGCGCCGCGGTTCAACTTGGTCGCCCATCAAGGTCTCGAAAATTTTATCCGCTGCTGCCGCGCTTTCGAGAGTTACTTGTAACAACGTGCGTGTTTCAGGGTTCATTGTTGTTGACCACAATTGCTCGGGGTTCATCTCACCCAGACCTTTATACCGCGAAATGGTAACGCCCTTAACCTTAACTTCAACCTCTGCCTCTGTTTCTTCTAGTGCCGCTTCAGCAGTAACTACTGTTGCCTTCAGCCGTTTTAATACTTCATCGCGTTCGGCATCATCGTAGGCATAGTATTCATCTTTACCTTTTTTTAGACGGTACAGTGGCGGCTGCGCAATATAAACATGCCCTTGCAGAATCATGTCTTTCATGTAGCGGTATAAAAAGGTAAGCAGCAATGTGCGGATATGGCTTCCGTCAACGTCCGCATCAGTCATCAGTATCAGCTTACCGTAACGGAGTTTTTCAACGTTAAAGTCCGTACCGATACCTGCTCCCATAGCGGCAATCATCGCGCGTATTTCGTTGTTCTCTAAAATTTTGTTCAATTTGGCTTTTTCGACATTGAGGATTTTACCACGTAATGGTAAAATAGCCTGGAATCTTCTGTCGCGCCCCTGCTTGGCAGAGCCGCCTGCCGAGTCACCTTCGACGATGTATATTTCGCAATGCTCAGGGTCGGTTATCGAGCAGTCAGCAAGTTTGCCGGGTAAATTAAAACTGTCTAACGCATTCTTTCGGCGGGCAAGGTCACGGGCTTTTCTGGCTGCTTCGCGTACCTCTGCTGCACGGACGCATTTTTCAATAATCTTTTTACCGATTGCCGGGTTTTCTTCGAGGAACTCGCCCAGTTTTTCATTAACCATTGTTTCAACAGCCGATTTTATTTCGCTATTGCCCAGTTTGGTTTTTGTCTGGCCTTCAAACTGCGGTTCACGAACTTTTACCGAAATCACGCCCGTTAAACCTTCACGGAAATCATCACCGCTCAAGTTTATTTTCGCGTCTTTAATCAGGTTGTTTTTTGCGGCATAATTATTAAAAGTTCGGGTTAATGCCGATTTGAAGCCCACGAGATGGGTACCGCCTTCATGCGTGTTAATGTTATTAACATAGGTGAAAAGGTTTTCACTAAAATCGGTGTTATACTGGAAAGCTATTTCAATCGGGGTACCATCTTTTTCCCCTTCGATATAGACAGGTTTGTGTATGGCTTCCCGCGAAGTGTCGAGATATTTCACGAACTCAACAATACCGCCTTTAAAGTGAAAAGTTTCATCTTCACCTTCGGCAACATCTATTACGCGGATAGTCACGTTGCGGTTCAGGTATGCCAATTCACGCATACGCTCAACAATCGTGTCGAACTTAAACTTGATTGTTTTAAAAATTTGCTTGTCCGGATAAAATGTTACTTTAGTACCGGTTTCATCTTTCTTCAGTTTACTGATAGCCTTAACCGGTGCAACAGGTGTTCCTTCTCGGTACTCCTGCGACCACAACTGGCCGTCTCTTTTTACTTCAACAACCAGCCATTCCGACAACGCGTTTACCACGGAGACGCCTACGCCGTGTAAACCGCCAGAAACCTTGTATGAATCTTTATCGAACTTTCCACCCGCGTGCAACACAGTCATTACCACTTCAAGGGCAGACCGCTGTTCTTCAGGATGCAGGTCCACTGGAATGCCGCGGCCGTTATCGTCAACACTCACCGTCCCGTCCATCCCAATCATAACCGTAATTGTGTCGCAATGCCCTGCAAGAGCCTCATCAATACTATTATCAACAAGCTCGTTTATCAGGTGGTGAAGCCCGCGTGTGCCAATGTCGCCAATGTACATTGCAGGCCGCTTTCTAACCGCCTCAAGACCTTTTAACACGTTAATATTTTTAGCGCTGTATTCTTCTTGCGCTACTATCTCCGGTGTATTTGCCATTTCTCTTTTCTCACTTACTATAACTATGCTTGAAACTTTATTTTCGTCACCCGCTCTGCGCGGGCAAAATCATTAATCTTTTTTATTATCTCACTCTCATGAAACTTTAATTCACTCCGCATTACAGAGTTATCAACCGCCAATGTCAGTACGTTTTTTTCTAATTTCACCGGGGTTACATGCCCCGCGAACCCGGGAAATAAAGAGAAAAAGTTATCCAGTACTGCCTGCCGTGCTACTATATCACGTACATTTTTAAATGAGGCCTCCTGAGAGAAGACTTCGAACAGGCTCTTGAATGAGTCACTCATCTGCAATAGCCCCCTTACTAACCCGTATTAATTTGTCGTTTTGCCCCTTGAACAAAAACCGGTAATTCGAAAAATCTGTTATTGTTATAAATGCCTGCCCGATGGTCTGCAAATAATCACTAATCCGCACTGCCCTTTTTGTATCCAGTTCGCCAAAAACATCATCAAGTAAAAAGACCGGGGCTTTGCCGGTTTTTTCTTTCAGATAAAAAAACTCGGCAAAACGGAGAGCAGTCTGAAAAGTTTTATGCTGACCCTGCGAGCCAAAAGTTTTCAGGTTTTTTTCATTGATCAGAAAAATAAAATCGTCACGGTGCGGGCCGGTAAGATTTGTGCCTCGTCTTATTTCCTCTTCACGCCGCCGCTGCAGCATCGATGCAAAAACAATTTCATCTACCTCAAGGTTTTCATTTTGCAAAACCGGGTAAATCATCCGTGGGAGCTCTTCATTTTGCATGATAAACTGATAGGCCTGACCAACATACAGGTTGTACTCTTCAATAAATGATTTTCTCCACCGTATAAGCTGCAAACCGTAATGCACTAATTGCTTATCCCACGCATCAAGTTCATCCAAATACTCGCCCCGTCTTTGCTCTCTGATGATGTTCAGCAAAGCAGTACGCTGCTTAAGTATTTTGGTGTACTCGAGAAGAGCATTAAGGTAAGCACTATTGGCTTGCGATATGGCTGAATCAACAAATTTTCTTCTGTCAGCAGGCGAACCCTGCGTTAGCTCATGGTCTGCGGGCGTCAGCAGGACAATCGGGAATTTGCCGATAATCTCCGCTGTACGGTTTATTACCTTTCCATCTAATGAATAACTCCGTTTCCCCTCTTGAGAAGCATAAACGATTCGGGGTTTCCGGATTACTTTTTCTTCAAAAACGCCGGATATCTCGTACATTTCACTGCCAAACCTCAGCAGTTCTATGTCGGAGGCACCTTTAAAATTTTTGGTTGTGCATAAAAAATATACAGCCTCAATAATTGTCGTTTTTCCCTCTCCGTTCCCGCCTACAATGTAATTAAGGTTTTTTGAGAACGCGATAGAACTATGCTGATGAATCCTGAAATTTTGTAATGTCAGATTACTAAGAATCATTCCTACACGTTTAATCTGACAGGCATCAACAGCATCAAAACGTCTTTGTCTTCGGTCGGCTCCAGGCCTTCTACTAATGCCGCACGGGTCGGGGATTCAAATCTGAATAACAGTTTATCCTGTTCCATGTGGTTAATTACATCGTACATAAAATTGGTATTAAAGGCAATTTCCATAGGGGCACCATTATACTCGCATGGAATACTTTCTGTGCCTCTGGAGCCTTTATTGATGTCTTCAGAGGACACTTCTACAACACTCTCGTTTAACGAAAGCTTAACTTTCGGGAAACTGGTCGAATCGAACAATAACATGCGCTTTACCGCGCTAACAAGCGGTTTTTTATCCAGCTTCAGAATATTTTCGTTTTCTAACGGAATAACAGAATTATATGCAGGGTATTTCTGATTTATCAAATTTGAAATCATCGTGATATCCGAAAAACGGAACAATACATTCGATGAGGTATATGAAACCGCTACTTGTGCATCACCGACAAATTTCAACAGGATGTCAACGGTTTTACTCGGCACCACAATCTGGTCAGCCTCTTCAAATTTTAATGTTTTGTGAATATACCGCACGAGCCGGTGCCCGTCGGTTGCAACAAACTTAAGCCCCTCATCCGTAAAATCGAAAAGGATACCTGTCATAGCAGGACGCATTGGTTCTTTACTTGCAGCAAAAGATGTCAGGTCAAACGCGTTTTTTAACACGCTGCCGGCAATGTTAACCTGCTTGGTATAGGTAACCGCGGGTAATTGCGGAAAATCCGTTGCTTCGGCATAACCAAGCTGATATACACCTGAATCCGTTTTCAGGTTAAGTGTTTTGTTATCACCAGCTTCAAAATGAATCATTGAATCGGGTATAGACCGCACAAGGTCATAAAATAACTTAGCCGGGATAATAGCCTCAAAATCTCCGTCCGAGTCAATATTCATGGTACATGTGATGAACATGTCTAAATCTGTTCCGGTTACTGTCAGGATATTTTCCTGTATTTGCACCAAAAAGTGCTCAATAACCTGCATTGGTGTTCTTGGCGGAATAGCCGGAATCACCTTGCCTAATAACTTTTCTAATGCACTGCTGTTTACTGCAAACTTCATTTTTCTTTTCTCCGATAAAACGTAGAAAAATACGGAATTTTAGCCATTTTTCAATACATTTTTAGCCTTAAAATGCGCAGAAATGCTTGTTTTTGCGTATTTTAAAAAAAATATTTTCAGGTTACCGATATAATGGAACAGAACTGCTCTTTTCACCGGAATATGCCAGCAGACCGGCAATGTTCTAACTGCGGCAGATGGTTTTGCAACGATTGTTTATTTACCGCCGGAGGAAAATATTATTGCAAAACCAGACAATGCGGCACCGTGTACCTTTCGCTTATTAAAGGCACAGCAAAAGAAAAGGAAAGAAGCACCAAAACCAAAGGCAGCTTTATCCGTAAAACGGGTGTTGGTCTTTTGTTTTTTTCACTTATCAATCTTGTTTTTTCCATTAACAAACCCGTGAACGACCTTTCGATGTTCGCGCAGCTTAATTCTCCGGAAATGATGCAATATCTTCCTGAATTCAAAAAAATAACCGAAGGGTTCACGGCTTTTTTCTCGCTCATGAATGCACTAATGGATATAAATTTATATCTGGCCTCAGCCGGCATTCTCCTTGGCGGCATCATGATTGGAAGGCTGAAACCTGCGCGCATGCTGTTTATCGTGTATCTTAGTGTAAATATTTGTTTTACCATAGGCAGTTCCTATGCCTTGTATCAGCAGATACAGATACTGCGAGGCGGTTTACAGGCATCTCCGGAAATTATGCCTGCAATGCCGTTCTTAGGGCCACTCGTCGCGGGTATCGGGGGCGGTCTTAGCGTGGTTGTACTTACCATGTTATGGCTGCTTATAAAATTCCTCAGGCTGGAGGAACGGTAGCAATAATATGAACAGGCTCTTTTCAAAAACGGTACAAGTCCAAAATCGGTGGCATTTATTTATAATGAAACCCGATAAATATGCTCTAACCTCAGACTTTTAGTCTGAGGTCATTTGTACCGACCCGCTTTGGCTTTAGCCATGATATTCTATTTCATCCCTCAATAAGTGAAAGATTTAAAGGACATAGGAAGATCTCCATGAATTGGTGTCGTCGTATATAGATTTTCATTTGTCATCAATCCGGTATTAATTTACATGTATGACGTCTTGTAATCAACTGCCCAATAAAAAAT
>JACPGF010000259.1:0-5435 GCA_016182615.1 Ignavibacteriales bacterium
ATTAATCATCACAACAGCTTCTTTATTACGGGCAATACATTTTTGTAAAACCGTTGCAATTTCTTTTGGAACCTCACCAAGTACATTCTGAGTGACCAATTCAAGAAATGAGGTTACCGCGGTTACCGGTTGTTTAATTTCATGTACGATTGCTATAACATACTGTTGCTTCTGGCTTTCGGCTAATTCTAATTTTTGATACAAATCATACAATGCTTTCTGCTGGCTAATCATATCCGCAGCAATCCGGTATGCCAACAATGCCGACATGCACATAACGCCGGAAAAAATAACCGTATTTAGCAAAACATACAAGGGATTATTAAACAATGATGTAGGCAAGAGAAGCCACAAATTAAAATGGGGAATCAATAGGCTGCATTCCAGCCAGGCAAATGCATTATAAAAGGCTACCACGGAAGCAGAAACCCAAACCACCAGCCGTGCTGGAAAAAGCAAGGCACTGATTATAATATGAAAAACAAACAGTAGGCTTAAAACAGATTCAACACCTCCCGTTATATATACAAGCATGGCTATTGCAGTTAAATCTGTTATTACCTGAAGCAGCGCAAAGTTCAATAATCTCCGGTAATCCCATGTATCGGCGTGTTTTTTGAGCTTTATATCAAGAATAATATTTGCTAAAAGAATTAGTGCGCCGGGTGAAAGCGCAAGCATAAACAAGTATATACTGTTTGCAGTACTTGCAACAACAAAAAGTGCGGAGATGAGGATGGTTAGCAACAAGGCAGCCGCGTAACGGATTTTTATAAACCATGCATTCCTGTGCAAAAGAGTATCAGAAAATTCCTTGTACTCCATATACCAGGAGGGTATGTCCATAAATCCGGTAAACTGCATTTTTTGTTAACTTTTTAAAATATTGGACATGTATCTTAAAGGAAATGCCGCAATTAACCAAATGAATTGTGGCTCTATAACATTTTTGTTTTCTGTAGGTGGTTCAGGCGAAATTTCGGCGGAGATTCTATTCTATATAACCAAATCATTTCATTTTAAAAGATTCCGCTCCGCTGAAGCTGCATGGTAATTAATATTTCTGTTTTCTATAGCAATTACAGCCCATGACGGGCTTCCGGATTTTTGACATTTGCTTCCCATGGCAGAATATTCATACACCAAGCTTCAGAAGCCCGGCTAAAATCTCATTGTCGAAGGCATGCCTGCAACATAGCAAATTAATCTCATGCAACGTTTGAGATCAATCAGAACGAAATTCATTAAAGAAAAATCGTTAAACAGTAGAGAATCGTTGCCATCTCCAATTGATGTTCCTAAAAAATCTCATGTAATTGGTGGCAAGTTTTCTATCCGCTGCGGCGGATCTTGTCAGGGACATAAATTTTGAACATTCTGCTCCTAAATTTTAGGTGGTTGAGTAGTCACGAATTAATAAACTGAACCGGACTAAAATTCTGATAGAATGTCAAATATAACATAACTCCTTTTTAGAGTCCCCACAGGATTCGTAGTAGAGCCTTTATTTTTCAATATTCATTTTTAATTATTCATTACTAACCCCTAATACTCGATTTTGTCTTCAATGGTATCCAATATCCTGAGATAGCTTTCATACCGTTCAACAGACACTGCTTCTTCTTCCACAGCACGGATTATAGCGCAACCCGGTTCATGCTCATGTGTACATCGGTTATATTTACATTCGTTCAAGTATTCCCTGAAATCCGGAAAATAATGAGCCAGGTCTTCTTTTACCAAGCCGTAAGGGTCAATCTCGCGGACTCCGGGTGTATCGATAACAAAAGTATTATTTCCTATAACATACATATAAACGCCAGTGGTTGTATGTTTTCCTTTGTTTGTCGCATCACTCACCTCATCTGTCCTGATATCCAGATACGGAAAGATGGTATTCAGCAGAGTTGATTTGCCCACGCCGGATGGACCCCAGAACAGGCTCGTTTTACCCGAAAACTGTTCAAGTATTTTCTTTGTTGTTTTTTTATCTTTTCTTGAAGTTAAATAAACCGGATACCCGAGTGATTTGTATAAATCCACCCAGAAGTAAAAATCATCGTCTGAAATCAAATCTGATTTGTTTATGATAATGGAAGTGTGAAGTTGTGCACTCTCCCCTGCAATGAGAAATCGGTCGAGGGTTTTATGATTAAACTCAGGACTATCTACCGAAACAACAACAAAAAAACAGTCGATATTAGCGGCAAGTATCTGTTCCTTTCTTTCGCCGTGTTTGCCCGTCCCCTTTATTTTAGGTGATTTTCTGGAGAGGAAATTGACCCGGTCGTCAATAGCGGTAATAAGCCCGGAGCCATCATTGCTGTCATTGTACTCGACATAATCCCCTACTACTGCAACATCCGAAGTTGTTAATTTATCTTTTTTAAATCGGTAATCCAATTTGAATCTGCCGCGCAGCGTACAGGGCATTTCCTGCCCTGTATCCGCGCATAAAACATAGTATAGCTTACTTTCAATTTTTGTTATACGGCCTTTAATAAAAAGTCTCCTAACCTAAAAGCGGTAGTGGAATGAAATTGCCAAATCATCAATTGATTTATTCTGATATACTCTCGAAATATTACTGTTCAAATATTTGTCGATATAATTGTAATTGTCAAAATACTCTTCCCACCAACCGTGCATGTAGGCAATATCCAGTAATAGAGAGGGACTCATCATAAAACCAAGACCTACTGTAAAAAATTGTTTGTCAAATGAGGTAGGATCACCATCGTAAGTTGATTTTCGCGTGAAATAACCAAAACGGACTTTTGCGTTCACTTCAGGTAGTGTATATTCAGCTCCAAGATTGTAATTTACAACAGCTCTTTGCGAGTTTTTTATACTCTTATTCAGATCAGTTAGAATACTGCTTTCCATATCAACCGGACTGTCAAATTCTGCTTGTGTATAGTCGGACAGAGAAAGTTCACCTGCAAATGTTGCGCCCATAAAATTCAGCGAACCAGCACCTGTAAGTACGAACGGGGTAGAAATAGTGTATTCAACTTTTGAAGAAAAATCCTCAGGATAAATCGAGGTATAATATTCGGAAAATTCTGCTGATGCATTAACAATGAACTGTTCTTTGACCGTATAACTTTTTGGTAATTGAATCACTAATCCAACATTGCCAAACTGCTGCATTTTGTAAATCATACCGAACTTAAGTTCATAACCCGATAGCTCAAGATCAAGCGTTCCTTTATAATTAAAAGACCGAAATCCCTTGCTTTTAGCATCATCTGGGTTCGCAAGGATGTTTTTATAAAAGCCGGCCAAATCGTCCTCATAGTAGTCTATTTCTTTTTTATACGCTCCACTCAAAATGGCTAGATTCAGGCCAAGAAAAAGATTTTTTTCTATTTCAACCGCCCCAGCAAAAGACCAGTTCTCAAGTTCCCCTGCAACAATATGAGTGCCACTCTGTGTTAATTTCCCAACGATACCTGTACTATCATCAATACTTGCCGCTAGTTTTAAGTAAACAGGAATCAGATAATCCCCCTCATATTTGCTGCCATTGAGAGCCTGAATAAATGAATTGTTTGCCCCATTGTAACCTGAAAATTTCACCATTTCATTAAAATCTTTGGTTCGGTTATATGAAATACCAAATACTAAACTGCCTTGCAAGGTAGGAAACGGAAATACAAAGGCCAGTTGGTTAAATGCAGTTTTTGAGTTATTTGCATTTATTTCAGTATTGTGCAAAGTTGATCCATTTTTAGTACGATTATAGTCAAATCCGCTGGCAATTTCCAAACGCTTAATGAATCCTAACCCAGCGGGGTTAAAAAACATAGCTGAAGCATCATTACTGATAGCTGAAAAAGCATTTCCCATTCCTAAAGTTCTTGCATTAGGAGAAAAACCCGGTTCGGATAAACGAATCATATCTCCAACAGTTTGTGCATGTAATGTGCTAATAAAAAATGCAATGATTACTAAATATGTGTGTCTCATATTATTCGTTACCTTCTGCCACCACCATTATTCCGGGTGGACGAATTGTTATCGTTATTAGTATTTGATTTTGATCTATCCCTATCATTTGATTGGGTTTGTTCTGTTGTGCCTGCATCCCTGCGTTTTTCTGTTGTTACACGTGGCGCAGGTTGATTACTACCATCAACATCCTTTTTCTCAGGAGCTTTAGTTGGTGTAATGGGTTGTGTAACACCACCACCCGCACTACCGCCGGATTGTGTTATTGGCCTTGGGTTAGAAGGGGGGGTATAAGGCCTTCCAGGAGGTGATACTGTAATTATCGGGGGATTCGATCCGGGATGAGGATTGATACCGCCTGAAGGTCTTTCACCAGTTTCCCTGATTTTATTCGGAAGCCGCCGAGGATTATCCTTTTCTTCAGTGGTTACAATTATATACCACCAAGGACTTGGATTATAATAACATCCCCAGCATCCCGGTTCGTAAATAACAGGTTCATCGGTGTAATTAACATACTCTTTATCGCTAATTTCTTCTCCGGGGCTCCACAATACCGTGTAACACCCCGGAATAGAAATAACAACAACAAACAACACTAAGAGAAGAAAATTTTTCTGTATCATACTCTTACCTTCCTCTGTTTCTTGAACCACCACCGGAATTACTGCCACCGCTGCTTCTTGGTGAAGGAGATGATGACGGCCTGCTGCCGGAGGAACTCGGGGGCGAGTAACTGCCTGATGAACTTTCCCGGCGTGGTGTATTGTAACTCTGCCGTGGTTTGCTTTCGGGCTGCACACGGGCACCCTGACGTTCCTGCCGGCCTGAGTCTCTATTTACTCTGGTGCCGGAATTCTGATCACTGCTTTTTTGCCTTGTTGATGTCTTGTTCTCTTGCGAACGTGCACTTTGACCGGAGCGGTTTGCCTGCCTGCTGGCATTATACTGAGGATCGAGGTCTTCTAATCGGGTGGAACGTTTACTGCCCTCTTTTCTAAAATTATCTGTCCGGGCTTCACGTTCACGGTTACGTAATCTGGTAGAGATTTCAGAGTTATCAATTCTTCCCGAACGTGCGGCACTTTCAACCCGCCCGGCACTTCTGTTAGCTCTGCTTGTGCCACGATCAATGGCAGCATTACCTCGTGAAACTTCACCGTTACGGCTTCTGACAGAAGTTGATCCGGCAACAATAGTCCGGACATTTTCGCGCGATCTGGTTAATGAAGCATCGGCTCTTTCACGGGATGCGATAGTTGAAAGCCTTGTCAGTTCACGGCCATTCACCGAACCCCGGTCCCCGGCTCCACGTATGCGCGTATTACCACGCTCTTTATACACGGTTACATAACCATAGGAATAATACGGTGGATCGTTATACCTCCAGTTTCCGTAATAGGGGCTTCCGTAAGACCAGTAAGGATAACAGCCGAAAGTGGGATAGCATGGATCGTACCATCCATACCACGGGTCATACC
>JACPGF010000259.1:5529-6604 GCA_016182615.1 Ignavibacteriales bacterium
AAGGTTCAGTTCTGCAAAAAGAAATTGAGAAACTATACGAAGGATGATAATAGTGGAAATATCTTCTGTAATGCGGAAAATAGCTACTACCGTAGTAATAATTATTTTCGATAACATTGCCGTTATCATCATCATACGCTTCAGATTGTGTTTCTGTGGTTTCAGCTTCTGTTGATTGGGTTTCCTGAGAATCATCAACATATTCTCGGCGAACCTCCCGTTTTTCCTTGTACGGTTTAGGACTGCTATTATAATAATCATCATATCCGGAAGATAATTGTGTATAGCAGCCGGTAAACAAACCGGAAAAGCTAAAAAGAAGAACTGGTATTACGATTTTCCATTTCATGGTAACCTCGGGGAAAAATTTTTTTTACTATATAAAAGTATAAGCAAAAACCGAACCAAAAAAAGGGCTAATTTTGTTGTCTATCAGCCTATTTGTTAACAAAACTGTACAATAAAAATGACGTTATATGTACTAAAAAATAGACAATACTTACCTACTTGGCCTGCAATATTCTTAAAATTTCCTGGATGACTTGTTCTTTTTCCGATTCTTCAAGAAGGTTGTGCCCTGATTGGGCAAAGCGCTGCACGCTACAGTTATTTTGACGGCTGAATTCTTCGACAACCGTATCCACCTCGATTGTCTGATCATTCGAGCCGACAAGAATATGTATTTCCTTATCGGTTGATATGAGAGGAGCGATAAAATCTTGTAACATCCATAAAGAACGGATTGATTCGGTGGGAACTGCTGTATAGACAAAACGGCCGCTTTCGAGAATCTGCTCCAAATCTGTCCTTGAGTTTTTCTTAACTGTTGGGTTAATAAGGGTAAACACTTTGCAAAACATCGGAGACAGCAGCATTTTTTTCATCAACCGGTGATGTTTTTTTACCCGGACATAAGGAGAAGTGAATACCGCTTTATGTATCGATTTGTTCTGCAGCAGGTAAAGTGCAAGCATTGTTCCCATCGAGTGCGCAACAATACTTACTTTTTCGGCTGCCTGCGAGGCAATCTCATACGCTGCACGTATATCCCGCAGCCAATCATGCAAAGTAACAC
>JACPGF010000250.1:0-19656 GCA_016182615.1 Ignavibacteriales bacterium
AATAGCATGTTATTAAAGAGGTTATAGCCTTCCAAGGGGTGCAATGCATTATGGTGGTTCAGCTTGAGAAGTAATAAAAAACCGGTACAGATTTTACTCCATACCGGTTTGCCTGCTTATATTAACACACTTTTTTTAATCACGCATGATGAGTATTGCACCTGCCACGATTATTGCTGCTGCCAGAGCCTTTTTCAGCAGGCCTGATTCTTTGAATAGCCTTCCCCCTGTTACGGCGGCTATAAATACGGAGATACGCTTAACGCCAAGCACCGCGGCTACGGGAGCAATTTTTACCGCTAGAATTAACGAGTAACGGTAACCCAATGTGAACAAAGCTATAGCGCCAAGCCAGAGCCACATCTCACGGGGATAGGTAAATGCCTTGTATACACCGCCCACTCCTTTTTTAACAATGAATACCAGTGCGATAACAAGCAGGTAGAAAAACTGCTGTAAAACCAAAAACGGCATCGGCGGCATTTTGTATTTGCCCAGTAATAGTTTATCCAACAAAGATGTTACAGTGAACAATGCCAAAGCGGTAAATATATAATGATGATATTGGGAGCGGGCCATTACTTTGAATGGTTCAAAAAAACTTTGGCCATGTTTTACTTCAAGCAGATAGGTTCCTGCAAGCAGCATTACCAGTCCCCCAACCTGCAACGGCTGCATAATATCGCCAAGCAGAAAATACGCGAACAATGCTATGATGCCGGGTGATAAAGCCATAAGCGGCAGGGCGCCGCTAATCTCCATGTTTTTAAGCGCGTACATCACGCATAAGAATGACCATGCACCGAGCGCTGATTTGATGAACAGCGCCCCAACGTTCATCGCGTTCAAAGTGCCATAGTCGGCCATGAGTGCGAATGGAACCGTAAGCAGGGCATTGAGTACGGAAATAACCAGAGCGAATTCAAGCACATCTAATTTGAACAGCACCTTCTTTTGACTGACGGCAGAAGCTGCCGACAGCAGTGCTGAAGCAAATGCAATGGGAAACCAGTTCATCTATTTTACCAGTGCAGCGCTAACTTAACAAAAACGTTACGACCCGGTTCTGTTTTAATAAGTCCGCGTGTTGAGGCAAGATGATCCCTGTACCCACGGTCAAATATATTCTCTACACCAGCATACAAGCGGCCATGCAAAAGCCCGAACCCGTATTCTTCAGAAGCGAGTGCAAGGTTCCATGTGGTGTAACCGCCGGTTTTCAATTCACCTGCAGCCGTGTTGTTCTGTGAGGCAAACCAGTTTGCATTTATATCCAAACTGAACAGGCCGGGCAGATGATATTTTAATCCGGTGTATCCGTTAAACGGTGGTACCTGCGGCAGGTTAGCTGAGTTTTTCGTGTCCTCGCCGCGCACATAGGAGGCCGTGGAATAGATGCTCAGGCGGCTGATGAAAAGATACTCAACACTTGCATCAAAGCCATACAGTGCAGCTTTGCCGATATTTGCTTTTTGATAGAGACTGTCTTTAATAACGGCTTTATCTACTACCAGATCAGTAAAAGTATTATAAAAAGCATTCGCTTTAACCGTCAAATCACTCTTCCAGTAGCGCAAGCCAACATCAAAGAAATTACCGATTTCGGGATTAAGAGCAGGGTTACCGAGGAAGACATCTCCACCGAGAAAAATATATTGAAAACGTTCTTCAAGCACCGGTGAGCGGAAAGCATGGCTGAGATTGAAAGTTACATCAAAATCCGTGAAGAGTTGATACATCGCACCGAAATTTGCACTCCATGATTTGTCGTCATCCTTGCTTGCAATAAATGAAGATTGTGCATTTTTGGGGGGATTATTATTGATTGTATCGTTGGTAATTATATAAAGTGGATTCCTGACAGAATCATTACTGATATTAATAAAATCATAACGGGCGCCAAATGTAAGCCTGAGCTTGTTTTCGAACAGGCGGATATCTTCCTGTGCATAAAAGCCGAGGCTTTTATAGGTTGAGTTTGGTACCGGCAAATCAACAGTGATTTTTGTTACCGTTCCACTTTTTGCGGTAGTGGTTCTGAAACCGTTGTATGTACGCTGCCAGTAGTCAACACCACCAACTAATCGCGAATTGTTGCTTACTAACCAGTTGGTTTGCAATTGCATGCCTTTGGTTTTATGGTCTGCCGATGGTGCAAGGGTTTGAGCCGCGGTTGGTTTTAATTCAACGGCACGGGTGATTTTTTGATCAAAATATTTTACCGAGGTGTTTACCAAGGCAGGGAATAAGTCACGGATTTTATATTCAATGCTATACATCTCACGGCTGGCTTCGGTATATCTCGCAAGAGCAGTCGCGGGGAATGACCTGCCGCCGGGAATACCAATATCCTCACCATCAAACTTCTGAAAACTCAGAACAAGCTGATGCCCTTCAAACGGCTGCACGCCTGCTGTGGCTGAATAATTTTTATCCCTGAAATAGCTGTTTTTTAATATACCGGAAGGTGTCCTGACATTTTCAGCAGAGCGCGCAGTAACGGCTGCTTTGGCATACCACACTGCATCCGATGCAACAAGAGACAAATAGCCTGCACCGCCGTTATTCGCCGAATTAAAAGCACTGCTCAGGTTTCCTTTAATAGTAAAATGATCGGTAAACTTTGGGGTTCGGGTCGTTATTGAAACGACGCCACCGGTGGCACCGGTACCGTAGAGCGAGGAGATGCCGCCTTTAATCACTTCAATGTTTTCCACATCCATGATATCGACTAATGAAAGGCTCGCCGCGTGGTTCGAGGCAGTTTCTACGCGGTTGCCGTCAACAAGGGTAACAACATTCTGGCGGCTTAAACCGCGTATATTGATGTCGGTGCCCCACATACCGTCACGGACGAGAGCAATACCAGGCTGTGTCCGGATAGCATCTGAAACACCAATTGCGGGATTTGCATCAATTTTTTCACGGTTTACCATCTCCATAGGGATTGGGGTTTCCCTGAGTAATTCGCCATATTTGGTGCTGCTGACAATCACTTCTCCCAAGGATATATCAGCCTGTTGCAGTTGCACGTTCACCGTGTTTACACCTGATTCGGTTTTTAATGATAAAGGGCGGTATCCAAGTTTTTCAAAACGGATTTGGAGTGGTTTTACAGTGGAAATCGCGAAGGAAAATGTTCCATCTTCCATACTGCGGGTAAAAATTCCTAGTTCTACTAAAGTTACATTTACATCGGCAACCGGGCTGCCTTTTTCTTTGTCTGTTATTGTTCCTGACAGGATTCTTGTTTGCGCAAAAAGTCCCATGTGCAACGTGATGACAGCTATCAATGCCGTAAATAACGCTTTCATAATGTTTCTTTCTTATAGTTTGACGGTTGTTGTACTTACTTTTACATCCTTCAATTGTCCCAGTTTACCGCTTAACGCGCCTAATTCATCGGTTGACATCTCAACGATAAGAAAAATAATCGCAAAATTCTTTTCCTTGATGGGGTAACCGGTGCGGAGTAATATGCGGTCGGCAAACTGGTGAAGTATCTCACCGACTTTCTGATAGGCGGAATCACGCTGGAATACACTGATGGTTAAGGTATGGTATCGCTTTTCCATGGGGTCATGCCTTATAAGAAATGAAAGGTTGATGCAGTTGTTTAGAGCAGACTTGTGTGTGCTGAAAAATAACGCAGCCCTTAATGTCAGATAGTTCCTTCATTGCAGGAGTAATTATTATCAATAAAAATGTACTGCAAAATTACGGAAAAATCAGAATGAATGGGGAAAATTTGGATAGATTGATTGTTTTTATATCACTCCCCAAGGTTGGAAACTATTACCAGAGCAATTAGTAGCCACATCAATATGGGTATCAGTTTTCTAAAATGATGCCCATATCGGTTATAATTGAGCCCCATTCGATGGGGCTTTCCCAAATCCAGCGCCGGCCTTCAGGCCGATGAAGCAATAAAAGGCAACTTTAAAAAACTGAGGTTTTGTATATCCCTTCCCCGCCGTGAACGACGGGTCTGGTATAGAGAAAGCGCCATAAATGGCGCTCATAAAAAAGGCCACAAATACCAAAACCGTAAGTAGTGAAAAGACCATGCAAATTGAGCCCCATTCGATGGGGCTTTTTCAAATCCAGCGTCGGCCTTCAGGCCGATGAAGCAATAAAAGGCAACTTAAAAAAAACGGAGGTTTTGCATATCCCTACCCCGCCGTGAACGACGGGTCTGGTATAGAGAAAGCGCCATAAATGGCACTCAAAAATAAAAGTAACTCAACCCTACTTTCTAAACTTCTTTACCTCATCAATCATGGCAAGATAATTTTCCAACGGCACATAATCGGGAATGCTGTTCCCCGAACCCGCGCAATAACCAGTGTAGCTGCTCATTTTCTGCAGTGTTTCATTTATCAATGCTCTAATTTGTTCAGTGGTCCCGCGTGAGAGTATATCGACATCGAAGTTGCCGATAAGGCACAGTTTGTTTTGCACTATTTCTTTTACCCGCGTTATCTCCAATGCCTTTGGTTCAATGGGATGTAATGCCGTCACACCGCAGTCGATAATTTTTTGCAGCACAGCAGTAAGATCTCCATCCGAGTGATAGATGAACGGCTTGTTACATGCTTTTGCCATATCCCCAATTTTTTCAAGCCAGGGGAAAAACAGCATTTCCAAAACATCGGGTGAGACCATGAGCCCGTTATTATATGCAATATCATCACTGTACCAAATTGCATCAACAATGTCATTCCTGCAAAAATAACTGAACATGCTAAGTATGGTTTCTCCCAATCTATTATTAATCGCCATAACCAAATCCGGGTTCTCGTATAATGCAAAGGCAAAATTTTCAAAACCCATCAATTCCCAGGTCATGGTAAAAATATCGCCGTATTGGCCGATAACTCCCATTCCTTCGGGGAGCAATTCACCGATTTTCTCGAATGGTGTGTAACTGATGTCCGCGGATTTGGGGAAACTAAAGTTTTCGAGAGTTGCTTCATCGGTAATGAGGCCTGCCCCTTCCGGAGCCCAGTTCCTTGTATCAGCACGGTCGCCGGGAATAGCCGCGGGTATAGTTCCAACAGCATACTGCACTTTGGGCTGGAGCTTTACGTAATCATAACCGGCTAGCTGCCAAAAATCCACTTCATCGTTTAACGACAGCAGCGGCCTTTTTAAAAGAGCTTCTTTGATTTTCGGGTGTACGCCAAGTTCAACTAATGGAATAAAATCTGTCGGCTGGCACCTAAGGGCACGGAGCAGTTGTTGTTTGTCGGGACGCATTTTATCTGTAAAATTTTGATGGTTTATTATTATATACTCAAAATACGGATTTTCAATTTATGCAATAGTTGTCATTTTTTCTTCTTTTGTTATACTGACTAATTAAATTCCTTTAATTTTCATAAAAGTAAATATAACAATAGAATCTCAAAAAAGAACGTTTGTTAAGGGCTCGAAAATTCCAAAGGAACTAAGTTCTAAATCAATTGTAACATTTTAATTACTACTTATCACAGGAAGAAAAAAAATGAAAGCGAAAAGAATGACCAATAAAGAAGCAAAAGAATTTACTAATGAAGTATTCGCCCAAATCCAAGGCTCTAAAACTATAGAGGATTTAATGCAAACTGAAAAAATGCATGAAAAATCAAAGATAATGAAAACTATTGGATATCCTTCAATAGAATTTTCAATAAGTACAAATGAAATTGAGCAATTAGTCAAAGACGAACTGCTTAATGGTACAGATTTTTCCTTTTCGAGAGATATTACATCAAAAATAAAAGATCCCCTTGCAAAACTACTCTATGCAGCTGTTTGGAAAAATGGAGACACTGTTAAAATTAAACACATAGTAAAAGGAATTATTGACGTTGGTGATAAAAATGAAAATTACTCAAAAGCATTAGTTTTTTATCAGTTCGGTCGGTATCTAACAAATACTGCATAAGAGCCAATCATTGATCGACACGTGATTCGTGCTTGGGCGATTAGCCAAACGAGTGATCCTGATAAAATAACTGAGTATAGAAAACTATATGAACTAAAACTCCAACATAAGGAATTGATTTTAGCTTATAAAAAGTGGTTGCTATCTAAGGAATTGACAGATGAGCTAAAAAAACTTGATAAGTACAAATACTATATTGACAAGATATTGTATGCCACCGGGAAAACAATAAAGGTGTAATAGTGCCGGGTTCAATGGAGCAATCTGGATTTGTTGTTGGCTGTCAGATTTTTTTACAACGAAGATGTTGGTAGGTTTCCAAGAACCTGTTTTTCGAATAACCTGACAACCTGCATTCTTTCTTTAATTTTTGGCGAATCTCCTATCAACTTTGGTTGAACAATTTACAGTACCGAAAAAAAATGTACTGTTTAAACGTGAAAAACGGCACCAATCATCTTCTGTTTGCATCCCAACTCAATAAAACCGGAAGAAACAGCAGTTTTTCTTCTTTCAACTGAAGCAGTATTACAAAAAACATGCAGACGTCTTGTAGAGTTGTCTGCATGGTTCGGGGCGTTATGTGTATATGAGAACTATTTTTCAGGTGCTGGCGGTGCCTGAGGTGGAGGCGGCATGCCCGGCATCATCGGCGGCTTTTGTTTGCCATGCGGTGCTGAATCAAACTGCAGGCGCTGTTCAACCGTTAATAATTTACGGATGTTTTGTTTGTGCCGCATTTCAGCCTTCTGAATTGCATTGTGCTGTGCTGTAATTTCGTCTATCAATTTATCAAGTACTGATATATCCGGATTGTCTTTTGTTGATTCAGTGCGGAGTTTCGCTTCAGCCTCTCCAATTTTATTTTCTAAGGGCAGAACACTTTTTCTGAACTCGATATCCAATGCCTTCATCTGTTCATGCTGCTCTTTGGTCAGGTCGCCAAGCGGTTGAGGCGGCATTCCCGGGTGGCCATGCGGTGTAACACATTCCGGATGTCCGTCAGGCATTCCCTGTTTCACGTCTTTTCCTTCATGTTTGCCGGTTTGCGCATTTGCAAGTAGAGCGCATCCAACAACGATAAGGGTTAAAAATAATTTGCGCATACATATTCCTTTATTTTTGTTGCTGATTATTGAAATTTTTTTCCGTTAAATATCCCGGGTTTTGGCGGCGGCATATTGTCCACCATGTCTAGGAAAAACCTGTCGAAAGCTTTTAGCTGCTCTGGTTTGCATAGCTTTCTTAGTGCTATAAAATGCTGATACCGTAAACGGTCAGCTTCTATTAAAAAATCTGCGGAACGCTGTAAAAGTATTGCAACTTTTACCGAATCATCCGGGTGCGCGATGAGCAGTGCAAAAACTTCCCGTTTGATGCTGCGGACACTGTCCATGATCGATCTGACAGACTCGAAATGATTCTGCTGTTCTTTTTTAAAAGACAGTGCCTGTTCTTCACTTAACCCAATTTCCCGCATCATCATTTCCTCGGGACCATGAAAACGCATATCCCTTTCAGGAGGGCTGTGCCTGAGGAAACCGAACCAAAAAGTGCCAATGCTCATAAGGTTTAAAAGTATCAGGACCACAATCGTCCACACTAGTACTTTATTTTTTTGTATGATATCCATAGAATACTCATTCATTATTTGAAAAATAGGCTGCCGATAATTGCTTAACCGTGGCAAGCCGGGCTTCGGACGACTGTGAAACAGATTGATATTCCTTAAGCAGGGAAAATCCATTCATAAACAAAAGCAACAGAATCGCAAACCCGGCAAGGGTAACCCGGAAACCGCTGTTTATGACCTTGCTCTTTGCCTGCATCTTGTGCAGATGCAGTACTTTAGAGGCAAGGAACGGGTCAAATTCCACATCAATTTTTTCATCAAGCTGTGAAAGTATTTTATCCGAATCGTATTTTCTTTTTTTCATACAATTACCATGTTTAATCTTTAAACTCATTTTGTTGTAATGTTTTCCGTAATGTTGTTTTTGCACGATGCAATAACGATTCAACAGCCGGAATTGTTGTGCCAAGTGTATCGGCTATCTCTTGCTGGCTCAGGCCCTCAATCTTGCTGAGCAATAATGCTGAGCGTTGACTATCCGGGAGTTTTGCCAGTGCGTTATACAGGATGTTCTTCTGCTCATTTGCCACGAACTGTTTGTCAGGGGCCTGTGCCGTGTCTTTGTATTCATTTTCGTTACCGGAGAGCGAAAAAAAATCTTTTATCTGTAGAATTTTAGACCTTCGCTTCTGTTTTCTGGTAAAATCAATGCACTTTGTTAAAGTAATCCTGTATATCCAAGTCGAAAGTTTTGCGCTCCCGCGGAAAGTATGCAGGTTTTTAAAAACATCTAAAAACACTATTTGGGCAATGTCCTCCGCGTCTTCCAGGCTAAGCCCGAATTTCCGCGTGATACTGCGTACCATCACTTGATGAGTATCCACAATTTCCCTGAATGCGTTTTCCTCACCTTGCAGTGCCCTTGTATGTAGTGTGTTGTCCATTGATTAATTTTTTTGTTTCATACTTAGTAAGACGGATTGCATGAAAAAATCCTGCGCTTTTATTAAAAAAAAACTATTAACGGGTTATTTCCGTCTAACATACTGATATGCAACTTTTTTAGTATATTAATAAATGATTGTTTGGCTTTAAAGCTAAACTTTTTCAGTGACAGCTTTGTTACGATATTAGAAGATTTTTAAAATAGGACTATGGCAAATAATTATTACAGACCCGGCGGTTTTGGAGGTTTTAGCTTCTTTCCCCCGGTAATAAAAAATTTAATGATAATCAACGCTGCGGTATTTTTCCTGCAGATGGTTATGAGGAATATTCTGGTAAGCGGTGTACCGGCATACAGTGTTATTCTGCAGTATTTCGCGCTTATGCCCATAGATTCAGGGCATTTCCAATTATGGCAGCCTATTACATATCAGTTTTTACATGGCAGTTTCAGCCACATCCTGTTTAACATGTTCTCGTTATGGATGTTTGGTATCGAGATAGAAAACTATTGGGGGTCAAAAAAGTTTCTTATCTTTTATCTGCTCTGTGGTGTTGGCGGCGGGCTCGCGCAGCTGTTTTTAAGCCCGGTAATTAATGGTATCGGCGCCCCCACTATCGGCGCTTCGGGAGCCATTTTTGGCGTTATGCTTGCCTTCGGTTTGCTATACCCCGACCGTTACATCTATATTTACTTTTTTATCCCCGTAAAAGCCAAGTATCTTATTCTTGGGATGATACTGCTGAATATCTTCGGTTTGGGTGATGATGGCAGCGGAGTGGCTTACCTTGCTCATATCGGCGGCGGTGTAACCGGCCTGATTTATATGCTGATGGATAAGAACACCACTTTTTCATTCAGTAGTCTTTTTGGGACAAAACCCGGCGGTGGAAATCCATTTAAAGATTTCACCTCATCTTCCGGCAGCAGGCAATCGTTTTTTCAGCCCAAACCGCGTGAAGAAGAACCTCCGGTACAGGATGCTAATTACTATGATGTTAAAGAGGATGATGTGATTACTCAAGAAGAAATTGACCGCATCCTCGATAAAATAAGCCAGTTTGGATACAAAGGCCTGACCGAACGTGAAAAGAAAATACTTTTTGAAGCAAGTAAGAGAATGAAATAAAGCATGCAGTTTAAACAATCATACAAGATGCGTTTTTATATTGTTTCCGGTTTTTGTGCCGTGGCTCTGTTAGCATTGTTGCAGGGGTGTAGTTTTTTTAAGAAGCCAACTGTGCCTCAGGAAAAATTTGTTTTCTACTATATTGATATGCTTTCCATGCAGGATAGTTTAGGGACTGACACACAGTCGTCTAAAAAAATTATCGCTGCATTAAACAAAAAATACATGGTTACCGAAGAACAGGTGCAAAACACCTTGCAGGAAATGAGTCAGGAACCTAAGCTATGGGAAAAGTTTTTCGAAAAAGTAAACGAAGAGGTGACAAAACGGGCCCGGTTCAAGGCTCCGGTAACTGCCCCTGCTACAACACCGCCGCCAGCTGCAGTTAATGCAGGGCACGTGGTTCACGAGAAGCCTACACACTAACTTTTAACAGTGCCAGGGCAATACGCAATTCGGGAAATGAATAGGCGTCATTTAAAAGTTTTTTTAATTCTTTCATTTCCCTGATGCCCCTTTTATAGTACGGAGCAATTGCAGTTTTCAGTTTGCTGTCCACAACCTTCGAAAAATCCACATCCGTCACGAATTCGATAATGGTTTCAATCTGCATAGCGGTAATTGCCTCGGCTGTTTTTGTCAGTTTTGCAATTTCCTGCATGGAGTAGCCCTCTTTAACCATCTTGAGTACTGGCTCAAGTTCGCTTGCCAACGCGTTTTCCTTGTTAACCCGTTTACCATCATTGCCATAGAGCAGCGAAAACTCTTCTATTGTCTTGAGAATATCTTCACCAATCTTGTTATACATTCTTTCCGTAAATCCGGGAATCCCCATCAAGGTAAATTTCGTGTCAGGCTTGCGGCTGATGATTTCGCGAATCGTCTCATCCGGGCAGATAAGAAAAGGCTGTTGATTAAATTTTGCTGCGGTTTTCGCACGTACCTCTTTAAGCATGTGGAACAGCTCAAGATTCTGTTCATAGTCAACCACCGGTTTCTTTTCTTCAACAAGGCCGTGCTCTTTTAAAAATTCAAGGCCCTTGTTGGTTATCATCAGCCGGTTCTGCTTTTGGTACGAGTTTTTAAGTANNNNTACCAAGCATACCATGAATGACGGTGCTGATTTCAGCAGTAAGATAGGGCTTTAAAATACCATAACAGGGGTTCTGCTTGTAGTTGACTGATTTGGAAGACCCGCGCGCGAGGTGAATAAGGTTCTCCTGTTTTAATCCCTCTTCAAACCGGTATATGGCTCTCAAGAGTATCTCTTCGATATACTTTGTCGTATCATCGCTGCTATGTGCGAGCGTGTTGCAATTGTCGCAAATGCCGCACCGGTAGTCGCTTCTATCCTCGCCAAAATACTGCAATATGTTTTTAAATCTGCATTCTGAGGAAAAAACAAAATTGGTCATCTCTCCCAGCTTTTTATGGGCATGGAGAAATGTTTCATTGATTTTCCGGTAATCAACCGGTAAGCGCTCCGCCGAAATTCTCGGGGCGAGCATGATAACGGCATCGTTGCCTAAGGATGGCTTATTGTACGAGAGCAATCCTGCATCGGCGATTTCATATAAAAGCCGGTCGGTTTCTCTTTCCGTAATATCACACGATGCAGCCAATTCGGCAAAGGTTATAAATGTGCGCTCGTTAAAAGGCCTGCCGCCGTATAGCCGTAAAACCTGCAGCAGCACCAGCTTTTTCAGATGGTCGGGGGTTGTTTTTATAAAATTTTTAAGAGTGTTGGTCGGGACACTGAACTGTATGGATACTTTTTTTGCAAGCTCGGAGATTAAACGGATTTGCCCCGCATCTTCAAGCAGGCGGATAGCCGCGTGCACGAGAGCCTTCGCGATGGTTTCCTGTTTGAGCGCGACGCGCAGATAGTCGTAATTGAGCAGTATCTCCTCGTGGGCAATACTGCCGATTGCCACTTTTCCATAATCGCAGATAGCATTGTAAAGCTGCTTGATAAACTCTTTCTGCGGGTATGATGTCGATATAAAATACCGGTGGATTTCTTCGTCTTTTCTATCATACAAAAGAACGGCACGTGACATTTTCCCGTCTCTTCCGGCACGGCCGATTTCCTGATAATAATTTTCTAAACTACCCGGCATATTGTAATGTAAAACCAGCCGGATATCTTTTTTGTCGATTCCCATACCAAATGCATTTGTTGCAACAATTACCGGCAGCCTTCCCTCGATAAACGCGTTCTGCACATGGCGGCGGATTATAGTATCCTGCCCTGCATGGTAGAAATTGCATTTAAGGCCATTTAATCCGAGAAATTCGTTTATTTCCTCCGCGGTTTTACGCGATGAAGTATAAATGATTGCCGGGGTTTCGTGTTTTTGGATAATTTCAAGCAGTTTTCCCCTTTTATGGGCATCTTTATAAATTGCAATTTCCAGATTTTTTCTTTCGAAACCTTTTACAAACTTAGCCGGGTCTTTAAGCGGCACCTGATTAATTATATCGAGGACGACTTCGGGGGTGGCCGTAGCGGTAAATGCCGAGATGTGCTGCACGCCGGTAAACTCGATAAACTCTTTAATCTTCCGGTACGACGGCCTGAAATTATGCCCCCACTCGCTGATACAATGCGCTTCATCGATAAAGAGATAATCCGGCTGCAACTGTTTAATCCGCTCGGCAAAAGTAAGGTTGGCAAGCCGTTCAGGCGCAACATACAGCAGTTTTATCGAGCCATCCCCGATTTTGCGGAATACACCTTCAATATCCCTGAAATCCATTGCACTGTTGATAAATCCCGCGTATTCTTCCACTTTATTCAGGTTGTCAACTTGGTCTTTCATCAACGCGATCAGGGGTGAAATAACAATGGAAAACTTTTCCGCCATTAATGCCGGCAGTTGATAACAGAGCGATTTACCCGCTGAGGTGGGTAGAACCGCGAGTACGTTTTTTTTTGCCAGGATAGCCTGTATAATATCCACCTGATGCTCACGGAAGGAGGTGAACCCGAAAAACTCTTTAAGTTTTTCTTTAAGAAGGTAACTACTTGTTAACTTCTGTTGTTGCAAATAATACTAAAATTAAATAATTTGAAGTCGAAATATTGCTAATTAACAAACAATAACTCTATTGAAAACAACTGAAAAATACGGAAAAAAGATTGATGCAGCCTTATCCTTGTGGGTAAAACTTGTACGGGCCTATTCAACAGTAGCAAAAAAGTCTGCCGAAAGCATTAAAAAGTTCGGATTAACCGTCTCACAGTTCGGTGTCATCGAAACACTTGGTCATTTAGGGCCGATGAATGTAGGCAATATCTGCCAGAAACAGCTTATGTCAGGCGGTAACATGACCCTTATTCTCGATAATCTTGAGAAACTGGGCTACGTGAAACGCATGGCAGATGCAACCGACCGGCGGGCACTCCTTATCGGGCTTACCGAAAAAGGGCAGGCTCTGTTTGACGACATTTTTCCCGTGCACGCGCAGGATATGGAAAAGATAATCAGTGTACTGGATGAACAAGAGATAGAACAACTCAGCGTGCTCCTCAAAAAGCTTGGGATGGCAATTTCTGTAGAAGGAGAACGGTGAAAGGTATCTATTTATTGACACAAGGTTCGCCCCCATTCGGGGACGGTTACTATGTATGTTGTGTTCCGCGGGTAAGGAACCCGCGGTTACTCAGATTTAGCCCCATTCGGGGCATTAGAAGTATAATAAATTACAATAAACCCGGCAGTGGCTTTAATTTGTTCCGGCCAATGCGATGCTGTTTACTCAACTCCGTCAGAAGTTGAATTTTCCGAGAAAGAAAAAGTTATAGAGAAGTTCCAACTCCGGTAGGAGTTGAATTTTTGTAGAAAGAAAAATTACAAAATAGTTTCCAACTCCTTCAGGAGTTGAATATTAAAAACAAAGACAAATGTTAAAAATTTTGTGTTACTACAATAAAATGAAACCAAAAGAGGTCAAAAATGATTAAACTGAAAAAAAACGAATCGCGCGGGCATGCAGCATGGGAATGGCTAAATACATTTCATAGTTTTTCATTCGGCGAGTATTACAATCCCGATATGATACACTTCGGTCCGCTGCGTGTGTTAAATGATGATACGGTTGCTGCAGGAAATGGGTTTGGCATGCACCCGCATAAAGACATGGAAATTATCACCTATGTTACCGCTGGCGAAATAGAGCATCAGGACAGCATGGGAAACCGTGAAATTATCCGCCGGAACGAAGTGCAAAAGATGAGTGCCGGAAAAGGCATCATGCATTCGGAGATGAACCCTTCGCAAGAGCACGAAGTGAAGCTTTTCCAGACATGGATAATACCGAATCAAAAAGGACTGCTGCCCTATTACGAGATGAAAAAATTCTCGGAAGAGGATAAACTGAATGTACTGTACAAAATCGCAGCACCCGATGGTGCCGATGAAGCTGTATATATCAGTCAGGATGCCTACATGTATGTTTCTGTTATGGAAACTGGCAAGCAAATCGTGCATAAAATTTTACCGGGCAGAGGAATTTATTTACATGTGGTATACGGTACGGTAAACATTGGTGGAACAAAAGCGTCTGCAGGTGATGCGATTCTTGTAGAAAATGAAACAGGTATTACCATTACCAGCAGTGAAAAAGCCGAGTTTTTACTATTTGATGTGAAAATGGATTTTATGGGATAAATTTAAAAGTTAAAACACCGGTAAAGATTTTCCGACTACAATTTTTAAGAGTCCGGAAAACTAAGTTAGGAATCGAGTAAAAGGCAGGGTCACTCCGCGATGGGCACAGTCGTCTATACTAACGATTCCCACTATCAGGGTTCGTTTGGACTTGTATCCCTGAGTTAATGCCCATGCTGGGCGCACCTGATTTTATCAGGCAGGGACTTAAAAACAAGTAAAATATTTAGCCTAAGATTATGCCGTGTATTTAATTCTCAAACGAGTAGTTATGCTCAAAGTACGTGAAAAAAGTGCAAAGTCCTAAAATAAGAACGGCGCTGGAAATCCGAATGACTTAATAGAATACATGAGCAGCTTTTATAGCTGTAACTGATTTAATAACAATATGATACAAGTGCACCGGGGTCTTCACCGGTTCCCTTTCCGTTTGTTAGGGGAAGATATCAACGTGAGTCATTGCATGAAAAAACTGCATAATTTTCCAATTCCCGACACCCTTTGAAGAATTAACACCAGAAGAGTTGCATTCAACCAATCCGCGCAATTCCGAACTCATAATTCAAAATTCATAACTCATAACTGCTCCCCCCCTTCTCATTTGTTGGAAAATTAGAAAATTAAAACTTCTTAGGAATGATAAACGCACCCTTAAATTAAAGCTTAAACAGGGGAATCCGTCCCATTTCATTTGGCACGTAGTTTGGGTATGAGAGAGCAAATGTATATAAAAAGTGAGTTTTTTTTATGATAAAAGGATATATTGCGATTGATAAGGAGATATGCAAGGGCTGTGAACTTTGCATAGAAGCCTGCCCGCAAGGCAGCTTAATCCTTTCGCAAAGCATAAACCACCGTGGTTACCGTTACGCCGAACTAAAAGAGGACAACTGTACAGGATGCACAAACTGTGCTTTAGTATGCCCTGATGCTGCTATTATGGTTTACCGTGCTGCAAAAGCAAAGAAGGCGGTGTAGGAGGAAATTATGGAACGTGAAATTAGATTGATGAAGGGCAACGAAGCAATGGCGGAAGCCGCTATCCGTGCCGGAATGAAAGCCTATTTTGGCTATCCAATAACTCCGCAATCGGAAGTCATGGAATATCTCTTCGAGCAAATGCCGAAAAGAAATTTTAAGGTATTACAAGCCGAAAGTGAAGTGGCTGCTATTAACATGATATACGGCGCTGCCGGTTCAGGTGCCCGTGTAATGACATCATCCTCCAGCCCGGGGATGAGTTTAATGCAGGAAGGCATCTCCTATATTGCTGCTGCCGAACTACCCTGCCTGCTAGCTAATATCGTTCGCGGCGGTCCGGGATTGGGCACCATACAGCCCTCGCAAGGCGATTATTTCCAGGCCGTAAAAGGCGGCGGGCATGGCGACTACAAGCTCATCGTCCTTGCACCTAACTCCGTTCAGGAAATGGCAGATTTTGTTTTTGACGGTTTTAAGCTTGCTGAAAAATTCCGCGGCCCGGCGATGATTCTTTCCGATGGCGCTCTTGGCCAGATGATGGAAAAAGTTGCCCTCCTGCCCGAAGGCTCTCTGCCCCATACTGTACCGGCATGGGCTGCAACAGGCAAACCCGCGAACCGACCCCCGAATGTTATCACATCGCTGTATATCGAACCGGAAAAAATGGAAATGATTAACCATACCCTTCAGGCAAAATATAAGCAATTGCAGAAAGAAGAAGTCCGTTACGAAGACTATCAGACTGAAGATGCTGATATTGTACTAACAGCGTTTGGCCTTTCTTCACGTATCTGCCAAAAAGCCGTTGACTTGGCCCGCGAGCAAGGCATAAAAGCAGGATTGTTGCGTCCGATTACCTTGTTCCCGTTCCCTGAAAAGAAGATTGCTGAAATAGCCGAAACCGCTAAAGTTTTCCTTGATGTTGAAATGAACGCAGGACAAATGGTTGAAGATGTACGCCTTGCAGTTAACGGTAAAAAACCGGTGTACTTTAAAGGCCGCATGGGCGGTATCATTCCTTCACCGGAAGAAATTTTACACGAAATTGAACAAATTTCTGAGCAAGTGCTCAGTTATCAGAATTAAAGAGGTTTATCATGGAAACAGAAGTTTTAACCCCCGAAGTACAAGAAGGTTTTGATTGTGTTTACAATAAACCTGATACGTTAACCGACACCCGTTTTCACTATTGCCCGGGATGCGGGCACGGTGTTGCCCACCGCCTGCTCATGGAAGTTATCGCCGAGTTAGGGATACAGGAAGAAACCATTGGCGTTGCCCCTGTTGGCTGCTCGGTATTTGCGTATCATTACATGAACATCGACATGCAGGAAGCGGCTCACGGCCGTGCCAGTGCTGTTGCCACCGGTGTTAAGCGCGTATTACCCGATAAATATGTTTTCTCCTATCAGGGCGATGGCGACCTTGCCGCTATTGGTACAGCAGAAACCATACACACCGTTAACCGCGGTGAAAACATCCTGATGATCTTTATCAACAATGGTATTTACGGTATGACCGGCGGGCAGATGGCTCCGACAACTTTGGCAAACATGGTTACCTCCACTTCTCCTTACGGCAGAAGCACGGAATGGGCCGGTTTCCCGTTAAAGATTACCGAAATGCTCGCTATGCTGCCGGGTGCTTACTATGTTACCCGTCAGGCAGTGCATACACCTAATAGTGTCCGCAAGGCAAAAAAAGCCATTAAGCTTGGTTTTGAATACCAGAAACTGAAACGCGGAACGTGTTTCATCGAAATTGTTTCTAACTGCCCCTCGGGTTGGAAAATGAATCCCGTGGACTCTAATAAATGGTTGGAAGCTAACATGCTGACCATGTATCCTCTTGGTGATATTAAAGTTCCGGTAAAAGAAGGACAAGGAGAATAATTATGTACCATTCCGATGAAATAATTCTTGCAGGATTCGGCGGACAGGGTGTCCTTTCTATGGGTCAGGTGCTCTCGTATGCCGCTATTATTGACAATAAAGAAACCACATGGATGCCCTCTTACGGACCCGAAATGCGCGGCGGTACGGCAAATTGTATCGTTATCGTTTCGGACCGCAGGGTAAGCAGCCCTATTATAACCAAGTTCGATTCAGGTATTATCCTCAATCAGCCTTCGATGGAAAAATTTGAACCGGCAATTAAGAAAAACGGTTTCCTGTTTTACGAGGAATCAACCGTTGTTTATCCCCCGACACGGGATGATATAACAATTATCAAAATCGCGGCAATCCACGAGGCTGAACTGATGAAAAAGAAACAGGTAGCCAACATGATTATGCTGGGCGCGTTTCTTGAAGTAAAGCCAATCGTGACAATGGATTCTGTGCTGAAAGCATTAAAAAAAGTATTACCTGAAAGGCATCACCATTTAATTCCATTAAACGAGCAGGCTATTTTGCGTGGTAAAGAATTAGCTCTGCAGCAGCTCCATCTAACCATTTAATTTTAACAGGAAAGAGACATCTATGCCGGAGAATGATTTTCATTGCGGACAAAATTGCAGAAACACCTGCTCGATGTTGAATGAAGCATTGCGGAAAGAAACAACCTCTGTCAAGTTTTACGAATCGGTTATAGACCAATGCGCAACGCCTGAGGTGAAGGTTTTTTTAAACGAGCTTATGGAGACACGCCGTGTTGAAGTTCTGAAAATTATTCAGAAGCTCAACGAAATCCGTGCCCGCTCGCAGGCATTAGATGGTATTGCTTCCAGTTTTAATACAGTGTAACAAAATAAACAGCGGCTTTCTTAGAGCCGCTGTTTTGTATTATCCAATAATTAAACAGGTACAGGTGTGAAGACCATATTATTAATCCTTGTCGGTAAACGCGCCGAGTCGGCAGTAAAAGTTCAGCAAATATTAACAGCATGGGGATGCATCATTAAAACCCGTCTGGGCATACACGACGGCATCATGGAAAACTGTTCTGACGAGGGACTGCTTATCCTTGAACTGCATGGCACCGAAGAACAGAAGCAGGAACTGACGCGTAAAGTTTCGGTACTGCCGGGCGTTACCTCGAAATTAATCGAGTTAAAACTCGAAGAATAAATTTTGTATTTGTAAAAAAAAGGCTGCCTTACAAAGGAAGCCTTTTTTATTTTTATAACACCTTACACTTTAGCACATAAATATTGGCTCTATTACGTTCTAAATTTTGTTTCCTGTAGCGCAAAACTATCGCTTAGGTGGATCCATTAATAAAAACATTCACTAATTAATTGTAGAATGAAGTAGCTAAAGCCATTTCTTCTTGAAAGTGTTCTTTCCTCACGAAGTGATGCCACTGTCAAAACACACCATTTAAATTTGGCGCTTCATTTTTGATTCTTTTTTTGTATCTTTCATGCGACTATCTTAGGAAAAACAATGGAGATATTAATCGTATCACCGTCAATCCCGAAATTATGGGAGGTGTAGCTTGTATTCGTAATTTACGTATGCCTGTGGACACGATTCTTGCCATGCTTGCTGAAGGCTGCAGTGAGCAAAAGATCATCGAGGAGCATCCTGAACTGAAGCTGGAAGATATTCGGGCAGCTCTCAGTTATGCTACCATTTGCATGAGGGTACGTGAACTTCCAACAGAAAACATCCCATTTAATTAGAACTATTTGTATTACATGGTTTCAACCCATTTGGATTCTTGAAACGCTTCAGGTGAATTTGACAAGTTCCGATTATTTTATTACTTTGATGATATGGATAAAGTACAACAAATAGATTATTGGATGACAGCGTCAGCGATGGATTGGCAGACAGCTAATGACCTCTATGAGTCGAACAAAAATTTTCATTATTGTTTATTTATCTGTCACCTGACAATTGAGAAACTATTGAAGCACAGGTTGTTGAAAAAACCAATATTTTCCCTGCAAAATCTCACAATTTAGCGCGGCTTGCATAATTGGCTGCACTTGAAGTTTCTTCAGATCAAATAAAATTATTGGAGGAATTAAACCAATTTCAACTTGATACCCGTTACCCGGATGTAAAATTTCAGCTTTATAAGACGGCAACTAAGGACTTTACCACAGAAAGAATTAACAAAGTAAGTGATTTAAGAGAATGGTTATTGAAACAGCTTCCCAGATAGAACAATCAATTGCTAAATACCTTAAAGCAGTTGATGCAAAATTTTCACTTGCAAAAGCCTACTTATTTGGGTCATATGCCAATGGAACAGCAAACGAAGACAGCGATATTGATATTGCCTTGGTTTCCAACGCATTTAGCGGGAATAGCTTTACCGATAATGTTAACGTGGGCGTTCTGACGTGGGGAATAAACACGAAAATAGAAGCGGTTGCATTTCGCCCGGAAGATTTTAATGAAAACAATATACTGGCGGCAGAGATATTAGCAAATGGGAAAATATTAGAGATTCGATAAAACAAGTTTTACCCCA